>JAEXHR010000139.1 GCA_023449855.1 Pseudomonadota bacterium | reverse complement strand
CGGTCGCTCGATCTGCGCCAGCATCTCCGGACCGCCGGGTTTCGTTGCGATGATCGCCTGCATCGTCGTTTTCATGCCGGTACTCCATCCCGTGTCATTGCTTCATCCAGTGCTCCGCCGAGCGACGCAGGAGATCGGACAGCCGATCCATCATCGCATCGGCGGCAGAGAGTTCGTCGAGGCCGATCCATTCATCGGCCTTGTGCCCCCGCGCCATGTCGCCGGGACCGCACACCAGCGTGGGAATGCTCGCTTGCGCATAAAGGCCGGCTTCGGTCCCGAAGGCGACGGTTGTTGCCGGCTGCGTATCACCGGCAAGTCGCGCCACCAGCCGGGCGGCAGCATGATCGACTGAGGTGTCGAGACCGGGATAGCTGGACATTTCCTCGGCGACGATATCGGCTTCGGACGCGCTACGCTGAAGCCGGTTACGCTCGACCGCAATGAGAGCATCGATCCGCGCCAGAATTTCATCGGCGTCGCGGCCGGGCATGGTGCGGATTTCATATTCGAGCACGGCGCGTTCGGGGACGAGATTCACGGCGCTCCCTCCATGAAGTGAGCCGACATGGATGGTGCTGTAAGGCGGGTCGAACGCCGCATCGCCCCCACGAGCGATCTCTGCATCGGCCAGACCTCGTATGGCATGAGCGATAGCAGCTGCTGCATCGACCGCATTCGCCGCGCGATGCAGCATCGCCGAATGGCCGGTGCGCCCCGTAAAGATCAGGCGGCGCGCCACCTTGCCTTTATGCGCCCGCACCACGCGCATGGTGGTCGGTTCACCAACAATGGCAAGCGCCGGTGGCGCAACGGATTGCGTCAGCGCGCGTACGAGATCCGGCGCGCCGCGGCAGCCCACTTCCTCGTCATAGGAGAATGCGAGATGCACCGGTGCAGCGGTCGCTGTCTGCTTCAAACGCGGCACGGCGGCGAGAACGACCGCGAGAAAGCCTTTCATATCAGTCGCGCCGCGGCCATAGACGCGACCATCATGAATGATGCCGGCGAACGGCGGCACGGTCCAGGCCTGACCGTCAACCGGCACCACATCCGTATGTGCCGACAACACGAGTCCCGCGCGATCCGCCGGACCGATGGTCGCAAGCAACGATGCCTTGCGGCCGTCCGGCGACGGCACACGCCGCGCGGAGACCCCGGACGACGCAAGAACCTTCTCGATATAAGCGATGATATCGAGATTGGAGTTCGCACTTATACTTTCAATACTAATGAGCTCGCAAAGTATTTGAGCTATTCTTTCGATCATCTATACTACCAATACTTTGACGCTTACGGGAGCAGTATGATGACCTATTCCATTTCGGCACGATGTCCGGAGACTGGCGCGTTCGGCATCGCCATCACGTCGTCGAGCATTGCCGTGCCGGCGCGATGTGCCTGGGTCGGACCGCTCGGCCTCGTGGTGTCGCAGAATGTCACCGATCCATCGCTGGGGCCGACCGGCCTCGCGCTGCTGCGCCAGGGACTCGGCGCAGGCGCCGTGCTCGGCAATTTGACCCAGGGCACTCCGCAGCCAGCCTGGCGCCAGGTCGGCGTCATCGATCGTTACGGCCAAGTGGTATGGCACTCCGGCGCTCAGGCTCTGCCGATCGTCGGCATTGCGCAAGGCGCCGGCTGTCTTGCGATGGGCAATCTGCTGGTCGATGAAAAAGTCCCGGCCGTGATGATAGCAAAGTTCGAGGCAACGGCCGGACAGCCGCTGGCTGAACGGTTGATGTCGGCGCTGGAAGCCGGCCTCGACGCCGGCGGCGAGACCGATGACGAACACGCCGCTGGCCTGCATGTGGCGCATATGTTCGACTGGCCGGTGGTCGATCTGCGCGTCGACTGGCACGATGCCCCGATCGGTCAGCTCCGCGCATTGTGGGAACGCTACCGGCCGCAGCAGAAGGACTATGTCGCGCGCGCGATGAATCCGGCCGCCGCGCCGTCTTTCTAGATGCATGCGCGTCACGTCGACGTGTCCTGCGGAAACGCGACGATATCGTCGGATACGATCGTCAATCCGATTTCGGCTCCGACTGGACAGGACGACAGCGCCGCAATGCCCGGCGACCGCAGCAGAACGCGCTCCCGTGCGCTGCCGGGTGCATCGATATAGAGATCGACATGGCCGCCCTGGAACACCTGGGTTGTCACGGTACCGGGCAACGATCCCAACGCCCCACGGGGGGTGACCGACAGATGTTCGGGGCGTACAAAGACGTCCACGACATCGCCTGCCGAGAGCTCTGCGAGCGGCGCGGCAGGGACCTCGACACGGATATCGCCAATCGAAATCACTGCGGTCTCGTTGCGCTTCTCAATCAGTTGTCCGCCAAGGATATTGGCGTCGCCGACAAAGGATGCGACGAAACGATCCGCCGGACGGCGATAGATATCGTCAGGTGCGGCAATCTGGCGAATGCGGCCCGCCGACATGACCGCGATGCGATCCGACATTGACAATGCCTCACCCTGATCATGAGTAACGAAAATGGTGGTGACACCGAGTTCGCGCTGGATCTGCTTGAGCTCGACCTGCATCGAACCGCGTAAATTCTTGTCCAGCGCCGAAAACGGCTCGTCGAGCAGCAGGACCTTCGGCTTGATGACCAGCGCGCGGGCCAGCGCCACGCGCTGCTGCTGGCCACCAGACAACTGGCGCGGTTTGCGATCGGCAAAGCCCGAGAGCTTCACCAGCGCCAGCGCCTCGTCGACCCGACGCGCGATTTCCTTCTTCTCGACGCCGCGGGTCTTGAGGCCGTAAGCGACATTCTTGGCCACACTCATATGCGGGAACAGCGCATAGTTCTGGAATACGATGCCGATCTCGCGCATATGCGCGGGCGTCGCGGTCACCAGCTCACCATCGATGAAGATCTCGCCATTATCGGCTTCGAGAAAACCGGCGACGAGATTGAGCAGCGTCGTCTTTCCGCAACCGGACGGACCCAGCAGGGTCATGAACTCGCTCGGCCGGATCTTGAGCCAGGCTTCATGCAACGCCGTGGAGTCGCCAAAGCGCTTGGTAACGCCGTCAAGCTGGACGGCGGGGCGTGTTCTGTCGCCCCCCGGCTGCGAAGAAGTCTCGGTCATCGGATCAGTGCGCATCAACATTCAGGATTTTCCCGAGGCCCAGGAAGGAATTGGCGATGGTGAGCAAGGTCGCAGTCACGACGATGTAGATGACCGACAACGCGGCCAGCGTGGGATCCGCGAATTCGCGCACATAGTTGTACATGGCGACTGGCAGCGTCTGCGTCGCCTGACTGCTGACGAACAGCGTCGCGGTGAATTCGTTGAAGGACAGGATCGCGGCGAACAGCCAGCCGCTGAGCAGACCCGGGATCAGAAGCGGAATCGTGACCGTGAACAGGATCCGCAGCGGGGTGGCGCCAAGGCTGGACGCAGCGAGCTCCAGCCGGGTATCGAGATTCTCCAGCGAGATGTAAGTGCTGCGCATCACGAAAGGCAGCACCATCACCACATGCGCGAAGATCACGAGCGGGAATCCACGGCCGACGCCGGTCTGCGAGGCAAGGATGAGAACGCCGAGGCCGATAGTGTAGTGCGGAATGATGAGTGGCGACAGCAGGATGCCTTCGAGCAGATCGCGCAGCGCGAATTTGTAGCGATGGATCGCAAACGCGAAGGCCGAACCGATCACGACCGCAATGGTCGATGCCCAAACCGTCACCGTTAGGCCGTTCCAGAATCCCTTTGCAAAATCGGCATAGGAGAAAGCGCGCCAGAACCAGCGCAGCGACCATGATTGCGGCGGAAATTGCAGGATCGCGCGATCATTGAAGGCCGATATCGCCACCACGACGCCGGGAAGCAAGACGAACAGGAGAATGGCGGCAACCAGGATACGGCCCGACCATCGCAGCATCAGCATGCCGGGTGAACGCTTCACGTGGTGCCTGCCATACGTTCGAGGGGGCTCGCGGCCTTCTTCAGCAGTGCGATCACGGCCAGCGAGAGCGCAAGACCGATGATGGACAGGCTGGCGGCGAACGGGAAGTTGAAGGACGAGAAGCCGAGCTGGTAGATCAATGTCGAGACCGTAGCGACACGGCCGCCGCCGATCAGTTGCGGCGTCGCGAAGGCGCTGAAGGTCCATGCAAAGGCCGTCGAAAAGCCGGCGACGATGCCGGGCATCGACAGTGGCAGCGTGATGGTCATGAAGATGCGAACCGGGCCAGCGCCGAGGCTCTCGGCCGCCTTCTCGTAGTTACGATCGATATGCGACAGCGCCGCCGCCAGCATGATGACCATGATAGGCATGGTGACATGCACCAGCGCCGCGACCACGCCGCCGGCGGTGAACATCATCTGCAGCGGACGTTCGATGAGGCCAGTCTTGAGCAACAGCGAATTCAGGAAGCCGTTGTTACCGAGCACGATCATCCAGGAATAGGTCCGCACCACCTCGCCGAGAAACAACGGGGTCACCGACACGATAAGGATGAAGGAGCGCAGCGCAGAATTGGTGGTGCGCGTCAGCGCATAGGCGAGCGGATAAGCCAGCAGCAGAGTGAACACAGCCGTCTCGAAACAGATCAGCACCGTGTTCCAGAAGGCTAGCGCATAAAGCGGCCGCAGCATGGCCTCGAAATTCGCCCAGGTGAACCCGCCGACCTCAAGCGAACCTGGCACATAGGCGCGCACGCTGTACTGAAACACAGCGAGCATCGCAGCCAGCAGGCCCACAGCGACGAGGCCAGCCGGCGAGACAAACCATCCCAGGAATGGACGTGTGTTCATGGATCAACTCGGCGAGGACGACAACAGAACGATGGGGCGCGATCCGAGCAGATCAGCCGGACCGCGCACCGGAGACTCTTACGGAGCCATGATGTTCTCAGTGAACCACTTGCGCCAGGTGCCGGTCTTCTCAGCCCGCAGCTTGGCATCGATCACCAGGCTCTGCTTCGCCCATTGATCCGCCGTGGTGAACACGCCGGGCAGTGCCGCGATCTCGGGCTTGACCTTGGCGTTGTTCACGACCGGGCTGCCCTTCTTCAGTTCGGCGATCTTCGCCTGCACATCGGGATCGAGTGCCGTATTGATGAACTTGTAGGCGAGATCGGCCTTGGTCGAGCCCTTGGTGATGCCCATGGTGTCGACACCAAGCACCGCGCCCTCCTTCGGGATCGCCAGCTTGATCGGCACGCCCTGGTTCTGCATGTAATAAGCGTTCATCGACAGCACGACCTGCACCGGGGTTTCGCCCGTGGCGAACAACTGCTGGCTGTTGGCGTCATTGGTGTAGAACGCCTTATAGTTCGGCTTCAGCGCCTTCATCTTGGCCTCACCGACTTCCCAGTTGGACGCATCGCCGCCCGACAGTTTCGCGGCAACAACCATCACATGGCTCGGATCGAAATCCGGTGACGAGATCATGCCCTTGAGCGCGGGATTCCAGAGACCTTCCCAGCTCTCAAAACTGACGCCTTTCGGCAGACGATCGGGTAGATAGCCGATGGTGTAGACATAGGCCCAGGCGCCGATGTGATACGGGCTGATCTTGGCCTGTTCGACAAGATGGCTGGCGTTCGGAACCTTCGCCATGTCGAGCTTCTCGAACAGATTATCATTGGCATAGAGCCAGCCGACATGTGCGGTCGTGAAGGTGACGTCGCTCTCCGGCTTGGCGGCGGCCAGCTTGGCCTGATTGAGACGATCGATCGTGCCGCCGGTGATGTATTCGACCTTCACACCCGTCTCGGCCGTGAATTTCTTCGCAATCGCTTCATCAATCAGATCGCGGAAACTTCCACCCCAGGTGCTGACCACCAGCTTCTCCTGAGCAGACGCCTGTCCGCCGATGGCGAGCGTCGACAGCAACATCAATGCAGTAAACTTCAAGGCGCGCTTCATCTCGAAACCTCACAAGGATTATGACGTGGAAAGAAAAGCAAACATCGTGCCAGACTATTGATTTATCTCAAGAATTTCCGTCAAACGGGCGCACGTGACCACCTTCATCGATCCCGCGAAAGATGAAGCCGCAAACGCCCGATTGATTGCTGTCGTGCCGGCGAGGAGACGCGTGGTTACGCCGGGATTTCCGCGATGATGTCGATTTCCATGAGATATTCCGGCTTGGCGAGCCCCTGAACGATGATCCCTGTCGAGACCGGATAGACGCCCTTCAGCCACTTGCCGACGACGCGATAGACGGGCTCGCGATAGGCACGATCGGTGATATAGATGACGATCTTGACGACGTCCTCGAGCTTCGAACCTGCCTCTTCCAGCAGCACCTTGGCGCATGCCATGGCATTTTCCGTCTGCGCGGCGGCATCGCCAACGCCAACGATCTTGCCGTCGAGATCCATCGCAGTCTGGCCGCGCACATAGACGGTGTTGTTGGCCCGCACGACCATGCAGACATCGTTGTCGAGCGACTGCTCGGGATAGGCGTCCTTGGTATTGAACTTGCGAAAACGCTGATGGGTGGTCATGGACAAATCCTCAGGCGGCAGCGAGACGACGGAAGGTGCGATCGGAAAAGATCAGAGGCAGCGCGGCCCGTTTGCGGACATTCAGCACCTCGCCCGCAATGATGCGATGCGAGCCGAAGTCGAACACGCTGGCGACGCGGCAATCGAAATTGCACAGCGCATCGTCGAGCGCCGGCGCGCCGGTGAGCAGTTCAGACCAGCTACCTGCGAGAAAACGATTGTCGCGTAGTTCGGGGATCAGGCCGGCGAAGCTGCTGGCCACGCGCTCCTGCGTGTCAGATAGTACATTGGCCACAAATACGCCATTGCTGAGAAGTTGCGCGAGGCCCCGATTGTCGCGGTGAACGCTGAACACCACCGAGGGCGGCTCCATCGACAGCGAGCACAGCGACGAGACGGTGACGCCGGCGCGGCCGGCCTCACCATCCGTGGTCACCACCGCGACGCCCGATGCGGTCGCCCGCATCGCATCGCGAAAACTGTCGACATCAACCACCGGATGCACCGCGGTCATGATTTCACGCCGTCGATGCGATCCGACAGGCCGGCCGACTTCTTCACGAAATCCAGCGGCCCGGCGAAATCGAAACTGTTATAGACAGCCGCCAAGTGGTTGAAGTGTGGTGCCTGCGCAAATTGCGCGAAGGTCAGGCGATGACCGGCATAGTCCGAATTCAGCAAGTCGCGGGCGAAAGCCAGCAGCTTGCGGCGGTCGTCGGCATGCCACTGATCGTTCAGCGAATAGAACTTGTTCAGCCATTTCCCACTGCCCTCGGCCTCGAACGCATCGGCATTCGGGGTAATGCAGATCTGGCCGCCGCAGAGTTCACGGGCGATATGCATCATGGCCGGCAGCTGCGAGCAGGCGAACACGCGGCCGGCATACAGCATCGACTGCTGCGGCATCAGCAGGCCGCCCGGGCTCTTTTCGGCCATGGCGATTGAAGCGGTCAGATGCGCGTTGATGCCCTCGCGATAGCAGACGAGATCGGCGAGCTTCTCCTTCACCGACTGGAGCTTGTCGAGACCGGTCTGCTTCGCATTCCACATGGCCGCACCGATCATCATGTCGGCGGTGTAGAGCAGGCGCAACACATAGGGGAATGCCGAATAGCGATGCAGCGTCGAGCGCACGAATTGCGCGGCGCGGGTATGCCGATAGAAGAACACGTCTTCCCACGGGATCAGCACATCATCGAACACCACCAGCGCCTCGACTTCGTCGAAGCGGTTGGCAAGCGGATAGTCCTTGATATTGGCGCTGCTGCGATTGGCGAAGCCTCCGCGGCAGATGTGCTTGACGCCCGGCGCGCCCATCTTGACGATGCAGCCCACGGCATAATCGGACAGCTTCTCATTGGCCCAGGCGCCAACTGTTGGCTTCAAATAGGCCTGATCGGCATAGGCCGCCGCAGTCTCATATTTGGCGCCGCGAATGATGATGCCGGCATCGGTCTCGCGGGTGACGTGGACCATCAGGTCCGGATCCTGCTGCTGCGGCGGCAGCGAGCGATCGCCCTTCGGATCGGTATTGGCCGAGACGTGGAAGATGTCCTTCTCGATCACCGCACGGATATGATGGTCGATATTAGCGGCGAAGCGCGGATCGATCTCCGCCAGCACATCGCGCCCGTCAGTCAGCGACCACATTTCGCCGATGGTCTCGTCGCCGACACGAGTGACGACACCACCGATATCCTTCATGACATGATCGACAGCCTTGATCTTGTCGTGCCAGTCCTTCTGCTCGGTCGGCGGACGGTAGAAGATCGAGTGCTTCTCATTGCCTTCCACATAGGTCAGATCGTTGGCATAGCGCCCTTCATGCGCCATGTCGTACATGCGGGCCTTGACGTCGATGATCGGCTTCAGCGCCGGATGCGCGGTCACATCCTTGACGCGCTCGCCGTCAATCCAGACCTCGCGACCATCGCGAATGCCCTGTTTGTACTCTTCACCTGTGCGGATCATTGATCGGCTCCTGTTCGACTGGACGACAGGGTGCCGGAGGGCCTATCATAAGAAAAATATTTTTATGTTTGGAGATGCATAGGAAAACGCGATGAGGTTCTCGCTCAGGGCGCTGCGCTATGTGGTTGAGACGGCTGACGCCGGGAGTGTCACCGAGGCGGCCAAGCGGTTGAACGTGTCGCAGCCCTCGATCTCGGCGGCGCTCAGCCAGATGGAAGCGGAACTCGGCATCCAGATCTTCGTCCGCCACCTCGCCAAAGGCGTGACGCTCTCCCCGGCCGGCCTGCGGCTCGTGAACGATGCGCGTTTGCTGCTCAATCATGCCCGCGATTTCGCCCAGAGCGCCCAATCCCTCGGCAGCACCTTGCATGGCGAGATCGTGGTCGGCAGCTTCCTGACCCTCGCAACACGCTTCATGCCTGGCCTGTTGGCCGGCTTTCGCGAGCGCCAGCCAGGCATTTCGGTGAAACTGGAAGAAGGCGACCAGCAGGAAATCATCGATGGCCTGATCTCGGGACGCACCGAACTGGCGCTGTCCTATTCCTTTGCAGTCCCCGACGAGATCGTCGGCGAGAAGTTCTGCGAACTACCGCCTTATATCGTGGTGTCGGCGGATCATCCGCTGGCGAACCGGTCATCGATCAGCCTGCCGGAGATGCAGGACGAACCCTTCATCCTGCTGGACCTTCCACATTCGCGCGACTATTTCGCCAGCCTGTTCACAGCCTCGGGCATCGAACCGCGCATCTCGTTCCGCACGAGATCATTCGAATTGATCCGGGGGCTGATCGGGAATGGCCAGGGCTATTCGATCCACAATGCGGTGCCACGCACCACCATCGGCTATGACGGCAGCCGCGTTGCCGTCGTGCCCATCACCGAGAAGCTGCCGCCGACCCATGTAATGGCACTGCGGCTGAAGCGTCACGCGCTACGGCCAGCGGTGCAGACATTCGCCGATTACGCGCGCGAGGCCTTCGCGGTCGGCGGACAATTTGCGCCGGGCTCAATAGCCCCGTCGCGGATCGACGCAGCTTAGCAGCTCCCGCCCCGACCGCAGCCGCCGCACATTCTCGCCGATTTGCCGTGCCGCCGATCCCGGCAACGCGACCGAAGCGAGATGCGGCGTGATCAGGACATTGTCCATCGCCCATAGCGGACTCTCCGACGGCAAGGGCTCGGTGGCGAAGACGTCGAGCGTCGCTTCGGCAATATGGCCGGAGCGCAACGCCTCGATCAGCGCCGGCTCGTCGACGATGCTGCCGCGGGAGACATTGACGAAGGCTGCGCCGCGCTTCAGCTGCGCGAGGCGTGCAGCATCCAGCAGCCCGCGCGTCTGCGGCGTCTGCGGCAGCATGCAGACAAGGATATCGCTCGCACCCAGGATATCCGGCAGCGCCGACAGTCCCGCTGACGTCTCGATACCCTCCGCTGTCTTCAGCGTATTGGACCAGCCACGCACACGATAACCCTGCCGCGCACATTCGAGCGCTGCGGTCAGTCCGAGTTCGCCCAGACCCAGCACGCCGACCGTAATCGCCTCGGGATCGCGTGGATGGATATAGTGCCAGCGGTGCCTGGATTGCGCGCGTTCGAAAGCGGGGATGTCGCGGGCATGGCGCGTCACGGCAAACAGCACATAGCCCGCCATCATGCGCGCCATTTTCGGATCGGACAGGCGCGTGATCGGTACATCAGGCAGATCGTCACGGCCGACCAGCGCGTCCACGCCGGCGCCGAGATTGACCACCAGTCCGAGATTCGGATAGCGGGCGAAGAACCCATGCGGCGGCTTCCACACCAATGCATGCCGCACGCTGGCGGGATCGGTGATATCCCCCGCCTGCCGCAGGTCGATACCTTCAACGGCCAGCGCGTCCTGCCATGTCGCGAAATCATCGAACGCGCTGTAGAACGCCATCACCTCCAACGTCATTGCGCAGCCTTCTCGGCGATCAGGCGCGATACCGCGGTCAGCGCCAGTTCATAGCCGAGCGCACCGAGCCCGGCGATCACACCGGTCGCTGCCCGCGACACGTAGGAATGGTGTCGGAACGGCTCGCGCTTCCAGATATTGCTCATATGCGCTTCGATGATCGGGCCTTCGAAAGCGAGCAACGCGTCGAGAATGGGGACCGAAGAATAAGTCAGGCCAGCCGCGTTGATGACAATCCCTTCAGCCTTCTCCCGTGCCTCCTGGATCCAGTCCACCAGAACGCCCTCGTGATTGGACTGCCGGAAATCTACTTTCACTCCAAGCGACGACGCATGGTCCTCACAGCGCTTTTTGATGGAAACGAAGCTCTCACGGCCGTAAGTGCCGCTCTTGTCGAGCCCGTAGAGATTGGCATTGGGGCCATTCAGGAAATAGACGATGGCAGAGGTCATAGCCGCACTTTCATAGCTATCCGTAGAAAACCCAGGCAACTCATGACGAAACATGATGCAGCCTCGCTTGCGAACGAAAGCTTAGAGAGCGCCGCGCCGCAGCAGAAATCGAAAGAAACTATGCGCTTCGACGGATTTCAGTATGGACACGCATTGTCCGTCCACGCGAACAGCCGGCATCCACCCTATTCGTGGCATCTACCAACGCAGCAGACGCGTCAGAGCCGACGAAAAGCGATTTTTCAGCGCCTGTGGCCCGCCTCGGAGGCGGTGTGACGCGACCTAGTGCATCGGGACGTGCCTGACCGAATTCTTGATTTCGCGCCAGATCAGCGCACACCAGTCGCTCAAACGATGGATCAGAACATTCTTCAAATACTGCCCTCGCTGCCTCCGTCACGTCAGCCTTGGAGCAGCAAGAGTTGTGCCACCTGAGCGCAGCTTAGCGTTCCAGATTTGGGCAATGGGCTCCCTGCACCGCCCCCTCAGAAACGACGATGCAGACAAAGGGGAAACTATCCGCTTGGCACCAGGAGCGGACAATCCCGCATCGTCCTCAATCTGACATCGAGCAACGCTCCGCCCTACTTGTAATCCGCCAATCGTGCTTAACTAAACGAGGGGCAGTTCTTCACCATGTGGAGGATGCTGCAATGCGTGAGCCCAATCCTGAAAAACTGAACGCACTCGTCGGAAAGCTGGTCGGCGATCTCGGTATTTCACTAGGCGGTGCCAGCATACTGCTCGGCGATCGTCTCGGCCTTTACAAGGCCATGGCGGATGGCGACGCCGTCACACCGTCCCAGCTTTCCAAAAAGACCGGCCTGCATGAGCGTTATGTCCGCGAGTGGCTCTCCGGTCAGGCCGCCTCCGGTTACATCGATTATCACCCGGAAAAGAACGCGTTCTCTCTCTCTGCCGAACAAGCGATGGCATTCGCCGAGGAGGGCTCGCCAGCTTTCTTCGCCGGTGCATTCGACGTCGTACAGTCCACCTATCTCGACGAACCGAAAATCGCCGAAGCCTTTCGAACAGGAAAGGGCGTCGGCTGGCACGAGCATTCCAAGTGCCTTTTCTCGGGTACCGAACGTTTCTTCAGGCCGGGCTACAACGCCAATCTCGTTTCGAACTGGATTCCAACGCTCGAAGGTATCGAAGCTAAACTGAAAGCCGGCGCCAAAGTGGCCGATGTCGGATGCGGCCATGGCGCCTCGACGATCGTGATGGCGCAGGCCTATCCCAAATCTGAGTTCTTCGGGTTCGACTACCACAAGCCCTCGATCGAGCGCGCGAAGGTCCTGGCCGAGGAAGCGGGGGTCGGAGACCGCATTGAATTCGCGCAGGCCAGCGCCAAGGATTTTCCGGCAAAAGACTACGATCTCGTGGCGTTCTTCGATTGCCTGCACGACATGGGCGATCCCGTCGGCGCGGGCAAGCATGTCAAGGAAACGCTCGCCAAAGACGGGGTGTGGATGGTCGTGGAGCCATTCGCTCACGACAATCTCGAGGACAATCTGAATCCGGTCGGGTCCGTCTTCTATCACGCCTCGACATTCATCTGCACACCCGCGTCGCTCTCTCAGGAGGTCGGCCTGGGACTCGGTGCCCAGGCAGGTGAGAGCAAGTTGCGTCAGGTCGCGACGGAGGCCGGATTCAAGCGCTTCCGCCGCGCGACTGAGACGCCCTTCAATATGATCTTTGAAGTGCGTGCGTGATTGCTCAGATCAACGGCGCGGTTTTGTGGCTCTAAAGCCGGTAGCGACGAGCTTCGCTCCGATGCGCGAAGCTCCTTGATGGGGGCCATAACCCGCGCGCCCATAAACGGCCGGCAGCGGACGCCAGATTGCCATCGCCGCAGTCCGCCATGGACGAACCGCCCGTAAGCGCCTAAATCCTGCTTATGAAAAATCAGGCACCTTGGGCCGAAAAAGTTTTCGACGAGCCGCGAGTCGGCTTCGTCGCCGAACATGGCTCGCAATTGCATCCGCTGGTGAAGCCAACGGAGCCGCCGCCCGTGCCCGGACCGTCGCCGCTCGACAAGATCATCGACGAAGACCGCCTCGGCTTTGCCGAAGCACAGCGCATCAATGAAACGCGGCTTGCGACTGATGCCGCCAAGCTGAGCCGGCCGGGCCGCAAACCGCAGAACGCTTAGGATGACCGGGCTGTTGCCAGCCCGACCATTTGCCTTGTCAGTCGCCCTACTTCTTCGCCATCACCATCGGGCACGCACTCGCCGACAGCGGCGGGAAGGCTTCCTCGCTCTTCACGGTGGCGAGGATCTTCAGCACGTCATAGGGATCGCTGACCTCGTTCTGTTTCCTCACCTCGGCCAGATACATGTCGTGCACCATCAGATTGTCCGGACGCAGCTTGCCGTTGCGCAAGAAGGCGTCGTCGAAGGTGCGGCCCTGCAGGTCTTTCACGACAGCCGCCGGATCCTTGGTGTTCGCCGCCTCCACCGACTTGATGTAGTTCAGCGTCGATGAATAGACGCCGGCCTGCATCATGCTCGGCGGTTTACCCATCTTGGCCGCGTAGCGCTTGGAGAATTCGCGGGTGCGATCGTCCATGTTCCAGTAGAAGCCCGACGTCACCAGCAGGCCCTGCGCACTCTTGAGACCGACGCTGCGGATGTCGTTCACGTCAAGCAGCAGCGCGATCATCTTCTGGTCGCCGCCCATCAGGCCGAATTCCTCGGCCTGCTTGATGACGTTCTGCGTATCGCTGCCGGCATTGGCCACCGCGATGACCTTGGCGCCCGACGATTTTGCCGTCAGCAACTGCGAGGAAAAATCCGCCGTGTTGATCGGATGCGGCGCGCGGCCGAGCGACTTGCCGCCGCCCTTGACGGCAACTTCGGTGACGTCGCGCTCGAGCGCCTGGCCGAACGCATAATCGGCCACGATGAAAAAGAATGTATCGCCGCCACGCTGCAACATCGCCTTCCCTGCGACGTTGGCGAGCGCATAGGTGGTGTAGGTCCACTGAATGAAATTCGGCGAGCAGAATTTTCCGCTCAGATCCGCCGAACCGCCGGCAGATGTGATGAACATCTTGTTGCGCTCCTTGGCGAAGGTCTGCACGGCGATGCAGACCGACGACACCGGCACATCGAGAATGACATCGACGCTCTCCTGATCGTACCACTGGCGCGCGATATTGCCACCGACATCGGGCTTGTTGAGATGGTCCGCGGAAACGAGCTGGATCGGCTTGCCGAGCGCCTTGCCGCCGCATTCGTCGATGGCGAGCTGTGCTGCTGCGACCGAGCCCGCGCCGCCATTGTCGGCGAACAGGCCAGTCATATCGGTGAGCACGCCGAATTTCAGCGGGCTGTCATTCGCTGCACGGACGATGGCCGGCGATGCGATCAGACCGAGACCGGTGGCCCCGACTCCAGCCAAAAACGTACGACGCTTCATGTTTGTCTTCTCCCAGTTATGATCTTTTTGTTGGCGGGAGATTGCGTGGTGACGCGCCGCGACGCAAGACGCAGCGGCGCGTTTTGGGTCAAAGAGTCGCGAATTCACATATGTGAATAGGCAACAGAAGCAGAG
>JAEXHR010000365.1 GCA_023449855.1 Pseudomonadota bacterium | reverse complement strand
GTCGCGGGCCGGCTTCTCCGTGGGACAAGGTTGTGTCGGGGATAGCCTCTCAGGTCAACCGCGGGACCCCAGCCGATGATTTATTCGCCGGTGGTGGGTTGTTTTGCCGATGGTTGGCGATCTCGTTGGCGTTCCCTTGAAAGGACGGGATCGATACGTTCGCTTCTCGTCGTTGCGGCGGCGTCCTGCTGCGTTGGCGCAGCATTTGTTCGCTGCGCGTTGCGGCGCATGCGCCACGCTGTGATCGCTGCGAAGAGAAGTCCCAGCACGCCGAAAATGAGGGCGCCGGCGAGGCCGCTGCTGTTTTGCCGTGCTTGTTCGTCGGCGTCGCCGACGATCATCGGTCGCGCGGAGCGGTCGTCCTCCAGATAGCGGATCGGAATCTGCCGAACCATGAGCCGCCCATTGACCGCGATCTGCATCGCGAAGCGGTTGCTGATATGCGTTCGCCTGAACTGGCGCTCCGTGCCCGCGGCGTCACGCCAGGCGAGTTCGATCGTATGAGACTGGCGGCGGTCTTTGTCTATCTCGACGTGGAAAGCCGTGATAGTCGCCAGCGCGTCACGCCCCTGACCGCTTATCGCTGCAAAATTCCGGCTATCCATCAAGGCAAGCCAGCCGAGGATGCCGGCAGCTGTGAGACATAGCGCCGTCAGCGAAGCGAGCCTTGGTGGAATGTCCCATGTTTTGGACGGTTGCTTTTGCATGTCCGCCGAGCCGGACTCTGCCGCGACGCTTGCATGGGGAACTGAAGCGGCTGCCGGGCGGCGCCACTTGTGCCAGCCAAATCCAATGGCGAAGATGGCCACGCTGAGCAGCGTGCCGGTGCCGAAAATGTTTCGAAGATTATCCAGATGTCGCAGGCGTTCGGCGGCATCCGGCACGATGGCCGGCACGGCGTCGGTCTCGTCCGTCACCCGGATCGGCACCGGGACCGGCCTGACTCTGTCGCCGACCATCACGGTGGCGAGAAATTCCCCGCTCACTGGCACTTTCTGCCGCATGTGCTCCTCGCCATCGGTTCCGCGCCAAGCGAGGTCGAGTGCATAGCTCTCATCGAGAAGGCGCGGGCGTAACCCGTCGAAAGTCAGCGGAAACCGATTACTTTTCTGGTGCGCGCCAGTGATCATGGCGCTCGCCTGGCGGCCATCGGCGAGATTGCGCTGGATTGTGCGGGCATTGTCCCAGGCGCCAAGCATCCCCAAAAGCCCCAACACGGCCATCACCGCTGCAAAATCGCTGATCCTCCATCCGCCGATCGTCATCGCTTTGCCCCTTGAGCGTGAGCGTGTTGTTATGTGCAACTATCTAGACGTTTGGCATCGACCCAACCCGAATCCAGCAGGCAGCCTTGCGTCTCGACCGCCGCCCGGCTTGCGTCTACGTTTCCTCCTTGCAGTGCGCAAAACGTGAATGGGAATAGCGAAAATGCAGCCACAAAGTTTGGATCACTTGAGCTTTCTCACCGCCAGTGAACTCGTCGCCGGCTACAAAGCGGGCAGCTTCACGCCGAGCGATGTGGTCGCGTCCCATCTCGCGCGCATCGCTGCGCTGAACGGCAAGGTCCATGCGTTCATCGATGTCTATGCCGACGAAGCCCGCGCCGCCGCGACGCAGGCGACGCAGCGCTACAAGGACGGCAAGCCGCTCGGCGCGCTCGATGGCGTGCCTGTCGGCGTCAAGGATCTGGTCGAGATCGAGGGCAAGGTCTGCACGGCCGGCTCGGCCACGCGGAAGGACCGTGTGGCGACGCAGACGGCGACCATCGTCAAGAAGCTTGAGGCCCGCGGCGCCATCGTGCTCGGCAAGGTGCATACGGTGGAATTCGCGCTCGGCGGTTGGGGCACCAATCAGCATCTCGGCGCGCCGCGCAATCCGTGGAATGCGGAGGTGCCGCATACGGCAGGTGGCTCCAGCAATGGCTCGGCGGCGGCTGTTGCCGCGCGGCTGGCGACCATCGCCATCGGCACCGATACGGGCGGCTCCGTGCGCGGGCCGGCAGGCTTCAACAATCTGTTCGGCCTGAAGACGACGAGCGGCCGCATCAGCCTGCATGGCATCGTGCCGCTGTCGCCGTCGCTGGATACGGTGGGATCGCTGGCGCGTTCGGTGCACGATGCGGCGCTGCTGTTCCAGGCGATGCAGGGGCCGGATGTCCGCGATCCCACCACGCTGGATGTCACGCCCATCGATCCCTTCGCGGAACTGGAAGACGGCGTGAAGGGCCTGACGCTGGCGGTGATCGACGCACGCGAGCGCAAGGCGGTCGATCCCGATATCCTCAAGGCCTATGACGCAGCCGTCGAGGTCTATCGCAATCTCGGCGCCACCATCGTCACCATCGATCTGCCAAAGCCGCTGCCGGAATTTTCGCGCGCAGCGGAGATCATGATGGGCGAGGCCTATGCGATCCATGGCGCGGTGGCGGACGATCCGCAATCGCCGATGGATGAGGGCGTGCGTGCGCGCGTGCTCGGTGGCAGGATCGACGCGAAGGCGTATATCGAGGCGCGCTGGCGTGCGCAGGCAGACAGGCAGGAGATGCTGCAGGCCTTTGGCGCCGCAGACGCGTTGCTGGCTCCGACCTCGCAGGTGCCGCCAATGCCGCTCGCGGATGTCGATGAAGCGACGACGCCGGCCACGCTGACGCGCTTCGTCAACCAGATCGGCTTTTGCGGTCTCGCCATTCCCATCGGCTTTACGTCGAAGGCGCTGCCGACCTCGCTGCAGATCGTCTGCCGGCCGTATCAGGAAGCCCTCGCATTGCGCATCGGCCGCGCCCATGAAGCCGCGACCGATTGGCACACGCGCGTGCCGCCGATGGCGAAGGTGTAGTTGCTGCAATTATCGGATGGGTATCGCTGCGCTTTACCCATCCTGCGGTTCCTTGCCATCCCATGTTACGCGTTGATGACGTCGCGATGTCATGTGCCGGGTTCCACGTAAAATAAACATCTCACATTGATGGCATTGCATCGACGTCGTTTAGGTCTTGTTAGACGGCTCCGAATATCCGGTACGCGAAATTTCCATCGACGCACCGGATCGCATGCCAAGTATCTCTCAGCCCGTTCGCAAGTCCTCACGCAAATTCGCGCTGCATATCGGATTGCGTGTGCAGATTGCACTGCTCGGATTGCTCAGCGTCGTTGCCATCGGCGCGATCTGTCTTGCCGGACTCCACTTCGACGCGCAGGCGCAGGCGCAATCCGATCATGCGTTGAAATTGCGCCATGAAGTCGCGCGCCTCGCCAACGGCTATCTCGAAGCCGGCCAGGTGGCGAATGCCTTCATGCGCACGCGCGAAGAGAACAACGTCGCGCGGCACGAGGAGATCGTGAACACGCTGCTGGCCGCTCTCGCCAGTATCGAAAATGTGATGAAGCAGTCGGCGGGCACCGACGATGCCAAGAGCGACAGTGCGCTGCGCGCGGGGCTCAGCATCTATCGCACGCGTTTCAACAACATCGTCTCGATGCAGCGCCAGCTCGGCCTCAAGGAGAGCGAGGGCCTGCAGGGCCGGTTGCGCAATGCCGTGCAGGACGCCGAGACCAAGCTCGCCGCCAACGACGTGCCGCGCCTCACTTATCTGATGCTGATGATGCGCCGGCACGAGAAGGACTTCATGCTGCGCGGCGGCGACAAATATGGCGAGGACTTCGACAAGCGGCAGGAACAGTTCGCCAGGGCGCTGCCGGAGTCAGGATTGCCGGAAGCGGTGCAGACCGAGATCGAGACGGCGATGAAGACCTATAGCCAGAGCTTTGCCGGCTATCAGGTGACGCAGAGCCTGCTCAATGACGAGATCGCCGATTTCGCAACGGTGTTCCAGCGCAACCGTCCGGGCCTCGATGAGCTGATCAAGACCGCCGACGAGCGTTACAACGCGGCCGAAGCGCGCGCCGCCGAGGTGCGCCAGATCATGACCTGGGCGATCGCCGGCGCGACGGTGCTGATCGGTCTGCTGGCTGCGATTTTCGGCCAGCGCATCGCCAATGCGGTGGCCGGCATGACGCGCGCCATGCAGGAACTCGCCAAGGGCGATTTCACGGTGGTGCTGCCTGGCCTTGCGCGCGGCGACGAGATCGGCGCGATGGCGCGGGCGGTGGAGAACTTCAAGCTGGTCGCGCGCGAAAAGGCCGAAGAGGAAACCCGCACCAGGATGCGCGAAGTGGCCGAGGCTGCGGAGACGCGCCGTGCGGACATGGAGCAGGTGGCGGATCAGTTCGAGCGCGAGGTCGGCCGGATCATCGAACTCGTGGCGGCGGCGTCCCATGAGCTGGAGGCCGAGGCCGGCTCGATGTCGCAGACCGCCAGCAATGCGCAGGGGCTGTCGTTGAAGGTGGCGCAGGCGTCGGAGGAAACCTCCTCGAGCGTGCAGTCGGTAGCATCGGCGAGCGAGCAGATGGCGGCGTCGGTGGTCGAGATCGGCCGTCAGGTCCATCAGTCCTCGCAGATTGCGGATGAGGCGGTGGATCAGGCGCGCATGATGAACGACCGCGTGGCGCTGCTCGCGGCCGCGGCGACCAAGATCGGCGATGTCGTGCAGTTCATTTCCGGCATCGCATCGCAGACCAATCTGCTGGCGCTCAATGCGACCATCGAGGCGGCGCGTGCGGGCGATGCCGGGCGGGGCTTCGCGGTGGTGGCGTCGGAAGTGAAGGCGCTGGCGGCGCAGACCTCGAAGGCTACCGAGGAGATCTCCAGGCAGATTTTCGACATTCAATCGGCGACGCAGGATTCAGTCGGCGCCATCGAAGCGATCGGCGGCACCATCAACCGGATGTCGGAGATTGCGTCGTCCATCGCCTCCGCGGTGGAGGAGCAGAGCGCCTCGACCCAGGAAATCTCGCGCAACGTGCAGCACGCCGCGCAGGCGGTGATCGAGGTGAGCGCCAATATCGCGCAGGTCGAGCGCAGCGCCAGCGAGACCGGCGCCGCGTCGGGCCATGTGCTGTCAGCCGCGCAGTCGCTGTCGGGCGACAGCACGCGGCTGAAGAGCGAGGTGGGCGAGTTCCTGCAACGCGTGCGGGCGGCGTGACGTTCGAACGTAGGATGGGTTGAGCGCAGCGAAACCCATGCTGTCTATCGTTGCGGCAAGCTCCGCCGATGGGTTGTCGCGCCGGCCTTCGGCCGACGCTCAACCCATCCTAC
>JAEXHR010000291.1 GCA_023449855.1 Pseudomonadota bacterium | reverse complement strand
CCGTTCTCATCAAGGGTGCCGGCGGCACGTTCTGCGTCGGCGGCGACGTCAAGTCGATGGCGGCCGGTCGTGCGCCGCTGCCGTTCGAGGCGAAGCGCGTCAATCTGCGCAAGGGCATGGAAGTCTCGCGCATCCTGCACACGATGGCGAAGCCGGTGGTGGCGCAGCTCGATGGCGCCGCTGCGGGCGCGGGCCTGTCGATTGCGCTATCCTGCGATCTCCGCGTCGCCTCGTCCTCGGTGAAGATCACCACCGCTTTTGCGAAGGTGGGCTTTTCCGGTGACTACGGCGGCACTTACTTCCTCACCAAGATGCTCGGCAGCGCCAGGGCACGCGAACTGTATCTGATGTCACCGGTGCTCACGGCGCAGGAGGCGCTTGCGCTCGGCATGGTGACCAAAGTCGTCGACGATGCCGAGGTGGAAACGGCGGCGCGCGAGCTGGCGATGTCGCTCGCCCGTGGACCGAGCATCACCTACGGCTATATCAAGACCAACATCAACAATGCCGAGACGATGACGCTGGAAGCCTGCTTCGACGGCGAGTCGATGCATCACACCCGCTGCGGCGACACCGAGGATCACAAGGAGGCCGCGAAGGCCTTCGTCGAGAAACGCAAACCGGTTTTCAAGGGGCAATGATCATGAGCCAGATGCGGTTGCGGCAAGTCTGTCTGGTCGCTCCGCATCTGGAGCCTGTCATCAGCGACATCACGGCCATTCTCGGCCTCGATGTCTGCTACCGTGATCCGCATGTCGAGAAATACGGGCTCGAAAATGCCTTGATGCCCGTCGATGCCACGCTGCTCGAAGTGGTGGCGCCGACGCAGCCGGGGACCGCGGCCGGCCGTTTTCTGGAAAGGTCCGGTGGGCGCGGCGGCTATATGGTGATCCTGTCCTGCGAGGATCCCGACGAGCGCGGGCGCTTCGCCGCCAGCATCGGTGTGCGCACGGCCAATGTGATCGATCATCCGCCCTACCATGGCGTCCAATTGCATCCACGCGATTGCCGGGCGGCATTCATCGAATTCAACCACACTGCCGGCAGCGACGACGATTTCGACATCTATCCGCCGGCCGGGCCGAACTGGCAGGAATCGATACGCCATGACGTGACGCGGGCGCTGCTCGAGGTCGAGCTGCAGAGCCCGGATCACTACGATCTGGCGCAGCACTGGAGCAATCTCATCGGCATCCCGCTGACCTCGTCGAAATCGGACGATCCGCAGATCGCCTTCCCGAATGGCTGTCTGCATTTCAGCAAGGGCAAGGCCGAGGCGATGACCGGACTGACCTTCCGCGTCAACGATGTCGCGCAGGTGCTGGGCAAGGCACGGGCGCGCGGATGTCCGTTGGCCGGTGATGCATTTCTGCTGGGCGGGGTCACGTTCCGGGTCGTTGCCTGAGCGTCGCCGCCGCGGCACGATTCTCTTTATTCTGACGCGCTTCGTCGATGCGAACCGGAAGTCCACGCCGCTCGGAAGCGCTACGGCAACAAAAATAAACGGGAAACGCCATGAGTGTGTCAGGTCCGCATCCGCTGGACTCGTTCTTCAACCCGTCCAGCATCGCCATCATTGGCGCCTCGCGCGATGCCACCAAGATACCCGGACTGCTGCTGGCCTTCCTGCGCAAGAACCAATTCGCGGGCGCAATCTATCCAGTCAATCCGAACTATCCCGATATCGATGGACTGCAATGTTATCCGTCGCTCGATGCGATCGGACAGCCGATCGATCTGGCGATCGTGATCATTCCGGCGCGCGTGGTGCTTGGCGCGCTGGAAGACTGCGCCAGGCTCTGCGTAAAGCATGCGATCGTCATCTCGTCGGGCTTTGCCGAAGAGGGGGGCGATTCCATCGCCATGCAGGATGCCATCGCCGCGCTGGCGAAGCGCACAGGCATGCGCATTTCCGGGCCGAATGCCGAGGGCTATTACAACCAGATTGCCGGCATCGCTGCGACTTTCAGCCCGACCGTCGATGTGAAGCCGGATCAGCAGCGTCTCGCCGCGACCAGGAAGCGGATCGGTATCGTGGCGCAGTCAGGCGGTATCGGTTTCGCGATCTACAATCGCGCCAAGGCGCTAGGCATCGCACTCAGCACGGTGATCTCGACGGGCAACGAGTCCGATCTCGGAGCCGGCGAGTTCCTTGACTACATGGTGCAGGACGCCGCGACCGATGTCGTGTTGCTGTTCATTGAGGGCATTCGCGACGTCGATAAATTCCTGGCAGCCGCGGAGAAGGCGGCAGCAATCGGCAAACCCGTCATTGTCACCAAGGTTGGTCGCTCCGGTGCCGGTGAGCGCGCCGCGGCCTCGCATACGGCGAGCATGGCGGGCTGGACCGCGGCTTACGACGCAGTGTTCGCGCGCTACGGCTTCATCGTCTCCAACGATCTCGATGAGGCCGTGAGCATCGCGGCCGTGCTGACGGCATCGCCGCTGCCAAAGGGCGAGCGGGTCGCCGTCGTGACCGTCTCGGGCGGTGCGGGCATCTGGGGCGCTGATGCGGTATCGGCCCAGGGAATGCAGGTGCCGGAATTGTCGGATGGTTTGCAGGCGACTATCCGGGGGCTGATTCCGTCCTACGGCTCGCCGCGCAATCCCATCGATATCACTGCGCAGGCCGTGCATAGCGGCGGGCTGCAGAAAACGATCGAACTGCTCGCCCGGTCCGATGAAGTCGATGCGATCATGGTGGTGATTTCGCTGTCGAGCGAAACGCGGATGCCGTTCAAGACGATGGAGCTGAAGCCCGTCATCGACGCACAAAGCAAGCCCATCGTGTTCTGGTCCTACACACTGCCCTCGAATTTTGCGCGGGCCGGACTTGCGGAGTCCGGCGTGGTGGTGTTGTCCGGCCTCACGCATGTGAGCGTGGCGCTGCGCCGGCTGGTGGATCACGCGCGCTTCAAGCCGGTCGAGCCCGCCGCGAGTGTCGTGCCGGTCCCGCGTGATCTGGCGAGCCATCTCACTGCGCCGACATTGTCGGAGCATGATAGCAAGATGTTCCTGCGAGTGGCCGGCGTCTCCGTGCCGAATGAAATTCTCGTGGCCGGGAGGGCGTCGCTCGACTCAGCGATTGCAGATATCGGTTTGCCGGTGGCGATGAAGATCCAGTCGCACGATATCCCGCACAAGAGCGAGGTCGGCGGCGTCAAGGTCGGTATTGCGACCAGGGAGGAAGCGGCTGCTGCCTATGATGCGCTGATGGCCGGCGCGCAAAGGCATCGGCCGCAGGCGACGTTGCAGGGCGTGCTGGTGTCTCCGATGGCGAAGAAGGGCGTCGAGATCATCGTCGGCACATTGCTCGACAAGACCTTCGGGCCGATGGTGATGGTCGGGCTCGGCGGCGTGACGACGGAGCTGTTCAAGGATGTGGTCTATCGGCCCGCGCCGGTGAGCGCGCAGGAAGCTTGCGACATGCTCGATGCGTTGAAGGGCGCACCGCTGCTGAACGGATTTCGCGGAGCGGCGAAGGCCGATGTTGCTGCAGCAGCAGGGTTGATCGCACAGATCTCGCAATTGGCGACGCAGCTCGAGGACGATGTGACAGAGATTGAACTCAATCCCGTGCTGGTACATCCGGCGGGAGAAGGTGTGACGATCGTCGATGCGCTGGTGGTGCGGAAAGTTTAATAGGCTTCCATACACTCCGCCCTCATCCTGAGGAGCGGCCATAGGCCGCGTCTCGAAGGATGGTTGCAGAGTCCGAGCCAAGCCATCTCATGGTTCGAGACGGCGCTCCGCGCCTCCTCATCATGAGGGGCTGAGATAGAATAAAAATGGCCGGGCAAGCCCGGCCATTTCAGTGTGAGGTTTGCAAGGCAAACCCGACGGGGACTTAGCGCCCCTTGAAATTCGGCAGGCGGCGTTCGGCGGTGGCCGCAACGCCTTCCTTGAAATCTTCCGTCTTGCGCAGGCGCGTCTGCTCGGCGAGCTCGTGCTCGGTCGCCTTGGCGACACGGTCGGCGAGGCCGGCGCGCATGGTGGCGCGGGTCGAGAGCAGGCCGAGCGGCGAATTCTCGGCAATCTCCTCGGCCAGCTTGATGGCGGCATCGCGGACCTGATCCTGCGGCACCAGCACATTGGCAAGGCCCATCTTCAGGGCTTCCTCGCCGCCGACGCGGCGCGAGGTGTAGAACATCAGTTCCGCATTGTTCTTGCCGACCAGTTCGGTGAGCGACACCGTGAGGCCGAAGCCGGGATGGAAGCCGAGGCGGGTGAAGTTCGCGGCGAAGCGTGTTTCCGGGCAAGCCACACGGAAGTCCGCAGAAACGGCGAGACCGAGACCGCCGCCGATGGCTGCGCCTTGCACGGCGGCGACGATCGGCTTCTTGGCACGGAAGATGCGCACGGCTTCCATATAGAGATGGCCGATGGAGCCGAGATTGTCGGCGGGATCACCCTGCTGTTCTTTCGTATCTGCCACCGTTTCCTTGCGATTGGGATCGCTGAAATCGGCGCCGGCGCAGAATGCCTTGCCCTGCGCGCACAGCACGGTGGCGCGCAGCTCTGGATTGGCGTCGATCTCGTCCAGCGCATTGGCGATCTGCTGGATCAGCAGGATGTCGAAGAAGTTCAGCGGCGGCTTGCGGATCTCGATGATCGCAATGTGGCCGCGGGTCTCGACGGCGATGTCCTTGTAAGTCGTCATGATGTCCTCGATGTAACTCGTGTGATCAGCGCAGGCCGAGGCCGCGCGCGATGATGCCGCGCAGAACTTCCGTCGTGCCGCCCTGGATAGTGAGCTTCGGTGCCGTCTTGATGGCGAAGTCGAGCATCTCTTCCAGAGTGGCGTGGTTGGAGGCGCTCTCGTCGACGAAGGCAGCGAGGTCGCGGACCCGGTGCGGCAACTGCTGCTCCCACACGGTGCCGATATCCTTGACGATGGAGGCTTCCACAACCGGCTCTTTGCCGGCTTGCAGCATGCCTGCCACCGACACTGACATGCGCCGCATGGTATGGAGCTGAGCGACCAGGCGACCGATGCCTTCGGCGCTGCGTGTATCGGGATTTGGGCCGACAGCGCGGACCAGTTCGGTCAGCGTGTAATAGGTCTCGAGGAAGCGTTCCGGGCCGGAGCGTTCGTAAGCGAGTTCAGAGGTCGCCTGTTTCCAGGCGCCATCGATTTCTCCGAGCAGGTGATCGTCGGGAATGAAGGCATCGGTAAAGACGACTTCGTTGAATTCCTGCTGACCGGTGATCTGGTCGATCGGATTCACCTTGATGCCTGGGGTCTTCATATTGACCAGGAATTGGGTGAGGCCGTGGCGGCGATTTTCCTTGGTGGGCGGAGAGGTGCGGAAGATCGCGATCATGTAGTCGGCGATATGCGCCGAGGTCGTCCAGATCTTGCTGCCATTGATCAGGTAGCCGCCGTCGGTCCTGGTTGCCTTGGTCTTGGCGGCGAACAGGTCGGAGCCGGAATTCGGCTCGCTCATGCCGATGGAGAAACAGATCTCGCCGCGGCAGATGCGCGGCAGGATGTCCATCTTGATATGCTCGGGCGCATATTTCAGCAGCACCGGGCCGCTCTGGCGGTCGGCGACGAAGAAGCGGCGTACCGGCGCATTGGCGACGCGCATTTCTTCGGTGACCACATAGCGTTCAAGGAAGCTGCGCTCATGACCGCCATATTTCTTCGGCCAGGTCATGCCGAGCCAGCCCTTCTCGCCGACGCGGCGGGAGAATTCGCGGTTGTCGGCATCTTCCTGCACCGGCCGGTGCGGATCGAAGGTGCCTGCGGCGATTTCATCGGCGAGGAAAGCGCGGACTTCCTTGCGAAGTTGCTCGCATTCGGGCGGCAGGCGGATCGGGTCGAAACGAAGGGCTGCGGTCATGTTGGTTCTCGTTTCTTATGTGATCAGCGCGAAGCGACCAGCGGCCACAGCTCATCCGCGCCGCGATGGGCCACGAGCTTGCCGAGTTCGACGGCCCAATAACTCTCGCTGCCGAAATCATCGCGCCAGGCGAGGGCGCGCAGGTTGTAGCGATGCAGGATATGTTCTTGCGTGAAGCCGATGGCGCCGTGCACCTGATGGGCGATGGCGGCGCCTTTCTCGGCGGCTTCAGAGCAGCGGATTTTCGCCGCGGCGGCTTCGAGGAACAGGGCGTCATCGACGGGCTGGCCGTGCGAAAAGGCGTCGGCGGCAGAGCTGGCGGCAGCGAGCGCTGCGGAGGTCTCGCCGGCCAGCTTGGCGAGATTGTGCTGCACGGCCTGGAACTTCGAAATCTTCTTCTCGAAGGCGACGCGCTCGCCCGAATATTGCACGCTGATGCTGAGCATGCTCTCGAGCGCGCCGGCGATCTGCAGGCTGCGCGCGAGCGCGCCCATCAGCAGAAGCGTTTTCTCATCGATGCCCGCCGGCGCTTTTCCGATCGCGACCGGCTTGACCCTGTCGAAATGCACGGTGTCGGAATGATCGCCGGCCAGGCTGAGACCCGCATCGATCTTGCAGGCGCTGGCATCGACAAGAGCGATCGAGGCGCCGGCGACGACAGCGATATGCTTTGCCTCTTTGGCGAAGGGGATGCCGCGGGTGCGGCCGGAGATGGTGCCGTCGGCATTGAGCGTGAGACGATCGCGCGGGCTCGCCGGTGCGATGGTCATCATGCCCTCGGGCGACTTGATCTTGCCCTGCGCCAGCAGCCAGCCGGCGAGCATGGTTTCGGCGAGTGGAATGCTGACGCCGGCCCGGCCGGCGACGCTGAGAACGCTGAAGCCTTCGGCCATGCTGGTGCCGGAGCCGTCGCAGTCTTCCGGCACCCATGATAGCGGCAGGCCGGAATCGGCCAGCGCCTGCCAGAGCGGCACCTTCCAGGCGCCGGACTTGTCGTGATTGATGGTTTGTGCGTCCGCGAGATCGGCGAAGATGCGTTCGGCGGTTTCGGCGACGATATTATCTGTCTCGGTCAAGGCGTTTCCCGTCTGATAGCGCATCTCATTCGGCAGGAAATGCCGGGCATGGGGTGCTGCCACTCTTGTTGCCGCGCATGATGCGGAAAAGCCGGCATGATGCAAGCGGCGCACCTGCATTGTGGTCTGCGGTGGCGGCATGATGCGCGCTTATTCCGCGTAGCGAATGGCTACGGTTGTATACCAGCGCGAAGAGGCTGTGTTAGATCACTCCGTCTGAACAATAGAAACAGAGGAAATGCTGATGTCTGCGGATGGTTTGTGTGCGGTGATTACGGGATCGGCGTCGGGACTCGGCGCTGCGACGGCGGCCATCCTTGCGAAGGACGGCGCGCGCCTCGTGATCAACTATTCGTCGAGCGCGAAGGAAGCTGAGGCCACTGCTGAGCAATGTCGCCAGCTGGGTGCTGCCGAGGTCGTGGTGGTGCAGGGCGATGTCTCGAAAGACGAGGATTGCAGGAAGATCGTCGCCGCAGCCGAGAAGTGGGGCCGCATCGATGCGCTGGTCAACAATGCCGGCGTCACCAAACATGTCGCGCATGACGATCTCGACGGGCTTTCGGCAGAGGACTTCCACTGGATCTATGGCATCAACACCATCGGGCCGTATCAGATGGTGCGCGCGGCGCGGGCCTTGCTCGAAAGCAGCGCGAGGGTTTCGGGCCGTGCGGCGGCGGTGGTGAATGTGTCGTCGATGGCTGGCCTGTCCGGCGCTGGCTCGTCGGTTGCTTATGCGGCCAGCAAGGGCGCGCTGAACTCGATCACGCTGTCGCTGGCCCGTGCGCTGGCGCCGCTGATCCGCGTCAACACGGTTTGCCCCGGCTATATCGATACGCCCTGGTTCACCAAGGGGCGCGGCGCGGATGCGGCTGCCAAGGTCCGTGAGGCGGTGATCGCCCGGGTGCCGCTGCGGGCTGCCTCGACGGCGGAAGATATCGCGCAGCTCATCTGCTTCCTTGCCACATCGCCGTCGGGCCATATGACCGGCGAGCTGGTGCGCATGGATGCTGGCATGCACCTCTCGTCGGTGCGGGCATAACAAAAAAGCCCCGGTCGATGCGACCGGGGCTTTTTATCTGGTCTTCAGCGCCGGCCGGGATCCGGGATTGATCCGCGGACGACAAGCCTGTTCCAGATGAACAGTACCACCAGCGCGCCGATCGTAGCGGTGATGAAGCCGGCGCCCTGGTTCGGGCCGTAGTGACCGATCTGCTGACCGATGAAGGTGGCCAGGAACGCGCCGGCGATGCCGAGCAGCGTGGTCAGGATGAAGCCCGAGGGATTGTTCGGGCCCGGGGAGATGATGCGGGCAAGAATACCCGCCACGAAGCCGACAAGAATGATCCAGAGCATTGCAGTTCCCCCTCGTTTTATGAACTAGACCCAGCGCGACGAGGCTTCGTCCTCGGTCGGCAGCCGGCCATGCGGTGTGAACTCGTCCACTGCGCCGGGAAGTTCGTTGCTGAGTTCGGAAAGCAGCTGCTCGCGCGACATTCCGGTGCGGGCGGTGAGCTGGGCGATATTGTCGGCGCCGAGTGCTGCGCCGAGATCGCCCGGTGCGATCTGCTTGTTCGGTCCGGGCTGAACCCAGGAGTCTGCAGCGTCGCCCTGTCCGTTCTCCTGCAAGCGCTTCACGAGATCGCCGAGACCGCCGCTGAGAACCGTGCCGGCTGCTGCGCCGCCAAGCAGTCCGCCGAGCGGGCCGCGCAGTAGATCGCCAAGGCCTCCGCCGCCAGCCGCGCCGGCTTGTGTGCCTCCGGCGTTGCCGCCCAGAAGGCCGCCAAGCAGCCCGCCGAGGCCGCCGCCGTCATTCACGCTGGCTTGAGTTGGTGCTGGCACCTGCTGCGGGTGCCCCTGCGGCGCCGGCTGCTGCTGGCCGCCGGTGATATGTTTGTAGCCCTTGTAAGCGAGCAGTGCGAGGATCGCCATGGTGAGCGGCGACATGCCTCCGCTCTTGTCATCGGGATCGCTGGGGCCGCGCGGCCCGTTGGCCATGCCATTTAGAATGTCGAGCAAACCCATCGTCATCTCCTGTCCAAGCCAGCCCGTAAAAAGATAGCTGCGCGATATGACGCGGACAAGTCGCGTCGGTTCCACAGGTATGCAGTGCTGCCGCATTTTGCTAGGAACGGGCATCGTTCAAGAGCGGGAGGTGACGTGAGCGCACAACGCCCTATCTGCATCGCCGGGGCCGGCAGTATCGGCTGCTTCGTCGGCGGCATGCTCGCAGCGGCTGGTCGCCCTGTCTCACTACTAGCGCGCCCGCGCGTGATTGATGGTATCGCGCAACACGGACTGAATCTGACGAGCTTCGAGGGTGGGCGCTGGCAATTGCGTGCCGAGCAGGTCAACCCGTCGGACGATCCGGCAATCATGAAGAACGCCGGCATCATTATCGTTGCGGTGAAGAGCGGCGACACCGCTGCAATGGCCGAACTCATCGTTCAACACGCCTCCGCAGATGCAGCGATCGTCAGCCTGCAGAATGGCGTCGGCAATGTTGCTGTGCTCAAGCAGGCTTTGCCCGGCCATCGGGTGCTGGGCGGCATGGTGCCGTTCAATGTCGTGACCCGGGACGATGGGACGGTGCACCGCGCCACATCCGGCGCGTTGGTGCTCGAGCGCGACAGCAATGACACGGCGGGCCGCCTGGCTGTTGTGAGTTTGCCAGTCCAATTGACCGATGATATCTCCGGCGTGCAATGGGGCAAATTGCTGGTCAATCTCAGCAACGCATTGAATGCGCTATCCGATCTGCCGCTTCACGCGCAGTTGCAGCAGCGTGCCTGGCGAGTTCTGTTCGCCGACCAGATGACGGAAGGGCTCGCAGTATTGCGCGCCGCAGGCATTTCGCCAGTCGCTCCGACCGCAATGCCTGCCTGGCTCACGCCGCATCTGCTGCGGTTGCCGGATGGTTTATTCGGTCTGATCCTTCGACGGGTAATGAAAATCGATATCAATGCGCGCTCCTCTATGTGGGAGGATCTGCAGCGTGGCCGCCCTACTGAGATCGATTATCTACAAGGCGTCATTCTGCAATTGGCGAATCAATATGGCGTTGCGACGCCGCTCATCCGGCGCGTGGTCGAGCTGGTGAGGGCTGCGGAAGTGGCGAAACGCGGTTCGCCGGCGCTGTCGGCTCAACAAATTCGTGATTTGTAGTTACTGATCGTTGCCGTCGATCAGGCTTTTGCTCTCCTACACATTCTGAAATCAAGCTGCGAGCAAGCGATCATTCTGCCGTAGGGCGGGCGAGTGATCGTGCGATTACACGCGCAATTATCTCGCGGCGGTAATATCATGCATCATCTGGTGAGTGATTTCCGACGAAATGTTTAGTCTGGTTCTGTTCGGCGGAGCGGACGATCTCCGCACGATCCGTAGTGTAGCGATCGATCGGCCGGTGAGGTAGTAGATGCATATCGATCAGTGAGTTCGGTGAAGCGCAGTGCGCGTTCAATACTGCTCATCGCAATCTGGCATCAAAGCCTATGTCATTCTCAACTTCTCTAGTATAGATAGTCGCGTGATTTGACCAAGGTTCGATCTTTTATCTGACGTCAATCCCTTCATGCATATCGGCAGGACGTGTGCCGGCTGAAATTCTCAACTACAAATCGGAGCTCCTATGGCCAAGAAAGCAAAAAAGAAACTCGTTCGTCGCGAATACACCAAGGAAGACGAAAAGGTGCTCCGCGCACATTCGAAGGCCCAGACCCCGCTCGAACAGATCGCTAAGGAAATGAAGCGCACCGGCGGTTCGCTGCGTCAGAAGGCCATCAAGCTTGGCATTCCGCTCGGACATCGTCGCCGCAAGGCCAAGAAGGTCGCCACCGCGAAGACCACCAAGGTTGCCGCGAAGTCGGTGAAGAAGGCGAAGACCGCCAAGACCACCAAGGCGAAGAAGACCAAGAAGTAAGCTTCGGTTTCGAACGCTCTGGCCTGAAGCGCTTGCGCTTCAGGCCTTTTTAGATGTGATCAGGAGAGTTGGCAGATGCGACCTCTCTTTACTTCGTTGATATCGGCGTCGTTCGTGTGCGTGGTCTCTGCGCCTGCCTGGGCGGTTCCACCGACGGTTACGCCGTCGCCCGGTTATGATGCGCGCCTGGCCGAGCAGCGCCGCGCCCTTCAATCGCAACAACCTCTTATCATCGAAAAACCGCTGCGGCGCCGACCTGCCGTTCGGCATCGCCACAAGCGTTGAACGCATCGATGAAATCGCCGATCCCGCGAACCTTCCTTTTCACCTGCATTGCCGCCGCTGTGCTGTCTGCGCCCGCAATGGCAGCAGATTATGCCAGCCAGATCAGTGCATTCCGGCGCGCGCACAAGCTTTCGGCCGTCAGCCAGGACAGCGGGCTTGCAGCGGTCGCTCTCGTGCAGGCGCGGGCCATGTCGACAAGCGGCAAGGTCAGCCATGATGTCGGCGGGCCGTTCTCGGTGCGTGTCGCCAAGCTGCGCAAGTCCAGGGCGGCCGAAAATATCGCCGCCGGGTTTCTGACATTCCCGGAAACATTGAAGCAGTGGGAAGACAGTCCCGGCCATCGTGCCAATCTGCTGATGCCCGGTGCGCGCAAGGTCGGTGTAGCCTCGGTGACCAATCCGAAATCGCCCTATCGCATGTTCTGGGCAATGGTGATCTCGGACTGAGAGCGCCCGTGATGGATCGCTTCGATCAGGAAGCCGAGCTTGGAAACCGAATCAGGTTCGCTTGGTCTTGGCCGGCGCAGGGGGGCCGAACAGAGCGTCCTTGATATCCTTCAGGCCTGTCGACAGTTTCGACCAGCCGCAGGCAAGCGGCTCCGTCGCACAATCGGGTCCCTTTTCCGCGCGCTGCTTCGGGCGTGGACGCGGGAGCGCGACCGGCGGTGTGCTCTTGGCAACGACCGGTGCCGCGGCGTCGTCGCGGAAATCCGTGTCGATGGCGGCCGGCTGCTGGGCTTCGCTCTGTTTCTTGGCGAAAGCAGCAAGGATGATATTGCGCCGCTGATTGTTGAGATAGATCGCGTATTGCTCGTCGATCATCTTCTGTTCCGCCGCGGTGGGATTCGGTCCGGCGATGTCGAAGACGCGGTTCTGCATGAAGTCGTGATAGGTGTAGCCACCGCCACGCTTGCGTCGGCCGGCAAACTTGCTTTCGCAATTCGACAGTGCCGCGGCTTTCGTCTCGCCGCTCAATGACGATTTTTCGACGCGGTCGGCACAGTCCTCGTAGTCGGCCGGCGCTGCAGTCCACCATTGGGCATGCGCGCGAGTCGGCAGCACTGCGAACGATGCCGCAAGCAGGATAACCGTCGATGTCGTTGCTATCAGGCTCGATTGCCGCGATCTGATCACGTCTGCCCCTGTGGTCATATCTGCGGCGATTGTCACCATCGAGCGCCGTTTTTCAACCGCAGCTGACGCATTTCTCCCCTTTTTTAGACACAAAGCAGGTCTGCGCTGCAGAGTTTCTGGAACTCGCGCGCGCAAATCGTTCTCGATTTCGTTGTAGAATTGCGAAGTACGGTGCCTGCGCGTCCAGGCTGATTGTGTAGTTGAGTAGGTATATGTGGGGTTTCCATGTGTGGCCTTGCGTGGCCGGTAATGTGTCGACGAATATCGCGCAACGAAGAAGGGCGGCTGATCGCCGCCCTTCTTGATACCGTTGTCACGTATTACTGGCAGATATGTCGCTGTCCGTCTTCGCCGCGGATCCAGGTGCCGGGCTGACAGACAAAATTGTTGCGGCGGGCATAGGAGTCGCGCGAATCGTAGCGATCCATCGGCCCGTTATAATAGGCGTAGCTGTTGTTCCACGTGCCGCTCTGGATGTTGGCGCGTCTGTTGTCCCATGGGCGGCTATTGTCCCACGGGGCGTTGTCATTCCATGCGCGGAATGGGGCCGTCGCAATTGCACCTGCGGTGTTCACGGCGGCACCGGCTACGCCAAACGCGCCGCCCACTGCTCCAGCGGCGACGTCGGCCGGCCAGAAGCCGCTATCCGCGCGGCGCATGTCATTGCGATAGCTGTTGTCTCGATAGCCGCTCTTGCCCATCTGCATGCTGTATTCGGACTGCGCCTTGGCGCGATGCTTGGTCTTGTCCTTGGCCAGCACCGGCGTTGCCATCAGTCCAGTTGCGACAGCCGCAGCCGTCAGAAGCTTCATGGTCTTCATGTGGGTTCTCCATCTTTGTCATGATGCCGGGGCCAACACATGATGATGGAGCCTGTTCCTCTGGTCAGGCGACCGCATTTCAAAGGAATGTGAGGCCGAATATCTGCAAAATCCGAGCAGCAACAAGTGGTAGCGAGCTGCGCCGGGCTCTGATATGGAACTGGCCAGTGGCCCACCAGCCATTCGAGCGGTCCCGTAGCTCAGCCGGATAGAGCGGCGGTTTCCTAAACCGTAGGTCGGATGTTCGAGTCATCCCGGGATCGCCAGTTTGTTCCGGCCGATTAACCCTGCATTGCGAGAAACGCCGCGCTGGCGCCAGCTTGCGATAAGACCGCGCGATGTTTCGAAGAATTGTCATCATTCTGGCCTGGGCGACGCTGCTGGCGGTTGCTTTTGCAACTTTGTCGCCGATCGGGCTGCGGCCGCATGTGGGCGATGTCAGCGGCGAGCGGTTCCTGGCGTTTGCCGCCGTTAGCCTGTTGTTCGGGGTGGCCTATCCGCGCCATCTGTGGCTGGTGACCCTCATGGTTGGTGGCGTTGCCGTGGGCCTCGAAGTGCTCCAGCACCTGACACCCGACCGTCACGGCCGGATCCCTGACGCGCTGGTGAAACTGGTCGGCGCTTTTGCCGGAGCTGGGCTGGCCTACGTCTTCAGCGGGACGATGAGAAAGATTTCGACATCGGGCTGATGCTCTCGCATCGCTTAAGAGCCAAGGTTCGAATCGAGCAATCTGAAACCTGCAGAATGTTGCGACCGGATTCGTCGCGCTCAGGTGAATCCGTGAATTGAAGACAATTTCGGTAAAATATGACCGTTCTTCGACGACAAGCGCAGCTCAATCTGGGTAACCTGCCGAAATTCTAGTGAAAATGCTTGGCAGCAGAAGCAGATCGATACACCTTGAGAAGGTGTAGAGTTGAATGCGTGCAACCTTGGCCTCGAGGCGGCGTCGCCGAATCCCAGCGTTGATGGCTGTGTGCCTTGGTAAGTCGAACGGAAGGCGCAGCGTTGCCGAGGCAACGATTGCGGCCGATCTCGAAGGACCATGTCGATGCATCGCAGATATCAAAGTTCGAGCATCCCGACCGAGATCATGCGGTCGGTCGTCGGGATTTCCGAAACGGGCAGCATCACCAAGGCGGCCAAGGTCCTCGGTCTCAGCCAGCCGGCCATCAGCTCGCAGATCAAGCGTATCGAGCATGTGGTCGGTGGCAGCATCTTCCAGAAATCGGCGAACGGATCGGCAGCGACCGAGCTCGGCAAGCTGGTTCTGATCCAGGCGAAGAAGATCCTCGAAGCCAATGATCAGTTGCTGATGCTTCGCGGCGGTGCGCCGGACGATACGCCGATCAGGATCGGTCTGAGCAATATCTATTCCCGGCGCATGATCGAAGTGCTCAGCAAGGCCGAGATGACCAACATCTCGATCTATGCCGACAACTCGGCAGAGATCGTGAAATGCCTGGTCGATGGTTTCGTCGATATCGGTGTCTATCTGAGCCTCAGCGATACGCCGCCCGACCCGATGGTCGAGGTCGTCGATCAGCGCGACGACGAAGTGGCCTGGGTGCGTTCGAAGGACTTCACGCTCAGTCCCGGAGCGCCGATCCCGTTGCTCACCTGGCCGGGACAGATCATGCACGAACTGATGGTGCAGGCGCTCGAGCGCAAGGGAATGATCTACCGGATCGCATTTTCCAGCCCCGATTTTCACGCGCGGATAGAAGCGGCGAAAGCCGGGATCGGACTCACGGTGTTGCCGAAACGGCTGGTTCCATCGTCGTTGATGATCGCCAATGAGTACTATCTTCCGACATGCGGCACGCCGCGGATACTGCTATGTGCACGCAACGATGGTGGTACGAAAAGCGCCAAGCTGCTCGAAACATTGCGATCTCGCTTCGGCAACATCTGACGGAACTCGTCGTGACGCAGTAAGAACTGATGACGTCATCAGTTTCGATGCATCTATCGCGGACTATTCCTGCATTTGAGATGATTGCCAGCCGATTGTGGTAATAGAAGTTGTATAGGTAGTCTTCACTCGCCCTTGCGAAGCTCGCATCATGACGAGATTCGCCATCAAACGTCCGAACACTTTCGCATCGTGCCGGCACGGCTCAAGTGCCGTCGAATTCGCGATGCTGCTTCCTGTGTTCCTGACGATCGTGTTCGGCATCGTCGTGTTCGGATCCTATCTCGCGGTCATTCACGGTGTGCAGCAGCTCGCTGCTGAAGCCGCGCGTTCGTCGGTGGCCGGCATGAGCGAGACCGAGCGCAGCTCGCTGGCATCGACTTACGTCACCAATAACGCCGCGACCTATCCGCTGATCGATCCGTCGAAGCTGACGACCGCTGCGGCCACGTCGTCCTCCAATGCAAATGTGTTCGTCGTCACAGTGAATTACGATGCCTCGGCGATGTTCATCTACGCGCTGCCATTCGTGCCGAAGCCTGCAACGCTGGTGACGCGTTCGGCTTCGATCCCGTATGGAGGGTTCTGATCGTGGCATCGCTCATGAGCCTCCTTCGCCGCTTTTCTGCAGATCAGCGCGGCAATATTGCCATGATGTCCGTCGGCGGCATGACGCTGGCGATTTGCTGCGCGGCGCTTGGCGTCGATGTCGGCACGATCGCTGCGGATCGTCGCAAGACGCAGAGCACGGCGGACATCGCCGCAATTGTTGCCGCCAGCAATCTGACCAATGCCACCAATGCCGCAACGTCGGCGGTGACGAACAACAATTTTCCAGCCAGTGCCCTGATCGCTGTCGAGCTTGGCACTTATACGGCCGACTCCAGTATTCCAGCCAATAACCGTTTCGTCACGCCGGCGGTTGGCACGCCAAATGCCGCCCGTGTAACATTGCAGACCGCGACGCCGCTTTATTTCAGCAAATTCTTCACCGGAAGCAATGCCTTCACGATCAAGACACAGGCGATCGCCGCCAACACGAAAGTCGCGTCCTTCGCCATCGGCTCGCGTCTGGTATCGCTGAACAATGGTTTGCTGAACAGCCTGCTTGGCTCGCTGCTCGGAACGACGCTGTCACTGTCGGTGATGGACTATCAGGCGCTGCTGAATACGCGAATCGACGCATTCGATTTCCTGTCGGCGCTGGCGACGCGCATCGGTCTGACGGCGGCCACCTATGAAACGGTGCTGAACGCCAACGCCAAGGTCGGTGACATTCTAGCTGCGGCGCTCAGTGCACAGCAGTCTACGAATGGCGCCAGCACGGCCACAACCGCGCTCTCGACGGTGTCGCAGGCGGCGATATCGTCCACCGCCAAGCTCACGCCGTTGTCGCTGATCGATGCCGGGCCCTATTCCGATCTCAAGGTTGGCACCAAGCCGAAGACCGGCGTCAGCATCTCGCTCTACGATCTGCTGCAAGCGACGGCTGGCATCGCCAATGGCTCCAGCCAGGTGAATACGGGTGTCAATATCAACCTGCCGGGCATCGCCAGCGTCCAGTTGATTGCGACCATCGGTGCGCGACCGCAGGGGTCTAGCTGGGTGGCCGTCGGAAACCAGGGGATCAGCGTGCATACCGCGCAGACCCGCGTGTTGCTGCAGGTCAAGCTCATCGGTACCGGGGCCGCCTCGGTAGTCAATCTGCCGGTTTACGTGGAAGTCGCTTCCGGTACAGCAACGCTCAATAAGGTGAATTGCGGCTACCCGAATGTCAGTACCTCCACCGTTACACTCGGGGTGACGCCCGGCGTGATCGATGCGTGGATCGGTAACGTCTCCGCCGCCGATCTGCAGAATGTAACGACCAAACCGAATCCCGGTCCGGCCACGCTGGTCGATCTCGGTCTGATCACGGTCACTGGCAAGGCCCATGCAGGTATGGGCAACACGACGCCGGTCAATGTCGACTTCAGTTATGCGGACATCACGTCGCAAACGAAGAAGACCGTCACATCAACGAATTTCACCTCGTCGCTGATCGGCAGCCTGCTCGGCGATCTCAATATCACCGTGACCGTCATCGGTCTCGGCATTCCGATTCCGGGCCTTGGTGCGCTGGTTGGCGGCATCCTCAGCGCAGCGACAGGATCGCTCGATCAATTGCTGGCGGGCGTGCTCTCCAGCCTTGGGGTCGGCCTCGGACAGGCCGATGTCTGGGTTACCGGCATCCGTTGTGATGGCGCGGTGCTGGTGAACTGATGTGCGTGTGCGTGAACAACAACTGACATTTCAAGACTGAAAGGGAACGATCCATGCCTTACGAGACCGCGATGAACCGCCCCAACGTCAACCGCAAACGCTCTGTTGTGGTGTCGAAGAAGCGCACCAGCGTCAGCCTGGAAGATAGCTTCTGGGCCAGCCTGCAGGCGATTGTGAAGATGGAGAACACGACGATCGAAAACTACATCGAAAAGATCGAGCGCAAGCGCGAAACGCCGAACCTGTCGTCGAACCTGCGCATCGCCGTGCTGGAATACTATCAGCAGCTCGCTGCCCGCAGCATGGTCGCCGGCATGCCGGAAAGCTCTTCGCCAAGCATGGTGCCGAAGCAGGGCGAGCGTCAGGGCCAGCTGGCCGAAAAGGTCGCCGCCTACTGGAATCGTATGGGCAATGACAAGCAGCTGGCCGATTAGGCCAGCTGTCACGACCTGACTTTATGAAATTTTGGGAAACGACGTGCGGTGTGGCGTGCGTCGGATCCGTAGCTTTTCAGTTAATGGCTTTCAGCCACGGAGCAGCTCATGTTCACTCGACGCAGCAAATTGGAATTGCAGAATGCGTTGGCTCAGGCGGCTGCCATCAGCCGCTCTCAGGCGGTGATCGAGTTCAATCTCGACGGCACCATCATCACCGCTAACGAGAATTTTCTTGGCGCGATGGGTTACACGCTCGATGAGATCAAGGGCAAACATCACAGCCTGTTCGTCGATCAGGTGACCCGCGAAAGCGCCACTTATCGGGAGTTCTGGGGTAACCTTAATAAGGGGCAGTTTCAGGCTGCCCAATACAAGCGGGTCGCCAAGGGCGGCCGGGAGATCTGGATCGAGGCGAGCTACAATCCGATCCTCGACAGCGGCGGCAAACCGTACAAGGTAATCAAATTCGCCACCGACATCACGGCGAGCAAGATCGCAAGCCTTGATGCCCAGGGCAAGATCGCGGCGATCGATCGTGCTCAGGCGGTGATCGAGTTCAATCTCGACGGCACGATCATCACGGCCAATGAGAACTTTCTGACCACCGTCGGTTATGCGCTCTCGGAGATTCAGGGACGGCATCACAGCATGTTCGTCGAGCCGCAGGAACGCGACGGAAATGCCTATCGCGATTTCTGGATGCGCCTCGCCCGCGGTGAGTATCAGGCGGCGGAATACAAGCGCGTCGGCAAGGGCGGCAGGGAAATCTGGATTCTCGCTACTTATAATCCGATCCTCAATGAGGCCGGAAAGCCCTTCAAGGTGGTGAAATTCGCGACCGATGTCACCCAGCAGAAGCTGAAGGCGGCGGACAGCGACGGACAGATGGAAGCGATCCGCAAATCGCAGGCGGTGATCGAATTCCGCATGGACGGCAACATCATCACCGCGAACCAGAATTTCCTGAGCACGCTTGGCTATACGCTCGATGAAATCCGCGATCGTCATCACAGCATGTTTGTCGATCCCACCGAGCGGGCATCTGCGGCTTACGGCGAATTCTGGGCCAGCCTCAATCGCGGAACCTATCAGGCGGCCGAATACAAGCGGTTGGGCAAAGGCGGGCGTGAGATCTGGATTCAGGCCTCCTACAATCCGATCTTCGATCTCAACGGCAAGCCGTTCAAGGTGGTGAAATATGCCACTGATATCACGGCGCAGGCGATGGCACGGATGAAGGCCGAACGCGCGCGGTCGCTGATCGAATCCGTGGCTGCCGGCAGCGAGGAGATGAATGCTTCGATCCGGGAAATCTCCGAGACCATGGTGAAGTCGCGGCAGACGGCGGAAGCTGCGGTGGGCCAGGTGGAGACGGCCGACGTGCAGGCGCAACGTTTGACGTCGGCGGCGCATGCCATGGGCGGGATCGTCGGGCTGATCGGCGACATCACCGGCCAGATCAATCTGCTGGCGCTGAATGCCACAATCGAGTCGGCGCGTGCCGGCGAAGCCGGCCGCGGTTTTGCCGTGGTGGCATCGGAGGTGAAGAATCTCGCCAATCAGGCCAAGCAGGCCACCGACAAGATTTCCAGCGAGATCGAGGCGCTCAATGGCATCTCCGGTGACGTCGTCAGCGCCTTGGTGACGATCAAGCAGGCCATCGAACACGTCAACGAGTTCGTCACCTCGACCGCTGCCGCGGTGGAGGAGCAAAGCACGGTGACATCGGACATGTCGGATAATATGCAGCGTGCCGCTGCAGAACTGGCATAGCAATTCCCTCACGACCATCTTTGCATCATCCGCGACCATGCTAGTGTCGCGGATGATGGCTCCCTTCAATGCTGCCACGCGGACGACAATCGAGGCCCGCGTCGCCGAATTCACCCGCCTCGAAGACGAAGCGACGTCAACGCAGCAGCTCAAGCGGGCGGCCGTAGCGCTGGTGCTTGCCCAGGCTGACAATGATGCGTCCACCGGTCTGTTGCTGACATTGCGAGCCTCGAGTCTCCGCGCACACAGCAATCAATGGGCGCTGCCGGGCGGACGCTGTGATCCCGGCGAGACGCCGGCCGAGACAGCATTGCGCGAACTCGACGAGGAGCTCGGCCTGCGGCTCGGCGCCGATGACGTGATCGGGATGCTGGACGACTATCCAACGCGATCCGGATATCTGATCACGCCGGTGGTGATGTGGGCGGACGATAGCCGGCAGCTGGTTCCCAATCCGGACGAGGTCGCCTCGGTGCATCGGATCGCGCTCACGGAATTGCTGCGCCCGCAGGCGTTCGATTTCATCAGCATTCCGGAAAGCGAGCGTCGCGTCATCCGCTACAGCCATTTCGGCCATCGGATTCACGCGCCGACTGCGGCACTGATCTATCAGTTCAGCGAACTCCTGGCCGGGCGCATCACCCGGGTTGCGGAACTGGAACAGCCCGTTTTCGCGTGGAAGTGAGACAACCGGTCGCGAAAACGGGCTTGGCTGGCAAGACAAAATTCACCAAACTGCTCCAACGTCGTTCGGACAGGAACACCGCGGGCCTGCGCATGTTGCGCGTGCCCCGACCATTTTCAGCGCGCCTGGCGCGCGAACGCGACAGGTCTCATGTCCCATTCGATTCGCACATTGTCCGTTGCCCTTCCGCTCGCTGTATTGCTGGGGTCGTCGGTGCTCGCATCGGAGCCATCGGCTCTTCCGCCCTCGGTCGCCGATGCGATGGCGCAGGGCGCATCGCCTCAGGCCGTCGCCGAATACCGCCGCAAGCTGGCGGAATATCAGGAAGCGCGTGCTGCCTTCGATCAGGAGGCAAGCGCCTATTGGAATGCGATTTCCGAGAAGCGGAAACTCCGCTTCGCCAAACGCCGGGAAGGTCAGGCCGTCACGCTCAACGATTACGTATTGGAGCAGGCGCCGCTCTATGAGGGTCCGAAGCGGCCGGTGAATCCGGAGCCTGAAGATGACGGTGGTCCGCGTGTGCGCAAGGACTTGCCGGTGGTTGCTGACTTTCTCGGGGCTGCGCGTTCGGAATTCCAGTTCGCGCCGTCGCGTCCAGGCAGCGAAATGGAATTCAAGCGCGCCTATGCACGCGCGGCCTTGCAGGCTGGCTTGACGCGCGAGCAGGCGGTGCGTGTCTATTCGTTCGAAACCGGCGGCAATGGCGGCCACGACATGCAGTCGGGGCTCAATCCGTCGAAGCCCGGTTCGCGCGCGATCTCGACGGCGATCGGCTACAATCAGCTCCTCACCGCGAATACGACGACGCTGATTGCCGAGAAGGGCCCGCAGATCCTGAAGGTTCTCACCGACAGGGCAGCGATGCTTCAGGGGCCGCAGCGCAAGGCGATGGATCACAAGATCGCGGTGTTCAAGCGCATGTATGCCGTGGTTCGCAGCGGGCCGCAGGGCTGGAGCGCGCTCGAGAAGCTCGGCACCACGCCGCAGGGCTGGGCGATGCATGCGCTGGTGCTGGACATGGATGTCGGCCCGCAATTGCAGGTCCACAAACTGCTCACCTCGGTGCAGTTCGCTCGCGCGCGCGGTTTCGATCGCCCGCTCTCTGCCGCCGAACTCGAAATGATGAATCTCACCGGCGACGGCAACGGTTTCGATATGGTGACCATGCCGCAGGCGATGCGCGAGCAGGTGCCGACGGCGAACTTCTTCCAGCGTGGCGGCTATGAGCGCAATCCGGTGGCGATCCGCCACAACACGGTGGCCAAGCTGCTGGCCATCACCAACAACCGCATGGATGCGAACAGCAATCTGCCTGGCGCAAAAGAATTGGCCGCGGCCTTTGGATCGGCCACGGCCAGCAATGAGGCGAGGTAAGGTCGCTCTAACGAGCGACCTACTTACGAGTTGCCGGGATTGAAGTCTTCGCCGACGGCAGCCGGTGCGGCAGCGGCGTCCGGGCGCGGACCGTGCGGCCGGCGGCGGCGGCGCGGCGGGAAACGTTGCTCGCCATTTCCGTTGCCATTGCTGCCGTTCTGCTCGAAGGGCGCAGCATTTGCCGGCTGCGGAGCGCCGCCGGTGATGAAGGACGGCAGGCCGATATTCTCGCTGGCAGGCGCGGCCGGCTGCGGCTGATATTGCGGCTGCGGTTGCGGCTGGCGGGCATCGCGCGGATAGGGCTGCTCGCCGCGGGGCTGATAATTTTCGCGCGGCTGCTGCTGTTCACGCTGCTGCGGTACGAAGCCCGGCTCGGCGCCGAAGTTCGAGAAGCTCTCGCTCTCGTCGTCGCCATCCTCCAACTGCACATCGCCGCTGTTGTCGGCGCGCTGTTGCTGTTGCGGCTGGTTCTGGCGGAACTGCTCCTGTGCCGCGGCGATCAGGCGGAAATAGTGTTCGGCGTGCTGGTAGTAATTCTCGGCGGCGACCGGGTCGCCGGACGAACGTGCATCGCGGGCGAGCTGCAGATATTTCTCGCCGATATGAGAGGCGGTGCCGCGGATCTTGATATCGGGGCCGTTCGATTCGTAGACCCGGGTCATCGGGTTCTGGCCGCGCCGATTGTTATTGTTGTTATTATTGTTGTTGTTGTTGCGGTTGTTATTACGCATCCGCTTGTTGTTCTGACCGTTTCTCATGTGTCGCTTTCGTTACTGAGATTTGTCACAGAGCTACTGACTGAGTGCTGCTAACCAAGTGTGCTACTTACTGAGTGGCTACGTGCTGAAATTCATGGCCGCGGCAGCAATCCGCGGGAGTCGGACGGGCCTCTTCCAGGCGCGCATCCGAATCGTCGTGCAGGCCATCGCTGCATCGATCTTGCCCAAAGTCGCGTTCAGCAAAGACGCGTTCCCCAATCGCCGGCTGACCCCATCAGACCGGCCAAGTCAGACTCCTGCCAAGTTCGGGCGCATGTCCCGGCGCGGCTTTTGTCCGTTAAATTCAAATCGCAATGATCAGGCTTTCGTTCGCTCTGCGGCCGTGAGCTGCGCAGCACTTTCAGCCATCGCGCTCAGCCAGACCTGCCTGTGGAACCTGTATTCGGACGGGCTCTCTTACGAGATTACTGGCCACCCACCAATACCTTCGGGGCGAACCAACCCTGTTCCGATGCTGTGCCCGGAAGGTAGTCGCTCGCGGGGGATATTCCAAGCGGTTTTTTTCGATCCAAGAAGGCTTTATCGCGGCTTTTTTTGCCCGATAACCGCCCGTCTGATGCCCCCGAGATCGGTTTTGGGAGGGCCGGGCAAAGTCAGACCAGCCGCCGTCATCAGCCCGGCGACCGTCTCGCTCTGATCGTGCCCGACCTCGACAACGAGCGCGCCGCCCGGATGGAGCAGGCGCACCGCTTCGGGGGCAATGATGCGATAGGCGTCGAAGCCATCTCTGCCGCCATCGAGCGCGCGGAGCGGGTCATGATCGCGGACCTCGATATCGAGGTCGGCAATATCTGCGGATGGAATATAGGGCGGATTCGAAACGATGAGATCGAAGCCGTCGGCCAGCGCCGCCGCATAATCGCAGGCGACGAAATGCGCACGATGCGCAAGGTGGTTGTGTTCTGCATTGCTGCGTGCGGTGCGCAACGCGTCGAGATTGATGTCGGTGGCAACGCCTGTCGCGTTGGGAAGTTCGGAGAGCAGTGCCAGCAGGATCGCACCCGAGCCGGTGCCGAGATCGGCGATGCGCAATGCGCGCGACCGGGGACCGGCCATATCGAGACATTCAAGTGCGGCTTCGACGATGGTCTCGGTGTCGGGGCGCGGCACCAGCGTGTCGGCGGAGAGCGTGAGCTGCAGGCCCCAGAATTCCTTCACGCCGATAATACGCGCAACCGGCTCCCCCGCCAGTCGGCGATGCGCGAATTGCGCAAGCTGCGCAGCTTCATCGGAGCTGAGGATACGTTTCGCCGCAGAGATGAGACCCGTCAGATCGAGAGCCAGGACGGCGCCGATCAGCAGCCGGGCATCGAGATCCGGCGTGTCGACATTGCCGGTGCGGAGCAAATTCGTGAGCGAGCGCCGCGCGGCTTCGACGCTCTGAGCGGCGAAGGTCCCGCCGGCGATCACGCCGCGTCGCCTTGGGCCGCGAGTTGCGCGGCCTGATGCTCGGTGGTCAGCGCGTCGATCAGCTCGCCCAGCGCTTCGCCGGCGATCACCTGTGGCAGCTTGTAGAGCGTCAGGTTGATGCGGTGGTCGGTGACGCGGCCCTGCGGGAAGTTGTAGGTGCGGATGCGCTCGGAGCGGTCGCCCGATCCGACCTTTTCCTTGCGGTCGGCAGAGCGCGCCGCGTCGAGGCGCTGCTGCTCGGCATCATAGATGCGCGAGCGCAGGATGTTCATGGCGGACGCACGGTTCTTATGCTGCGAGCGGCTGTCCTGCATCATGACCACGATGCCGGTCGGGATATGCGTGATGCGGATCGCGGATTCCGTCTTGTTAACGTGCTGACCGCCGGCGCCGCCTGCGCGCATGGTCTCGATCCGCAGATCGTCGTTCTTGATCTCGATATCGACTTCCTCGACTTCCGGCAGTACGGCGACCGTCGCCGCCGATGTATGAATGCGGCCCTGCGTTTCCGTGTCCGGCACGCGCTGCACGCGATGCACGCCTGACTCGAATTTCAGCTTGGCGAAGGCACCGCGGCCTTTCACTTCGGCGATGATTTCCTTGTAGCCGCCGGCAGTGCCTTCAGACGCGGAGACGACCTCGACCTTCCACCCCTGCAGCGACGCAAAGCGCTCATACATGCGGTAGAGGTCGCCGGCGAACAGCGACGCCTCGTCGCCGCCGGTGCCGGCGCGGATTTCCAGCATCACGTTGCGGTCGTCCATGGCATCCTTGGGCAGCAGTGCCACGCGGATTTCCTGGGCGAGGGCCTCGATGCGCTCTTCCAGCGCCGGGCGCTCCATCTCCGCCATCTCGCGCATTTCGGCGTCGGTCGTGCCGTCGCCGATCATCGCGTCGATGTCTTTCAGCTCGCTCACGGCGGCACGATAGGTCTTCACCGCGTCGATCAACGGATTGAGCTCGGATAGCTCGCGCGTCGTCTTCACATACTCTTCAGCAGCAAGCTGGCCGAGCACCGCCGCTTCGAGCGAGGCGTGATGAGCAAGGAGGACGTCGAGTTTTGCTTCGGGAAGTGCAGACATATGGGAATCTCGGAAAGGCAGGCGAATGGGGTGACGTTGTGGGGCCGAGCCTCGCTACAACGACAGACCCTCTGCTTCGGCGAATTCGGTCAGTTTCTGCCGGATCGAAACACTGCCCGAAGGTGCGTCGAGCAGTTTCGTCATCAGGGTCTCGGCCTTCTTGGCGTCGAGATCGAGGATAAGCGCCTTCACAGGACCATGCGCCGTGGCTGACAGCGACAGTGTCCGATAGCCGAGTGCGACCAGGGCCAGCGCCCCGATCGGCTGCGAGGCCATCTCGCCGCACAGCGAGACGTGGCGCTTGGCGGCATCGCCCTTGCGGACGATCTCCCGCAGCACGCGCAGGATTGGCGCCGACAGGGTATCGAAGCGATCGGAAACCTTCGAGTTGCCGCGATCGACGGCAAACAGGAACTGGAACAGGTCGTTGGAGCCGACCGAGACGAAATCGACCTTCTTCAGCAGTTCGTCGAGCTGATAGACCAGCGCGGGCACCTCGATCATGGTGCCGACATCGATACGCTCCGGCAGCGCGTGGCCATGCTGACGCAGATAGGTCAGCTCGCGCTCGATGATCGCCTTGGCCTGATCGAATTCGGCGACTTCCGAAATCATCGGGAACATGATGCGCAGCGCTCGGCCACCGCCAGCGCGCAGCAGCGCGCGGATCTGGCCGCGCAGCAGGCCCGGACGATCGAGGCCGAGACGAATCGCGCGCCAGCCGAGCGCCGGGTTCTCCTCGACCACTGTCTCCATATAAGGCAGCGCCTTGTCGCCGCCGATATCGAGGGTGCGGAACGTCACCGGCTTCGGACCGGCAGCATCGAGTACGGCCCGATAAAGCTGCAGTTGATCGCTGGAGCGGGGCAGGCTTTCGCCCACCATGAACTGCAATTCGGTGCGGAACAGGCCGATGCCTGCCGAGCCGGTGTCGTCGATATGCGGCAGGTCGATGATCAGGCCGGCATTGATCAGGAGATCGACCTTCACGCCGTCCTTGGTCACGCAAGGCTTGTCGCGCAGCGCCGAATATTGCGCCTGCCGCCGCGCGCGGAAACGCACGCGTTCGGCATAGGCGGATTCGATTTCCTGCGACGGACGGATATAGATCGAGCCCGAAGTGCCATCGACGATGATGGCGTCGCCGGGATCGGCGATGCCAGGTGCATTGGCGACCTCGCCGAGTGCGGGAATGCCGAGCGCGCGCGCCACGATGGAGACGTGCGAATTTGCGGTGCCTTCTTCAAGCACCAGACCGCGCAGCTTCTTGCGATCGTAATCCAGCAGCGCCGCGGGGCCCATTGCGCGCGCGATCAGGATCGCATTGTCCGGCATCTGCTCGCGTGACGGCGCATGATCCTGCCCGACGAGCTGACGCATCAGGCGATGGCCGAGATCTTCGAGGTCGTGCAGGCGATCGCGCAGATACGGATCGGTCGAACGCAGCATGCGCGCGCGGGTGTCGGACTGCACGCGTTCCACTGCTGCTTCGGCCGTGAGGCCTGTGGCGACCGCTTCATGCAGCTTGTGCGACCAGCCATGGTCGTTAGCGAACATGCGATAGGCTTCGAGTACGTCGCGATGCTCGCCGCTCTCGGCGACATCGCCGCGTTCCAGCATGCGGTCGAGATCGGCGCGCAGCTTGGTCAGCGCCGTATCCAGCCGCTTGATTTCCTTCGGCAGGTCTTCCGCGATGTAGTTGGTGATGACCACGCGCGGCTCGTGCAGCACCACGTGGCCGAGCGCGATACCGTCGGAGAGGATCGCGCCGGTCTTGTGGATCGAGTGCCGTGCGGCAGGTTCGGCGCCGGGCTGTGCCAATGCAGAGAGTTCGCCCGAGGCGATCATCTCCGCCAGCACCATGGCCGTGGTCTGCAGCGCCTCGACCTCTTCCTCGACATAAGTGCGCTTGGCGCGGTTCTGCACCACCAGCACGCCGAGCGTATTGCCGGCGCGCAGGATCGGCACGCCGAGGAAGGAATGGTAGATTTCTTCGCCGGTTTCCGGACGGAACGCGAAGGCCGGATGGCTCTGGGCGTCGTTGAGGTTGAGCGGCGTCGCTTCGGACGCGACGAGGCCGACCAGGCCCTCATGCGCGTTCAGCACGGTGCGATGCACGGCTTCGCGGTTGAGGCCTTCGGTGGCGTAGAGTTCGAGGGTGTTGTCGACGCGCAGCACATAAGTGGAGCAGACTTCCGCCACCATATTGGCGGCGATCAGCACCACGATCTTGTCGAGACGCTCCTGAGCGCTGACCTGCTCCGCCATGACTTCACGGAGCCGCCGCAGCAAGACTCGGGGGCCACCCGACGCGCTCCGCATGTGCCGACACCCTCCCGCGAAGCCAACACCCTGGAAAATCGTGCGTTGGCGCTAAGCCTCAGAAACCCATAGCATTTGCACGGCCGTGCAAATGGGGCACGACCGTGGAAACCGAATCAGATTGTCCGAAACGGCGCCCTCAACCGATACGGCTGCCCTACTAGGGCCGTATACCGAATTGAGGCTTGTTTTGCCAAGCAAAACGCCTGCCAGACCGGAAACATCCCGTTCAAATCGTAATAACAGATGTTTCAGGTAAAATTTTCTACGCTTTATCGAGACCGTAGAGCGTGTGCAGCGTGCGGACCGCCAGCTCCGTATAGGCCGCATCGATCAGCACCGAGAACTTGATCTCCGACGTGGTGATGGCGCGGATATTGATCTGTTTCTCGGACAGGGCGGCGAAAGCCTGGGCGGCGACGCCCGCATGGCTGCGCATGCCCGAGCCGATCACCGAGACCTTGGCGACGTCGGTGGCGCTGTCGATGCGGGAGAAGCCGATCTTGGCCTTGGCGGCCGTGATGGTCTCCTTGGCGCGGGCGTAATCGGTGGCCGGTACCGTGAAGGTCAGGTCGGTGGTCTTGCCGTCTTCCGAGACGTTCTGGACGATCATGTCCACATTGATATTGGCATCGGCCAGCGGCACGAAGATCGAGGCGGCGACGCCCGGCTTGTCTTCGATCTGGCGCACGGAAATCTGGGCTTCGTCCTTGGAAAAGGCGATTCCGGTGACGACGTGGTTTTCCATGATTTCCTCCTCGCTGCAGATCAGCGTGCCCGGCGGCGTGCCGTGCGGGTCGATATCTTCGGGTTTGTCAAAGCTGGAGCGGACAAAGATCGGCATGTTGTAGACCATGCCCAGCTCCACGGAGCGGACCTGCAGCACTTTTGCGCCCTGCGAGGCCAGTTCCAGCATTTCTTCGAAGGCCACCTTGTCCATGCGGTGGGCCTTGGGGACGATACGCGGATCGGTGGTGTAGACACCGTCCACGTCCGTATAGATGTCGCAGCGATCCGCCTTGATGGCGGCGGCCACAGCCACGGCCGAGGTATCCGAGCCGCCGCGGCCGAGCGTCGTGACGCGGCCGGTCGCTTCATGGATGCCCTGGAAGCCCGCGATCACGGCCACTTCCTTGCGCTCCTTGAAGCGCTTGATCAGCTTTTCGCCGTCGATCTCGTCGATGCGCGCCGAGGCATGGGCATCCGAGGTCTTGATCGGAATCTGCCAGCCCTGCCAGGAGCGGGCCTCGATGCCGATGGTCTGCAGCGCGATAGCCAGAAGGCCAGCCGTCACCAGTTCGCCCGAGGCGACGATGGCGTCGTATTCGCGCGCGTCATACATCGGCGAGACTTCGTTGCACCAGGCGACCAGCTCATTGGTCTTGCCCGACATCGCCGACACCACGACCGCAACCTCGTGACCGGCATCGACCTCGCGTTTGACGTGCTGCGCGACGTTGCGGATGCGATCGATATTGGCGACGGACGTACCGCCGAACTTCATTACGAGACGGCCCATGACGAGTGGTGCATTCCCTGGCGACAGTGGGTAAAGATACCGCGCCCGCGACGCGGGCGGGTGAAAAGGCGCGTATACATAGCGGCGGGTGTGGGAGCAAGCAACCCGCCCGAATGCCGCTTGGAAAGCCCCAAAACAGGCAGTCTGGACGGCTTATGGGACGCTATATCGACGATATCCTGCAGCCCGGCGAGAAGGTGCTGTATTCCAGCAACCTGCACTGGATTGTCTACTGGAAGGGTATTCTCGGCTGGATCGCCGCCGCCGTCCTGTTCGTGGCGTCCGGGCAGACCCTGAATCCGACGCTGACCGCTGCCGGTCTGATCGGCTCCGGCGTCGTTGCCGTGGTGGCGCTGTATTTCACCGTGCTCGCCTGGTTCCGCCGCTGGACCACCGAGACCGATGTGACGACCTTGCGCGTCGTGCATAAGGAAGGTTTCATCACCCGCCGCACCTTCGAGATCAGCATCGACAAGGTCGCCAGCGTCAGCGTGGATCAAAGCATCCCCGGGCGCATTTTGAACTATGGTAATGTCATCATCGAGAACATGGGCGACGACGAGCAGAAGATCGAACTGATTGCCTCGCCGCTCGCGTTCCGCAGCCACATCACGGCACGATAGAAATACATCATGACCACACAGTCCTCCTTCGCCGATGCTTCCGCCGCTTCCGTCGATGCGGCCGAGATCGAAAAGTTCTCCAGGCTTTCGGAGCAGTGGTGGGATCCGCGCGGCAAGATGGCGCCGCTGCACAAGATCAATCCGCTGCGGCTGTCCTTCATCCGCGATGCGGCGTGCCGGAAGTTCGATCGCAATGTGCGCAGTCTGAACTGTCTCGATGGGCTGCGCCTGCTCGATATCGGCTGCGGCGCGGGGCTGTTGTGCGAGCCGTTCACGCGGCTTGGCGCCGATGTCACCGGCATCGATCCCTCCGCCACCAATATCGCCGCGGCGAAACTGCATGCGGAGAAGGGCGGTCTGTCCATCGACTATCGCTGCACCACGGTCGAAGAGCTCGATCCCACCGAGCGTTTCGACATCGTGCTGGCGATGGAAGTGGTCGAGCATGTGGTCGATGTCGGCGCTTTCCTCGATCGCTGCGTGGCGATGCTCAAGCCTGGCGGTCTGATGGTCGTGTCCACGCTGAACCGGAACTGGAAGAGCTTTGCGCTCGGCATCGTGGCTGCCGAATATGTGCTGCGCTGGCTGCCGCGCGGTACGCATCAGTGGGAGAAGTTCGTCACGCCGGATGAACTCGCTCAGCACCTCGAGCGCAACAAGCTGGCAATCACCGAGCAGAGCGGCGTGGTCTACCATCCGCTTGCCGACCGCTGGGCGCTGTCGTCGGATATGGGCGTGAACTACATGCTGGTTGCGGAACAGGTTTGAGCGAGCGGCAAGCTCGGTGCGTAGCCCGGATGAAGCGTAGCGAAATCCGGGGACCGGCGGTTTGTTGATACTCTGAATCCCGGATTGCGCTGCGCTCCATCCGGGCTACGGGTCGTCGTTTCATCTTTGAATGTCAAACAGCCACACTCTCTCGTTCTCGCGGCGCTTGCGCGTCCGAGGTGTGAGTAGATCCCCCTCCAGACATGAGGGGAGGTGGCACGCCGCAAGGCGCACTTGGGTAGCACTCAACGCTGCTCCTGCCGCTGGATCGCCAGCAGACCTGAGCCGCGCAACGCCTTACGGCGCGCCACCGCGGGACTTATGGCTGGAGGACCGCTCTGTCGCACACCGGCACGTCCCTTAACGCCCCGCTATGCGTGGGTTTGGGGTGACGTTGATCCCGACGGTTTTCCCGCCGTTCGCCTGTGCCGTCGCAGCCGACCTATCGGCTCCCCCTCGTAATGGGGAGGGACGGTGGCCCCTAGCCTCCCGAGTCCTGCTTGCGAGGCAGGCCGCGGGCACCGCATCCTGTCCCACTTCCAGAACGCCTCATGAAAGCGTCCCCTCGCGAACAAGACGGGAGGGATATTGGCCGGAATGGGAATTTTGTCAAGAACAAAAATAGAACAAAACGGCGAGGCCGTAGGGCGGATGAGCGCAGCGTCATCCGCCGGCTGAATTCATGGCGGAAACTCCGCGGCGGATTACGGCTTCGCCTCATCCGCCCTACGGATGGCGCGTCGCCTTCGCTGGATCGCGGCGGCGATGACCACCAGCGGGATCGTCAATGCGATCCATGACAGCCCCCACCACACGCCACCTTCGCCGAGCAGCGCGGCGGCGAGGCCGAGGCAGGTGAGGACGGCCAGCGCGAGCGGCCATCGCCAGATCATGGCGGCGCTGTTGCGGGTCATTCGGCGGCTTCCGGCGTCAGGGCCGGGCGTGCGGCGTTGTTGCTGGCCACGAGTTCAATGTCGGCTTCCGGCACCCGCGCGGATGATTTGCGCGACAGCCAGAGATACAGGCCGCTGCCCAGCACCACGATGGTGACGATGTCGAGCAGCGCCCAGATGATCTTCAGCGGCACGCCGCCGTAATCGCCGAAATGCAGCGGGCGGGAGACCTGCAGGGCGCGGAGATACCACGGCATCGCGACACTGCGATCGAATTGTCCGGTGCGGGCATCGACCAGCGCAGGCGTGAACAGCCGCGAGGTCAGCGCCGTGCGGCCCTTGGTCCAGACCAGATAGTGATAGGGCGAGCCGAAGGCGGAGCCGGGGAACATGATGCTCGTGGGCATCATCTCCGGAAGGTTCTTCTGCACGGTGTCGAATGCCGCCTGCGGCGAACTCATCTCCGATGCCGCCGGAACCGGCTTGCCGCGCAGCGGATCCAGCATGGCCTTCACATCGGTCTGCTGCCAGAGCCCGAACAACGGCGTCGAGAGTTCGTTGATGACGCCGGTGATGCCGACCACCAGCAGCCATGCCAGCGTGACCACGCCAAGCACATTGTGCAGGTCGAGCCATTTGATCCGCCGCGAGCGATCGGCGCGGACGGTGGCGAAATCCAGCTTGCGCATGAAGGGGCCGTAGACGACCAGGCCCGAGACGACGGCGATAACGAACAGCAGCGCCATGAAGCCCATGAACAGATCGCCGGGCAGGCCGGCGAACAGGTCGCGATGCAGGCGTAGCATCAGTTCGGTGAAGCCGATGCCATCGGCATTGTAGGGTTTGGTCTGCTTCAGCACCTGGCCTGTATGGGCGTCGAAGCGGATCCAGTGCGACGACTTGCGGTTCTCCATGTAAGTCGCCCAGCTCGGCGCCATGGTGACGACGATCTTGGGTTCGTCGTCATCGACGAAAGTGAACAGGACGATCTCGTCCGGATACATCTTCCGGCTGGTCGCAATCACCGTATCCGCGCTGACGCGCGGCGTGCCTGCCGGGATCGATGCATAGGGTAAGCCGTTATCGAGCAGATCGTCGATCTCGTCGTGAAACACCAGCGGCAGGCCGGTGAGGCAGATCAGCAGCAGAAATGCCGTGCAGACGAGGCTGGTCCATTTGTGGACCCAGAACCATCTGCGCAATGCCGAGCGTGTCATCGCCGTTTCCCCTCATTGCAACAGCCGCGGCAGTTGCCCGCCGCGGCCGCTTCTCAAATTTATATTCTTGCTCCGACCTACCAGCGATAGCGCAGGGTCGCGATCACTTCGCGGCGAAGGCCGTAATAGCAGCCGAAGTCCTGACAGTAGGTCAGATAGGTCTTGTCGAACAGGTTGGTGGCATTGACCTGCAGCTTGAAGCCCTGGAACTGCTTGCCGAGCGCAGCCAGATCGTAGTGCAGCGCTGCATCCACCAGCGTGACCGAGGGGACGTAGTAGTCGTTGAGCGTGGTGCCCGGCGTGTCGCCGATATAGCGTACGCCGGCCGACATGCCGAATCCGTCCAGCGGGCCGCTGTGGAAGGTGTAGTCCGCCCACACGCTCGCCGTATTGCGCGGCATTCCGGGGGAATGGTTGTTCAACTGCGCCGCGTTGTTGGACTTGGTCACGGTGTTGTCGAGATAGGTGTAGGACGCGAGCACCGTGAGGTCGCGTGTCACTTCCGTCTTGGCTTCGAGCTCGAGGCCGCGCGAGCGTACTTCGCCGGTCTGCACGCGGGCAGTGGTGGGGCGCAGAGGGTCGGGCGTGAGCACGTTCTGCTGGGTGAGATCGAACAGCGCCAGCGTGTAGAGCGACTTGGCGTTCGGCTGATATTTCACGCCGACTTCATATTGCTGACCACGCGTCGGCGCGAATGGATTTCCAGCGAAGTCGGTGCCGACGGTGGGCTGGAACGACTCCGTATACTGGATGTAGGGCACGACGCCGTTGTCGAACTTGTACATCAGCGCGCCGCGCTTGCTCACCGCCGTGTCGGATTTCTCGGCCGTACGCAGACCGTTGCGCAGATTGTCGGTTTGCGAATCCGCTTGGTCGCGGCGAATGCCCAGCAGGGCGATCCAGTTGTCGAGCTTGATCTGGTCCTGTGCGTAGAAGCCGTATTGCTGCAACTTCTGGCCGGTCGCGGTCGTCGGCGCCATGATCGGCGTCGGGCCGTAAACCGGATTGAGCGCATTGATCGGCGTGGCAGTGCCGGTGCTGTTGTAGGCTGTGTCGGTCGCATTGCGATAGTCGAAGCCGAACAGAACGGTGTGCTCGAACGCACCAAACCGGAACTTGCCTTCGGCCTGATTGTCGATGGAGAGCGACTTGATGTTCTCCAGCGTGGCATAGGCGCCGCGCGTGAGATTGGTCGGGTTCGTCAGGTTGACGTCGGGCGAGACGGTGGCGAAATCGGTCGAATTATCCATGTAGCGCAGGTTCTGGCGCACCGTGAGGCCGCCATCGAACTTGTGTTCGAACAGATAACCGATCGAGGCATATTCGCGCGAGGTGTGATCGAAGCCGGGCTGACCCGAGAAGAAGCTCGTCGGGATGGTCTGGCCGTTATAGGGCGTGATCGTGCCGATGCCGCGCGGCAGCAGCTGATTGTAGAAGCCCGCCTTCGGATCGCGCTGATAGGTGCCCTGGATGGTCAGGGTAGTCTGGTTATCCGGGCGCCATGTGAGCGATGGCGCGATCGAGACGCGCTGATAGCCGCGCGTGTCCACCTGACTGCCGACATCGTAGCCCGATGCTGTCAGGCGGTAGAGAAATTCCTTGTTCTTGTCGAGCGGGCCCGAGAGATCGACACCGCTCTGTATGCGGCCATAGCTGCCGGTGGAGACGAACATCTCGTGATAGGACTGTTCGGTCGGTCGTTTGCTCACCATGTTGACCACGCCGCCCGGCGATGCCTGTCCATACAGGATCGATGCGGGGCCGCGCAGCACCTCGATGCGTTCGAGATTGAACGGGTCGACGATCGGATAACCGAAGATGGCGAAGTTCACGAGTCGCATGGAGTCGAGATACTGGTCGGCGAGGAAGCCGCGAATATAAATGCCGTCGGTGCGGGCATCGGCACCGCCGACTTCGGATCGCACGCCGGGCGTATAGCGGACGGCTTGTGCGGCGCTCTGAGCGGCCTGGGCCTGGATCTGGTCCTGCGTCACCACCGAGACCGACTGCGGCGTCTCGATCAACGGCGTGTCGGTCTTGGTACCGGAGCCGCTACGCGTCGCGACATAACCATCGACATGGCCCCAGGCGGTTTCGCGCACCGGCGCTGCCGAAGATGCGACCTGTGGTGTGCTCGCATTGCGGAGATTGGAGCGTCGGGTTGCAGCGCTGCGGCTGTTCGATGCGCGGCGCGACGCGGCCACCGGCTTACGCTTGGCGGTGGATTCCTGCACCACGACCGGTGCGAGCTGCTGCGGCACCGTTTGCGATACGGCAGGCCGTGACATGCCGACCGAAAGCGCAAGCGTACTCACCGCGCCAAGTGCAAAGGCGCGCATCATATTTCGTTCAAGACTGTTCACTGAAGTTGCCCCGCATTCCCACGCTGTAGTGCGCAGTGTTTTCCCTGCGACGTTCTAGCGCGGCGGGTGCGGCAAAAAAGTCTTTGCGGCTTAGAATTAGTTGAAAGTTAGCTTTAGAATTTTTCCATTGAGCGCGACGGTTGAGCGTGTTGTCGCTACACGCCGTCGAGGATGATCACCGTCGGCGCCTTCGGAAGCGTGCCGAGGGAGATGGTCAATGTTCGCTGCGTTCGTTGATCGATCTCGAATTGCTGGCCGATCTTCTGCATGAAGTCGCTGAGCGGTGTCATGAAGCGATGCATGGGCAACACGACCGAGGCGCGCAGCCGCTTGGTGATCTCGGAGACGCTGTCCAGCGACATCGTATAGCTGCCGTCGATCGGCACCATCACGATATCGAGCCGGCCGATGGCCGCGAAATGGCTTTCGTCGAGCTTGTGATGGAGGTGGCCGAGATGGCCGATGCACAGGCCTGCGACCTCGAAGATGAAGATCGAGTTGCCGTCCTTCATCATCTCGCCGCCGGCGTCGTCGCCGTAATAGCGGCGGATGTCGGTGGTGACGTTGCGGATCAGCACATCGCCGATGCGTTCGTGAACATGCGCGGGCTGTCCGTTCTGGCCCCAGCCATGCAGCACCGTCTTGATGCGCGGATCCGGATTCAGCGTGTAGTGGGTGCTGTGGGCGCGGTTCATCGTCACCACGTCGGGAATGCGGTCGAGCTTGTAGACGCCGTTATAGTCGGTGGCGATGGTCACGCCGCCGGGCGTGTCGATGTAGTAGGTGGAGTGGCCGGCATAGGTGATGGAGACCTCGTCGGTCTTGGCGGCGGTGCGGCGCAGGCTAACGGGAACCGCGAGTGGTGGCCGTGTGGCCATGGCCAGACATTCGCTGCCGCGCGGTGCATTCTGTGCGAGTGCAGGTGTCGCAAGCCAGCACGATGCCAAGGCCAGGGCGCCGAGGACGACAGGCAGGAATCGCAGCATGATCCGGTATCTCCGAATGCACCTTGCGTCACTGTATCGTCAAATGCAGGCGTCGCAATGCCGGTTGTGACGCCGGCCCTTGCCCAAGATTGCAGCGTCCGGCTGCTACGCATGCGAGGACTGCAGGCGTGAATAGCCGTGGTCACGAACGGGTTGTTCCGTTGCCGACGGCACCATGGTCGGGTAGGTCTTGTGAGCATCGTCCGTGAGCACTGCATTTGTCGTCCGATCCGATCCAGCCCTGGGAATTCGTCAGCCGCGTTGACGGTGTCGTGGCGCCGTCTCGGTCCTGGGTGTTCGAGGCGGCGATGTCGCTGCTGAAGCAGCCGCTCGACAGGGCGATCGCCGACATCCTGCAATTTGTCGGGATGCAGGCCGGCGCCGATCGCGCCTGGATGTTCGAATACGATCCCGACCATCTGCGCTTCCGCAACACCCACGAATGGAGCCGCGGCGACGCCGGGTCCTTCGTGCAGGACCTGCAGCATGTCCCGGTCACGATGATCGGCTGGCTGCATCAGCGTCTGTCCGCGGGGCAGGCGGTCATGGTCAACGATATCGAGGCGCTGCCGCGCAGCGCCGGTCCGCTGCGCGCGGAGTTCATGCGGCAGAACAACAAGAGCGTGCTTAGCGTGCCGGTGTTCTTCGAGAGCCGGCTGGTTGCCTGTATCGGCTTCGATGCCGTCGCGGCGCCGCGGCGGTGGTCCGATGAAATCGCCGACCTGTTTCGCTGCGCCGATCTCATTGCCGCCGCGCGCTATGGACGGCCGGCGATCGACGCTGCCAGTGAGATGGTGCAGGCAGCATCCGATGCGCTGATCTATCTGCGCCGCGCCAATGGCGTGCGCGGTACGCCGCTGAACGAGATCGTCGGCCTGCGCTCGTCGAAGGACTATACCGAAGTGTGGCTGACGGACGGCGCGATGGTGCTCGATCCTCGGCCGTTGACGCAGTGGCTCGGCCTGATCCCGCCGGGCTGGTTCGTGCGCATTCACCGCACGGCCGTGGTCAATCATCAGTTCGTGCGCGATGTGGAGCGCCGCGG
>JAEXHR010000254.1 GCA_023449855.1 Pseudomonadota bacterium | reverse complement strand
GCGGCTCGACCCGCGAGCGCACCCACGCCACCATCGTCCGCCTGCTGAAGGAAACGAACCTGACGCCGGCCGCACATCTGACCTGTGTGGGAGCGCCGAAAAGCGAAATCGACGATGTCGTGTCCCGCTATCACGAGGCTGGCGTCCGCCACATCGTGGCGCTGCGCGGCGATCCGACCACGGGCATCGGCACGGAATATATCCCGCATCCGGATGGTTACAAGACCTCGGCCGATCTCGTCGCCAATATCCGCAAGCGTTATCCGGATATCGACGTCACCGTCTCTGCCTATCCCGAGAAGCATCCGGAAAGCGCGGACTTCGATGCCGATATCGATGTGCTGAAGGCCAAGGTCGATGCCGGCGCGACGCGCGCCATCACCCAGGTGTTCTTCGATAACGACCTGTATTTCCGCTATCTCGACAAGGTCCGCGCCCGCGGCATCGACATCCCCGTGCTGCCCGGCATCATGCCGATGCATAACTTCAAGCAGGCGCGCAATTTCGTCACCCGCGCCGGCACCACCGTGCCGGACTGGCTGGCCGAAAAGTTCGACGGCCTCGACGACGACGCCGAAACCCGCAAGCTGGTCGCCGCCACGGTCGTGGCAGGCCAGGTGCAAAAGCTAGCCAAGGCCGGCGTCAACGATTTCCATTTCTACACCATGAACCGCGCCGATCTGGTTTTCGCGATCAGTCATCTGCTGGGCTTCCGCCCCAACGGCGTGCGCAAGGCTGCTTAAGATCATGTCAGTGCAAGTTTCTCCCAAGCGTACCGCCCTCCTCAAAGCTGCCTCCGAACGAATCCTCGTGCTCGACGGCGCCATGGGCACCGTCATTCAGGGCCTGATGTTCGATGAAACCGCGTTCCGCAGCGAGCGGTTCAAGGATTTTCATCGCGACGTCAAAGGCAACAACGACCTGCTGATCCTGACTCAGCCGGAAGCGATCGAAAACATCCACGCGGACTATCTGCGCGCCGGCGCCGACATCGTCGCCACCAACACCTTCTCCTCGACCTCCATCGCGCAGGCCGATTACGACATGGCCGATCTCGCTTACGAGATGAGCCGCGACGGCGCGCGCCTCGCCAAGAATGCCGCCATCAAGGTCGAAGCCGAGGACGGCCGCCCGCGTTTCGTCGCTGGCGCCATCGGCCCGACCAACCGCACCGCCTCGATCTCGCCGGATGTCGCCAATCCCGGCTATCGCGCCGTGACCTTCGATGACCTGCGCATCGCCTATAGCGAGCAGATCAACGGCCTGCTCGACGGCGGCGCCGATCTGCTGCTGGTCGAAACCATCTTCGACACGCTGAACGCCAAGGCCGCGCTCTACGCCATCAGTGAGATCTGTGAGGCGCGCGGCATCGATGTGCCCGTGATGATCTCCGGCACCATCACCGACAAATCCGGCCGATTGCTCTCCGGTCAGATGCCGGAAGCGTTCTGGAATTCGGTGAAGCACGCGAAACCCGCGACCATCGGCTTCAACTGCGCCCTCGGCGCCGAAGACCTGCGCGCCCATATCGCCGATATCGGCCGCGTGGCGGATACGCTGGTCTGCGCCTATCCGAATGCCGGCCTGCCCAACGAATTCGGCCAGTATGACGAGACGCCGGAATATATGGCGCGCCTCGTCGGAGAATTCGCCGCTTCGGGCCTCGTCAATATCGTCGGCGGCTGCTGCGGCACCACGCCGGCGCATATCGCCGCCATCGCCAAGGCCGTCGCACCGCACAAGCCACGCGCGATCCCCGAGATCGCGCCGCTGCTGCGTCTCTCCGGCCTCGAGCCCTTTGAGCTGGCCGCGTCGATCCCGTTCGTCAATGTGGGCGAGCGCACCAATGTCACCGGCTCCGCAAAATTCCGCCGCCTGATCACCGAAGGCGACTACGCTTCGGCGCTGCAAGTCGCGCGCGATCAGGTGGAGAACGGCGCGCAGGTCATCGACGTCAATATGGACGAGGGTCTTCTGGACTCCGAGAAGGCGATGATCGAGTTCCTGAATCTCGTCGCCTCCGAGCCGGATATCGCACGTGTCCCTGTCATGGTGGACTCGTCAAAATTCAACGTGATCGAGGCTGGCCTGAAATGCGTGCAGGGCAAGCCGATCGTCAATTCGATCTCCATGAAGGAAGGCGTCGAGAAGTTCATCCATGAGGCCAAGATCGCGCAGCGCCACGGCGCTGCCGTGGTCGTCATGGCTTTCGACGAAGTCGGCCAGGCCGACACCTATGAGCGCAAGATCGAGATCTGCAAGCGCGCTTACGACATCCTGGTCAGCGAACTGAACTTCCCGCCGGAAGACATCATCTTCGACCCCAATGTGTTCGCCATCGCCACCGGCCTCGAAGAGCACAACAATTACGGCGTCGACTTCATCGAGGCGACGCGCTGGATCCGTCAGAACCTGCCGCATGCGCATATTTCCGGCGGCGTCTCCAACCTCTCCTTCTCGTTCCGCGGCAACGAGCCGGTGCGCGAGGCCATGCATTCGGTGTTCCTGTATCACGCCATCAAGGCCGGCATGGATATGGGCATCGTCAATGCCGGGCAGATGATCGTCTATGACGACATCGATCCGGAATTGCGTCAGGTCTGCGAGGACACGATCCTCAACCGCGATCCCGGCGCGGGCGAGCGCCTGCTCGAACTCGCCGAGAAATTCCGCGGCCAGACCAAGCAGGCCAAGGAACAGGATCTCTCCTGGCGCGAATGGCCGGTGGAGAAGCGGCTCAGCCACGCGCTCGTCCACGGCATCACGCAATATATCGACGAGGACACCGAAGCCGCACGCCTCACTGTCGAGCGTCCGCTGCATGTGATCGAAGGCCCGCTGATGGACGGCATGAACGTTGTCGGCGACCTCTTTGGTGACGGCAAGATGTTCCTGCCGCAGGTGGTGAAGTCAGCGCGCGTGATGAAGCAGGCCGTGGCTTACCTGATGCCGTTCATGGAGCAGGAAAAGGCCGACAATCTCGCCAAGGGCATCGGCACCGAAGGCGGACGCTCGTCCGCCGGCAAGATCGTGCTCGCCACCGTCAAGGGCGACGTCCATGATATCGGCAAGAACATCGTCGGCATCGTGCTCCAGTGCAACAATTTCGAGGTCGTCGATCTCGGCGTCATGGTGCCGGCTTCGAAGATCATCGAGACTGCCAAGGCCGAAGGCGCCGACATTATCGGGCTCTCCGGCCTGATCACACCATCGCTGGATGAGATGACCTTCCTCGCCGGCGAGATGGAGCGGCAGGGCCTCAAGATGCCGCTGCTGATCGGCGGCGCGACGACCAGCCGCGTGCATACGGCCGTGAAGATCGACCCGAATTACCGCGCCGGCGCCGTCGTGCATGTGAACGATGCCAGCCGGGCGGTTGGTGTCGCGTCATCACTGCTGTCGCCGGAGAAGCGCGACGCCTATGCCGCGGATGTCCGCGCTGATTACGCAAAAATCTCTGCTGCGCATTTCAAGGCGCAGCAGGACAAGAAGCGCCTGACGCTGGCTGCTGCGCGCGGCAATGCGCATGTGGCGGATTTCGGCAAGACCGTGCGCAAGCCGGCCTTCCTCGGCACCAGGACCTTCAGCGACTATTCGCTGGAAGAGCTCACGCGCTACATCGACTGGACGCCGTTCTTCCAGACCTGGGAACTGGCCGGACGTTTCCCGGGCATTCTCACCGACTCTGTCGTCGGCGAAGTCGCGACCTCGCTCTATAACGACGCGCAGAAAATGCTGAAGCAGATCGTTGATGAGAAGTGGTTCACCGCCAAGGCGACCATCGGCTTCTGGCCCGCAAATGCGGTTGGCGACGATATCCGCCTCTATGCCGATGACAGCCGCAACGCCGAGATCGCAACGTTGCACACGCTGCGCCAGCAGCTCGAGAAGCGCGAAGGCCGCTTCAACGCCGCGCTCTCCGATTTCATCGCGCCGCAGGATTCGGGCGTTGCCGATTATGTCGGCGCCTTCGTCGTCACCGCAGGCATCGGCGAGGACATCATTGCCGACCGCTTCAAGAACGCCAATGACGATTATTCGTCGATCCTTTGCAAGGCGCTGGCCGACCGCCTCGCCGAAGCCTTTGCCGAGCGCATGCATGAACGCGTGCGCAAGGAGTTCTGGGCCTATGCGCCGGATGAAGCGCTGTCGACGGACGACCTGATCCTGGAGAAGTATCAGGGCATTCGTCCTGCGCCCGGTTATCCCGCGCAGCCCGATCACACCGAGAAGGCGACGATCTTCAGGCTGCTCGATGCCGAGAACACGGCAGGCGTGTCGCTCACCGAGAGCTATGCCATGTGGCCGGGCTCATCGGTGTCGGGTCTCTATTTCAGCCATCCCGAGAGTTACTATTTTGGCGTCGGCAAGATCGAGCGCGATCAGGTCGAGGACTATGCCGCGCGCAAGGGCATGACCACGGACGAGGTCGAACGCTGGCTGGCGCCGATCCTGAACTACATTCCCGGCGCCGCCGCTGCTGCGCAAGAGAAGGCTGCCGCCGACAGGATGGCTGCGCAGACGCCGGCGAATGATGAGACGCCTGCCGACATCGCCTCGCATCCGCCAGGCTGCAATTGCGCGGTGCATCTGATGTATCGCGGCAAGGCTGTGGGCGCGAAGTAAACACCGAGCGGACGAGCCAACGGGTCGCGCGAAGCACGCCCGATGATAAACTCCGCATTATCCGCCGCGGAGTTTCAGCTATGTATTCGGCTGGCGGATTACGGCTTCGCCTCATCCGCCCTACGGACGAGGGATCGCATTCTCGCGGCGCCAGAGCGTCCGAGGTGTGAGCAGATCTCCCCTCCAGACATGAGGGGAGGCAGCACGCCGTAAGGCGCATTGGGTGGGACTTGACGCAATCCGTCTCGCTGGATCGCCAGCGAAACCGCAATTGCGCAACGCCTTACGGCGCGC
>JAEXHR010000067.1 GCA_023449855.1 Pseudomonadota bacterium | reverse complement strand
CCACGCCCCGGTCGAGCGCGTGTCTCTGCCGCTGCGTCAGCGAGGTGACATCCGCTGCAACGTCCCGTCGCGCAGGACGTACTGGTGCCAGACCGCCATCGCGGCATGCAGTCCGGCAAGGTAGAGGATGATCGTGCCGGCATTCTCATGAATGTCCGCGATCAGGCCCGGTGCGCCCTGCACCCGCTCGGTGATCGCCGGAAGCTGGAAGCCGAAGAAAGAAACGGGAACACCGAGGCGCGACGCCGCGTACCAACCGCTCAACGGCAGGGCAATGAGGAACAGATACAACAGCACATGTCCGGCTTTGACGGCAAGGGCGAGACGGCCATTGGACTGCGGCGCGTCCGGGGTTCCGCCCGCAAGGCGCAGGATCAAGCGCGGAAGCACCAGGACGAGCACGGCCAACCCGAACGAGAAATGCAGCAAGGGCGGGTTTTCGGCCATATGACGGCCTCCCGTCGAGGTCAGCCAGGCCCCGAGGATCAGCAGGGCTGTCAGCCAGTGGATGACGATCATGCTTCTGGAATAACGGGCCGGATCATGAGGCATGGCGGGATCTCCTTGCGACGGTCGCAGCGCTTGAGCGATAGCGAGATGGGATTGCTACTTGATGGTGGTCTTGGGCCGCACGGTCGTCCCGAGCAGGGTGTTGGAGGATGTTCCGCCTACGGTGTCGTTCTGCGAGGCTGGCGGCCGCTGACGCCTCGATCCGTGACGGTCGTCATCGCGATCCCTGTGCCGGAACTTGACGATTTCGAGGGTTTCCGGATCGACCTTGGCCTTGAAAGCCAGGCCATTCCGGTCGGTTCCCCGGATTTCGTAACAGCCGTCATCGATCTTGATCCTGGCAACGGTCCAGCCTTGACTGGCGGCCATTGTTTCGACCGCTTCCCGCGGCTTCCATCGATCCATCGAGACATGGCAATCGTCGTCGTCAGCCTTGGCGATACCGGGACCGGAAAACGCCAGAACGAGGATCGCGGCCAGCAAATGTTTCATCGTTTCATTGTTCCTGATCAACGCGCTTTCGGGGGGAACCATGGCACGCTCTCCTGACGAACGCCTGAAGCAGCGATGGGGCGGTCTTCAGCAAACCGACAGCATCGGACGCTAGGCAGGAGGATGGCGAGACGGGTGACCCTGGGATGAGAGTTCTACTGATCGAAGACGATGCAATCCTCGGAAAGGCCGTGCGCGAGCAGGTCGCCGCCCTCCACTCGGTGGACTGGGTGACACGGCTCGATGCGGCGCGCGAACATCTCCAAAGCGCGGCATACGATCTCATCCTGCTCGATCTGATGCTCCCGGACGGATTGGGCATCGCCTTTCTCAAAAAGCTTCGAGCCGAGGGCAGCGTGACGCCGGTCATCATCCTGACGGCGCTCGACCAGATCTCCGACCGCATCGCGGGCCTCGATGCCGGCGCCGACGACTACATGATCAAGCCGTTCGATCTGTCGGAACTCTCCTCGCGGCTGAATGCGGTGGCGCGGCGATACAGCGGCAACCCGAATCCTCTCATCGAGATCGGCGACCTGCGCATCGATCTCGCCGCCCGGACCGTGATGCACGGCGCGCGCCCTGTTGAGCTTACCGGTCGCGAATGGGCGCTGTTCGAAGCATTTCTGCAGCGGCCCGGCATCGCGATGACCAAGGCGCAGCTCGAAGATCGGCTCTATGCATTCGGCGCAGAGGTCGAGAGCAATACGATCGAGGTTCACGTCAGCAGACTGCGCAAGAAGCTCGGCCACGGCGCGATCGATACGGTGCGGGGCATCGGGTATCGTCTTGGCACGGCAAGATGAAGCGGCCCAGGAGCCTGCAATGGCGGCTCTCGCTATGGCTGGGGCTAGGGCTAACGGTGTTATGGGCACTTGCCGCGGTCGTGACCGCGCAGATGCTGCGCCACGAAATGGACGAGGTGTTCGACAGCGCCCTCGAAGAGACGGCGCAACGCATCCTGCCGCTTGCGGCGATCGAGATCATCGGCCGCGATGCCGACGACACCGAACAGCGCGTTGCCACGCTCCGCCAGCACGACGAGTATTTCACCTATGTCGTGCGCGATGCCGCGGGCAAGGTTCTGCTGCGATCGCACAGCGCCGATCTCGCGGCATTCCCGCCGTTTTCCGGAATGGGCTTTGCCACGACGCCGACGCACCGCCTCTACTCCGACGCGACCCTCCAGCAGAATCTGACCATCACCATCGCGGAGCCCCTGTCGCATCGCCGGATGACCGCCGGGCGACTGTTGCTCGGGCTGAGCCTGCCGCTGGCCGTCATTGTCCCGCTCGGCTTGATCGGCATCTGGGTCATTGTCCGGCTGTCCATGACCCCGGTTCGGACCTTCCGCTCGCAGATCGAGGCGCGCGGCGGCGGTGATCTGACACCCATCGACGCGGAGGACCTGCCTTCGGAGATCGGCCCCGTCGCCAAAGCTGTCAACCACCTCCTGGACCGATTGACGCGTACCTTGCAGGCCGAACGCAGCCTGGCGGCCAAATCGGCCCATGAGCTGCGGACACCGGTGGCTGCTGCACTGGCGCAGGCGCAGCGCATGATCGCGCAAGCGCCGGACGACGCCACGCGCGAGCGCGCCGAGGATATGCAGACCGCCTTGCGGCGCCTTTCCCGCCTCACCGAGAAACTCATGCAACTGGCGAGAGCCGAGGGCGGACGCCTTCTCGCCGAGGCGCCGGTCGAGATCGGCGCCATCCTGCGGATGGTTGTGAGCGAATTCGACGGGCAGGCCGAGACTGCAGGGCGCATCGACCTGACACTGCCAGACGCGCCGGTATTCGCAAGCATCGACGCCGACGCCTTCGCCATCCTGGCCCGGAACCTGATCGAAAACGCCCTCAAGCATGGCGTGCGGGACGAACCGGTCGCCGTCACCTTGTCGGCAGACGGCTGTCTGCGCGTCACGAACGCCGGCCCGGTCGTGCCTTCCGCAGTGCTTGCGCGGCTGAGCGAGCCCTTCGAGCGCGGTCAGGCTCTGGTGCGGGGGGCCGGCCTGGGGCTCGCCATCGCCCGGACCATTGCTGCCGGAACAAATGGACGGATAGAACTCCAATCTCCCGCAAGCGGCAGGATTGACGGGTTTGAGGCAAGGTTCTTCATAGACAAATGATCATCGACATCGACGCCAGATGCTGAAAGGCAACTCGGGAGACCATGGACACTGACGCCCTGCTCAGCCGCCTTGCGGTATCGCTTTCGATCGGTCTGCTGATTGGCCTGGAGCGTGGATGGCGTACCCGCAACGAGGAAGACCATCTGCGCGCGGCAGGTCTACGAACGTTCGCGCTGACCGGTCTCACCGGCGGCATTACCGGCGCCCTGGCCCGGCAGTTCGACTCTGGCCTCGTGATCGGTCTTGTTTTCCTCGGGTTCACCGCGGCATTCGCCTCCTACCACTGGCTCGAAGCGCGGGCCGAGCGAAATTACAGCGCGACATCCGTCGTCGCCGGCATAGCCACGTTCCTGCTGGGAACGCTTGCCGTCGTCGGCGACCTTGCAGCCGCCATCGCCGGGGCTGTTGCCACGGCTGTGCTGCTTGCCCTGCGCGAGCCGTTGCATCGTTGGGTCGCGTCGCTGAGCTGGAATGAGATCCGGTCGGGCCTGACGCTTCTGGCAATGACCTTTCTCATGCTGCCGATCCTGCCGAACAGGCCGGTCGATCCCTGGGGCACCGTCAATCCATATGAGATCTGGTTGCTGACCATCCTGATCGCCGCGGTCTCCTTCGCCGGCTACGTCGCCGTCCGCGTGTTCGGGGACCGGCTTGGCGTCCTGATGACGGCGATCGCGGGCGGGCTCGCCTCTTCGACAGCGACGACCTTGACGCTGGCAAGGCTTGCCCGCCGGCACCCCGAGTCCAGCACGCTGCTTTCCTGTGGCGTGCTTCTTTCCGGCTTGACCATGATCATCCGCGTTGCAGTCGTGGCGACGGCCTTGAACCCAAGCTTGCTTCCGCATCTCAAATGGCCATTGCTCATCGGCGGTGGCGTGCTCGCCATCGGCGCCGGGCTCCTGCTGCTACAAAGTCGCGGCTCCTCCGAACAGCCGGAACTTACGATCACCAACCCACTGGAATTGGCGCCTGCCCTGAAAATGGGGACACTCATCACCGTGGTCATGGTGGTGTCGCATCTGCTTCAGCAGTCGTTCGGGAATGCGGGCGTTCTGGTGACCGCCGCCGCTTCGGGCATCGCCGATGTGGATGCGATTTCGATCTCCATGGCCCGCCTGGCGTCGCATTCGATCGAGCCCGGTCTTGCGGCAGATGCGATCCTGATCGCCGTGGCCATGAATACACTTGTCAAAGCCGTGATGGCGGCATGGGTCGGAGGCTCAAGGATCGGCGGGCCCGTCAGCGCCCTTAGCGTGCTCGGCCTTGCGGCCGGCATGGCAGCGTCTCTGTATCTTGGCCGTTCGTGAATTGAGGGGGAGATTGCGGCCGGGCATGCGGCCACACTCGGGCCTTGATGGGTCGGTCTGGTCGGCTGTAAGCGATGGTTTCGGGGAGAGTGGTGTCGCTGATCTCCCCGAAATCGGGTAATGCAAGCGGGGCAGCAAAACGCGGCCTCGCAGTCCCCTCACGCGTTGCGGAGCGATGCCACGATCTTGTCTTTTAACATCAGCCGCTGGCGGCGCAGATCGGCCTCGGCTGCTTCGGAAATGGCGTCGAGACGTGTCTCGGACCGATGAATCTTGTCGTTCACCGCGTCATATTCCGTCAAAACATGCGCAAACTCCGGGCTTTTCGCCTTCAGGGCATGAATGGCGTCCATCTGGTCCGGGAATTCGTCGCCAAGAGTGTGAGGTGTATTCGACAAGGTTCTTTCTCCTTTTTCTGCAATTTCGCCCCGGCGTCAGGGCTTTTCGACGCGCTCGACCTGATAGGTGACAAACGCGCCTTCCCACCCGACCGAGATGTATTCGCCAAGACGGAAGCACTCCTCGTCCAAGCGGAAACCGATCTCGTCGTCCCGATC
>JAEXHR010000215.1 GCA_023449855.1 Pseudomonadota bacterium | reverse complement strand
GTTCCAGCATGATCGAGGCGCTGACGACGCCTGTGCGGATCGAGGTTCCCAGTCGCAGCACGTCGTCCCAGTGTGCCTCGATCAGACCTTCGTCGATGCGGCCCGCGACCAGCGGCGCAATATCGGGGCCGGGTTCGATGCCGTTAAACAGGTGCAAACGGCGTGCGGCGATATTCGGGATACGCGGCGCGAACCGGAACCCAAGCAGATGACATAGCGCGAACACATGGTCGGAGACGCCCCCGCCATCGACGTGATGCTCTTCGATGTGCAGATCGGCGCCGTGGTGGAGCAGCCCGTCGAGCACCTGTGCCGCCTCGCTCGCCGAAGCGGAGATAACTGTGGAATGGAACGGCGCGTAGCGATCCGAGACGTGGCTGTAAAAGGAGACAGCCGGCTCTGTCCCCTTGTGCGGATTGACTGCGCCGGTTGCCTGGGCGCGGCGGTCGAGCGGAAAGTTCTGACCGTCTGAGCTGGACGAGGTGCCGGACCCGAACAGCGCGGCCAGCGGCGCGGTGTGTTGGGCGTCGACAAGCCGGGCGAGCGCGCGACCGTAGGTTTCCTCGCGCAGATGCCATGAGGCGAGCCAACCGAGTTGGCGCTGGGTCACGAGATTGCAGGCTTCCGCCATGCGCGTATGGCCCAGATTGGTGGCATCGGCGAGCACCGCCGTGAGGATCGCACGTGGTTCATCCGCGGCACGGCCACTTTGCAGATGCGTGAAGCACTGGCTGAACCCGGTCCATCGATCGACTTCGGCAAGAAGGTCGGTGATGCGGATCGCGGGCAGATGCGCATAGAGCGGCGCAAGGGCGGTATCGGATTCCTCGGGAGTAATCGCCTTCAAGGGCGAAATCCGCAGCCTGCCCAAGCTGAGCTGCACGTCTTCCAGCGCGTCCGTCTCCGCCTTTCGCTCGACCTCGGCCAATCGACGGGCGAGGCGGGCGCGTCGTTCGGCCAGCCAGATATCGGCCGTATCCGGTGCCGGTATCGGCAAGGGGCCGGCCGCGCGCATGTTGGCGAATACGGGGGCAGGAATGAGTTGCTGCTCGACAGCACGATAGCGTCGGCTTCCCTCGACCCACATGTCGCCGGCGCGAAGCCGGTCGCGAAGCTCGACCAGCACGCACAATTCATAGATCCTGCGATCGGGAATGCCGGTGCCGATCGCCCGACGCCAAGCTTGCCGGATGAAGCCGACTGGCGTGCCTGCAGGCAATTTGCGCAGATGACCAAAATGAAGGTCGCGCATGATCGCGACCGCTCGCGCGAGCGCATGGCAGGCTGGCACCGCCCCGAATGTGAACGAGGCGATGAACGAGGGACCGACCTGTCGGAGGACGGGGTAATTGGTCGCGGCGACCGCGACGGGATCGACCGAATCGGGGCGGATCAGCTTGCGGGCTTCATCGACCTCGCGGCCGAGATCATTCCATCCGATCGCTGCCTCGACCGCAGCGCCGATATCGCCACCTGATATCTTGGCGGCGAGCAAGGCAGCGCCGAGTTGGGCAAGCAGCCGGATTTTGCCGTTGATGGTGCGCCGGTTGCGCTTGAGTGTCGTGTCCGCGCTGTTCTGTTCGCGCCGGAACATCTGCCCAAGCAGGCGATCGAACATCAGCACCGCATCGTCGGTGAGGGTAACGATGGTTTCGAGGATGGTCGCCACCAATGTGGCGCGACGCCGCGTCGCTTGCAGCGTCCGAACATGTTGCGCGGTCAGCCGCACGCCTTCCTGGCACAGGCGTCGGAGGCGCTCGGGATGGACGCCTACGGCGATATCCGGATCGATCCCGATGGCCCGAAGCAGTGTCAGTCGCTCGATGATGGCGGCGAATGTCTTTCGGCCGGGCTTGCCGGGTGACTGCCGCACCCAGGCCAGATCGCTCAAGTTCGTGCCTGTGTGGGGCAGGAGAAGCGCATCGAGCAGCCGGCGCTGTCGAGCATCGAGTCCTCGGGTCAGATGCTCGGCGACATGGCGTTCGGCATCGAGCAACGCCTGTGCGACCATCCGCTCGACCGAACTGATGCCCGGCACAATGATGCGCCGTCGCCGGCACTCATCCAGCATCACGCGCGCCAGCCTAGCCCCGCTGGTCGTCGTCAGCGCGATCGGCAGGAGCCATTCCTGCAACGTCGTTCGCAGCGGCCGACTGAGCGGCATGAAGCCGAATGCATCGCGCAGTGCATCGAGCTGTTCGTACCGGGTCGGGCCGCGCGTCGCGTAGTCGGCCAGCACCTCGGGTCCGACCTGCAATTGCTCTGCGACGAACGCGAGCGGCGTATCAGGGATCAGTTCACCGGGTCGCAGGAAACGGCCAGGATAGCGCAGCGCGCAAAGCTGGATCGCGAAACCCAGCCGGTTATGCGGTCGCCTCCGGCGGACGATGATGGCCAAGTCGTCCCGGCTCAATGTCCAGTGCTGGACGAGCAGGGTTTCGTCGTCGGGAAGCGCGAGCAACGCCGCGCGTTGCTCGTCCGACAGGACGGCGCGACGCGGCATCGGCTTAGACCTTGGCCGGTGCGGTCCAGCCGATCCGGGCAAGCGTGCCGAGAAGGGTCGAACGCGGCACCTTGAAGGTCCGGCAGACGGACGCCTTGCTGGCCCCGCCATCCAGCGCGGCGGTGATCCGCTCGAGCGTTTCGGCGTCGATCATCGGCGGGCGGCCACCTTGGCGTCCCCGGCGTTTGGCAGCAGCCAGTCCCGCCATCACCCGTTCGCGCGTGAGCGCACGCTCATATTGTGCCAATGCACCGAACAGCGAGAACAGCAATTCGCCGTGCGGCGTGGTCGTATCCATCTGCTCGGTCAGCGACCGGAACGCGATGCCGCGCGCCTTCAGATCGGTGACGATCGTCAGCAGGTGCGGCAGCGAGCGTCCGAGCCGGTCGAGCTTCCACACGATCAGTGTGTCGCCCGCGTTCAGATAGTCGAGGCAGGCTTTCAGGCCTGGTCGGTCGTCGCGCGCGCCGGATGCCTTGTCGGTATGGAGATGCCGATGATCGACCCCGGTTGCGACGAGCGCGTCCCGCTGGAGATCGACCGTTTGGCGGTCATCGGTCGTTGACACCCGCATATATCCGACCAGCATGTACGACAAACCCTCGAAAGCATGTTTTCGAACACCCTATCAAAGCGACAGGGTTTGTCGATCGTTATGGGCTGAGGCGGGTATGGTTCGGCAAAAGCGCAGGTCCGGAGCGTCGCCTATCACCTGTTTGCCGTCACGCGTCTGCTGTCCGTATGGACGCAAGTAGAAGGCACGCTGATGCCGCAAGAAGCACCAGGTCCTTCAACAGGAACTGTCCGGTTCCGGCCGAAATCGCCGGGAACCCGCCAGCGGTCGGCTCGGCGACGCCAGGCGTGCTCAGGAAAAACGTCAGTGTCACGGCATAAGTTAGGCATGACATCGCCGCGCCGAGAGCGGAGGCCGTCTTGTTGAAAGCACCGATAATCAGCGCAGCGGCCGTCGCGAGCTCGACGGTGCCTATAAAATAGCTTCCACCCTGCACCCCAAAAACGGCCGGAATCCAGCTCATGATCGGACTGTTCTTCATCAATGGCGCGATGCCCATCGCTTCATAGCTCGTGAATTTCATGCAACCGAACCAGAGAAAGATGACCACCAGCGCCCAGCGCAGCAACGCGAGAGACCCGCGAGAGCCGGTCGTCTTTTCAGCTATGTGTAATGTCGAAAACATGGTGCCTCGCTTTCATCATGGCGCATGACCTGCCTTCATGCTTAGACAGGCGTGATATATGCGCTGCGCATACACTATGCGCCATCAATGAATGAGGCAACCCTTTGAACGTACTCTCGGACCGGCTCGTCAATCTGTTCGGCGCCCTCGCAGTGGGCATCACCGATCGAATTAAGAAGGCGGCATTCGACCCGACGATACCCGGCGGTGGCGAAACCACCGCGGCGATCGTCGTCATCGGTCACGCGACCGGTCTTTCGATCGACGAATTAGGACGGGTGCTAGGCTTGTCCCACGCGGGGACGGTGCGGCTTGTCGATCGATTGGTTGCAGCCGGGTTCGCCGTTCGATCCAAAGCGCTACGGGACCGTCGTGCAGTAGCGCTGATGCTCACTGAGGCAGGCGAGACTCGCCTATCTGCGATCCTGCAACGAAGAAACGAGACTTTATCCGAAATCCTTAGCCATGTCTCGAATGCTGACCGCCTCGTGCTGGAACGTATTGCCGAGACAATACTTGCGCAGATGTCTGACGACGCTGTCTCGGCGCTGACGATATGCCGTAAGCGGCGTTTGCGCCCCATTGATTCTTTGCTTGCTGCGCTGCGGTCTGCTGCCTGGATGTCGTGCTGTGAGCTCACCAGGGAGTCCCGGACGAGGTCATTGTGAGGCGATGATCTGCTTTGCATAGGCCCAGGGCATCAAAACGTCGATGTCCTTGGCCAAGTGGCCGTGGGCGAGACGGGTGAACAGATCGCGCAGATAGGCATAGGGTTCGACGCCATTCATCTTGCAGGTGCCGATCAGGCTGGCGAAGCAGGCCCAACTCCTGCCCCCTTCATCGTGACCCGCAAAAAGCGCATTTCGACGATTCATGGCCGGGCTTCTGATGGAATTCTCCACCAGGTTGGAGTCGATGTCGACGCAGCCATCATCAAGAAACAGCCGGAAGCCGTCCTGACGCTTCAGCATGTAGCTCATCGCCACGCCGAGGTCGGACTTGCGCGAGACCCGTGCGGCCTGCGCCTCCAACCAGGCGAAGAAGGCATCCACCAAGGGGCGGGACAGGTCCTGGCGGACTGCCCGGCGCTCATCGGAATCGGCGCCACGAATGCTGTCCTCGACCTTGTAGAGCGCCGCAATGCGCAGCAGCGCCTCATCGACGATGGGCGAACCCTTCTTGGGTTTGGCCTTGATCAGCCTGCGCCGTCCGTGCGCCCAGCAGAAGGCCAGACGCAGTGGCTTGCCGCCCGCGCGTTTTGGCGTGGCCAAGTGGGTATAGCCACCATAGGCATCGACCTGGATCGTGCCGTTGAAGCCTTTGAGGATCTCGGCGGCATAGTCGCCATTCCGCCCCGGCCGATAATGGAACACCACCCCCGGCGGCGCAGGGCCGTTCCAGCCACGGTCATCGCGCAGCACCGCCCAGAGATAGCCGGTTTTCGTCTTGCCGCGCCCGGGATCGAGCACCGGGGCGGTGGTCTCGTCGACATAAAGCCGGGTGCTGTCCGCCATCAGACGCTTGGCCATATGCTCGACCACAGGGGCGATCAGCGCGCCGGTCCGGCCCATCCAGTCGGCAAGGACTGAGCGGTCGATCGGCACGCCGTGACGGGCCATCACCACGGCCTGCCGGTTCAGCGGCATGTGCTCGGAATATTTGGCGACGGCAATCTGCGCCAGAAGCGCCTCGGTGGGCCAGCTGCCCTCCAGCAGATGCGCGGGCGCCTTGGCTTGCACTACCCCCGTGCGCCCCTTGAGACAGGCGTATCGGGGGCGCACCGTGACAATGACCTGATAGCGCGCCGGAATGTAATCCAGCCGCTCGGTCCGGTCCTCGCCGATCCGGACCATGTCGCCGCAGCCGCAGGGGCAGACGATGCTGTCGGGCTCAATCACGCGCTCGAGGCGCGGCAGGCCCTCGGGCAGGGCCCGCCCCTTGCGGGGCGCCCGGGGCTTTCTCTTCTCGGGGTTCGGTTCGCTGGCTGCGATCCTGTCCTCGACAGCGGCGATCCGGGCCTGCGTCTCGGCAATAGCCGTTTCCAGATCTTCCAGCGCCAGTTCCAGTTGCGCCGGGTCCAGCTTTTCCGACTTCGGCCCGAACTTCGTGCGCCGGTAGTCCTGAACCTGGCCTTCCAGCCGCTCGATCAGCGCCTTCAGCTCGGTGATGAAGGCCTCTTTCTCAGCCACCACCGCTTGCTCATGCTGACGCGCCGCACGCTCAACCACGGCCTCGAACTGCGCTGCCTCCAACGCCGCCTGCTGGGCGGCAAAGGCCTGCACCACCTCGGGCGGCAAGTTCGGAAACAGGCTGAGATCGAAGGATTTCGACATGCGCCTTCTTACCCGATCCGGTGCAGAAAGCCCATCAAAACAATGCCAAAGCCGCCTGCTGAGTCATCCTGCCGCAGTCGGTGGAAGCACTTTCGGCGTGCTGATCCTGAGCCACTCGGCTCCTTCGAACAGGGCCTCATATTGCGCTCGTGACAGCTGTATCACCCCGTCCTGAACCCGGGGCCAGCAGAATTTTGAAACTTCCAGAACCTTGTAGATCAGCACGAGGCCTGTGCCATCCCATACCAGGATCTTCAGCCTGTCTCCTCGCTTCGAGCGGAACACCACCGTCACACCCGAATACGGATCCAGCTTCAATTCGGTCTGCACCATCAGCGCCAAAGCATTATGCCCGCAGCGGAAGTCCACCGGCTTCGTCGCAATCAGGATCGGCAGCCGTTGCCCCGCGACGATCATGCTGCACCGCACAAGGCACGGATCAGGGCCGCGGCCCGCTCGACGGGAACATCGCCCGGCACACGCAGCACCACATCGCCACCGATCTCGACGCTCATGATACCAGGCAAGATCTCGGCTCTCTCCGGCAGCTTCGCCGATCTCGTCGGTTCGGCCGCAATGGCCAGAGGAACAAAGACCGGCTCGCCAGAAACCTCGGACGGCAGCGACAGCCCCTCCAGCAGATCAGCCGGAAGCGCAAGAAGCCCCTGGCGAGCCCGGCGCCGCCAATCCGAAAGCTGGTGCGGGACAAGACCATGGCGTGCCGCGACATCCACCACCCGTGCTCCAGGAGCGAGGCTTTCTGCCACGATCCGAGCCTTCACCTCGTCTGGCCACCGCCGGTTCCCGCGCCGAGGCACAACAACCTCGCACTGACCAACAAAACCTTCTCCACCATCTGCCATATCGCCTCTCCGTCTGCATCGACGGACAGGTGGCAGAGACCACCCAAGCCAGGAATGCGCCAAATCAATGGGTCAGAGACGGCGCATACGATATGCCGGCTCTGCGACGAGAGGCGATGCTACAACTGTCCGATGGATGCCTTTGGAATGCTGGAGTCGTCGACGCATAGAGTCGACCCATAAGTGCGCGCAGAGACGCTTAGCGTATATCTGTGCCCGTTCTATGTCCTGACCCCGGTTTGGGTATTCCGCCAATCAAGGTGGAACGTGCCTAGTCGTCGCTGCTCACGAAATCCAGAAGCGACGCCCGCCGAGGATGTTTGTTGGATTTCTAGCGGCGTCAGCAGCTGCGGGCCTTATCTCGATACCGCTTGTCTGGTCTGGAGCGCTGGGCGCTACTCTCACGCCGTCGACTAGCATCAACTGGCTTCTCTT
>JAEXHR010000200.1 GCA_023449855.1 Pseudomonadota bacterium | reverse complement strand
GCGACTGCCCAGCGCGCGCCACGCGCCGCCCGCACCGCCGTCGCGCCCCGTCCGGTGGCACAGCCGCCGCGCAGCAATGTGTTCGTGGAAAGCCCGCGCGGCCCAATCCAGGGCTATGTCGCCAATCGTTCGTCCTCCGGCACCAAGACCAACACGCCGATCAATGAAACGCCGCAGGCGATCACAGTGATCGGCGCCGAGCAGATCCGCGATCAGGCGCCGCGCAAATTCGACGACATCCTGCGCTATGCACCGGGGCTCTACGCAGCCACGTTCGGCGCGGATAATCGCAATGACTGGTTCATCATCCGCGGTTTCAAGTCCGACGACAACAGCATGTTCCTCGATGGCTTGCAGCTGTTCTATACGTCCTATGCCAGCTGGAAGTTGCAGCCATTCAACATGGAGCGCGTCGAGGTTCTACGCGGCCCGTCGGCGATCCTTTATGGTGGTTCCAGCCCGAGCGGTCTCGTCAACGCGGTCAGCAAGATGCCGCGCGCAGAACCGATCCGCTACATCGAAACCGGGGTCGACAATTACGGGAATGCCTATTTCGGTTTCGACATCAACACACCGATCAAGCTGGCGCCCGGCAACGGTGAACTCTATACGCGCTTTGTCGGTCAGGTGCAGAACGGCAAGACGCAGACCGACTACACGCCGAACAACAACTATTTCATCGCGCCGTCGGTGACCTGGAAGCCGGATGTCGACACCACCCTGACGATCCTCGCTTCGGCGTCGTATAACGAGACACGCGCTGCGCAGTTCCTGCCCTATGTCGGCACCGTGACCAATGCACCGTTCGGCCGGATCCCGACCAGCTTCTTCGGCGGCGAACCGAATTTCGACTTCTTCAAACGCGAGCAGGAAATGCTCGGCTATCAGTTCGAGCGCAATCTGTCCGAGAACGTCACGTTCCGCCAGAACGCCCGCTTCGCCCATGTGGATGTCAACTATGCCGGCATCACCGGAAACGGCTACGCCAACCAGGCAACGGGTGACTTCGCGCGTTATCCGTTCGCGACCCGCGGCATCGCCAATCAGGCGAATATGGACAGCCAGGTGGAATATCGCTTCAACACCGGCATTCTCAGCCACACCACGCTGTTCGGCCTCGATCTGAAGTACTATCAGATCAGCGACCGTCAGGCCTTCGCCTTTACGCAGGGGCCGATCAATGTGCTGAATCCGGTCTATACCGGGGCGCCGCCGCTGACTGCTGCGCCGTATCGCGACAGCAATCTCACCCAGCAGCAGCTAGGCGTCTACCTGCAGGACCAGATCAAGCTGGATCGCTTCACGCTGGTGTTGAGCGGCCGTAACGACTGGGTCGATGTCAACGACGTCAGCCGCATCACCGGTACGGCCGCGCTCGGCCGCAGCGACAGCAAGTTCAGCGGCCGTGTGGGCGCGATCTACAACTTCGATAACGGTCTCGCTCCGTATGTCTCATATGCAACGAGCTACAATCCGATCATCGGAACCAACTCCTCCGGCCAGTTGCTGCTTCCCGAAACCGGCGAGCAGACCGAAGTCGGCGTCAAGTTCCAGCCGGTCGGCTTCAATGGCCACTTTGGGGTGGCTCTGTTCGATCTGAAGCGCACGAACGTGCTGACCACAGATCCGAACAGCATTCCGCCGAACCTGCAGACCCAGACCGGCGAAGTCACCTCGCGCGGTATCGAACTTGAAGCCGTCGCCAATCTTGCGCCGGGCTTCAAGGTGGTCGGCTCGTTCACGCATTACAATCTGTTCACCAGCAAGGATGCCAATCCGACCCTGGTCGGACTGGTGCCGACCAACACACCGCGCCAGATGGCGTCAAGCTGGGCCGACTACACGTTCCAGGATGGCGTCCTGCGCGGCTTCGGATTCGGCGGCGGCGTGCGCTATGTCGGCGCGTCCTTCGCCGACCAGGCCAACACGCTGGTGGTGCCGTCGCGCGTTCTCGCAGACGTGTCGGTCCACTATGATTACCAGAACTGGCGTTTCGCGGTGAATGCCAACAACGTGACTGACGAGACCTACGTCGCCAGCTGCTCCAGCGCCAACGCCTGTTTCTACGGCGATCGTCGCCGGGTGACCGGCAGCATCGGTTACAAGTGGTAGGCTGACCTGATACAGACAAGCGGTCGGAGTATTCCCCGCAGGGATGTTCCGACGCGGTCGCGTCTGCATCGATCTGGCTTATGTCGTCTCCGGCTGCCGGAGGCGACATTTGCATTTGCGGCTCACGAAGGAGCGATGCGTTGAAAGCACGAACGGCCCGTATCTGGTCGGTGATCCACACCTGGACCAGCCTGATCTCCACGGTCTTCCTGCTGCTGCTCTGTCTCACCGGCTTGCCGCTGATCTTTCATCACGAGATCGACGATGCCCTCGGCTATTCGCCGAAACTGGACGCGCACGCGCCCGGTGCGCCCAAGCTTAGCCTCGACGACATTCAGCGCGCCGCGCTGGCCGATCATCCCGGCAACGTCATGCTCTATATGGGGTGGGACAAGGACGAGCCCGGAATGGTCTCGACGTTCACCAACAAGACCGTGACGTCGGATCCGCAAACCACCGTGGTGAAAGCCTTCGATGCCTATACGGCCAAGCCCGTCGGCCTGCTCGGCACGGGCCCGATGCTGGTGATGTTGCGGCTCCACACCGACATGTATCTCGGCCTGCCCGGCAAGTGGTTCATGGGTCTGATGGGCTTTGTGTTCATGGTAGCCATCGTGTCCGGCGTAGTGCTGTACTGGCCTTTCACCCGGCGGCTCAACTTCGCTGCGATACGCAGGCAGAAATCACGGCGGGTCTGGTGGCTCGACTGGCACAACCTGCTCGGCGTTGTCACTGTCGTCTGGGCGCTGGTCGTCGGCGGCACCGGTGTTCTCAATGCCTATGCCGAACTCCTGCTCGGTGTCTGGCAGCGCAACGAACTCACGGCACTCGCCGCGCCCTATGCCGGGCAGCCGACGCCGACGAATCTCGCCTCGCTCGATACCGTGCTCGGCAATGCCATGAAGGCGACCCCGGGGATGGAGCCGGCCTTCATCGCGTTCCCGGGCACGCCGTTTACATCGACGCATCACTTCGCGGTCTTCCTGCGCGGCGATACGCCTCTCACATCGCGTCTGGTGAAGCCGGTGCTGCTCGATGGCGAAACCGGTGCGGTCTCCAGCACCAGCGATCTGCCGGTCTATCTGAAGGCGGTGCTGATCTCCCAGCCACTGCATTTCGGCGACTATGGCGGCATGCCGCTCAAGATCATCTGGGCATTGCTGACAGTATTCACGATCATCGTGCTCGGCAGCGGCCTCTATCTCTATATCGCGCGCCGCCGCAAGCAACGCCGGCCGGCGCGTGTCACGCCCGGCGTCATCGCGCAGGCCTCGTCGTGAGCGATCCCGTGCCTTCACAGCGTCCGCATTGGCTCCGCGTCTTCGGCGCGCCGATCGTCATCGGTGCGCTGACACTCGCTGGTCTTCTTTCAGCGCTGCTCGCCGGTGATCTCGGTCGTTACTTCTCGTGGTTCGGCGTCGGCCTGCCGATCGCCGTCGCTGCCTGGGCCTATTGGCGAAAACCATAGGCGGGATCACTCACCAACGCGGGTTCCAGCCGTTATTGTTCCAACCGTTGTTCCAGTCGTTCTGCGGCTCCCGATACTGCCGGCCCTTGCGGCGCGGTTCGCGCTGCTCGCCGAAGGCCAGCACCGGATTTTGCATGCAATCGCCGCGCTGGCCGCTGACCGTCGCCATGCATTGCGCATAGGACGTGAAGGTACAGCTTGGATTGAAGCCGGAGGCCGAGGTGCGCGAGCACCACGGATATTCGCGTGCTTCGGCGGGTGTCGCCGCGATGCCGCTGAGGCCGCCTGCGGCAACGAGAAGTGCGGTAGCTGCCAGGATCGAGCGCATGTCGATGCTCCCTTGAGGTTCGAAAAGGACAATGCGAAGTCTATATCCGTGTTCCCCACCGCGGCAGCGGTTCATTGCCGCGATGCCATCAGTGTGATGCGCGTCAATCCGTCAATGCGGTGGCCCTGGCCTCCAGCGCGTCGCGGGCTGCGTCCGGGGCGATCTCGATCTGCAAGCCGCGCTGACCACCATTCAGATAGACGGTGGTCTCGGCGAGCGCTGCCTGCTCGATGGCCGTCGGCACGCGTTTCTTTTGTCCGAACGGGCTGATCCCGCCCACATGGTATCCCGTGATGCGTTCCGCATCGGCCGGTCGCATCATCCTGGCTGATTTGCCGTGAAAGGCCGCCGCGAGCTTCTTCATGCTCACTTCTCTGTCGGACGGCACCACCACGCAAACCGGCTTGCCATCCACCTCCGCCATCAGCGTTTTCAGCATGCGCTGCGGTGCAATGCCGAGCGCTTCGGCGGCCTGCAGCCCGATGCTCTCGGCGTCGGGATCGTAGTCGTAGGTGTGCAGAGTGAAAGCGGCCCCCAGCTTTGCGAGTGTCTGGGTGGCGCGGGTGGATTTGGACATCGGAGGCTCGTTGAGAGGTCACACGACTTCGGTGACCGGCTGCATGTCGATAGCAAAGGTCTCGAGGAATTTCGAGGTCATGATGTAGAAGCCGACCGACAATTGCAGCTCCACCAGCGCGCCGGGCGTGAGTTGCTTTGCGATGGCGTCGAAGGTGGCGTTCGTCGGCCGATGCAGTCTGACGATCTCGTCGGTGAAGGCGAGGGCAGCGCGCTGCGTCTCGTCGAAACAGCTCGCACTCTGCCAGTCATCGAGCGCAGCATTCTGCTCATCGCTGACGCCCACATAGCCGCCGATGCGCTTGTGTGCGGCGATCTCATATGGGGCTTCACACAGGATGCCGGTGCGCGTGATGGCCAGTTCGCGGATCACGGGATCGAGTTCGCCCTTGTTGCGGATTGCACCGCCGAGCCGGCAATATTGTTCGAGATAGCTTGGCGAATGCGCCATCATGCGAAAGATGTTGGCGTTGCGGTTCTTGTCGAGCAGCTCGCGCGTGCGTTCGTTGGCGGCTGCGGAATTGCTGTAGTCGATGCGGGCCATGGTATTTCCTCGTTGTGTCGTGTTGTTTGTAGCCCGCGTCAGCGAAGCGATGTGAGGTTGGTGTTGCGGTGGGAGCTCCAATTTGGGGCTGCGGCTCATCCAGACTGGATTTATGCCACGGCAATGGCATCGATCTCGATCATGAAATCCGGCCCGTAGAGTCGCGATACCTCTACGAGCGTCACGGCAGGTGCAGCGCGCGGCGTCGTCTGATCGAGAAAGCGGTTTCGCGCCTCGCGATAGGCGGCAAGATTCGACATGTCGCGCAGGTAGACATTGAGCTTGACCACATTGGCGGCGGTGCATTGCACGGCGTCGAGTGCGATCGACAAGTTCCTGAAAACCTGAGTGGCTTGTGCGGCAAAATCGTTCTTGCCAACCAACTCTCCGTTCGCGTCGAGCGAGGTCTGTCCGGAGATGTAGATCGTCCGTCCGCCGCGTACTTCGACGATCTGCGAGTAACCGGGCGGCTCGCCAAGAGCGGGTGGATTGATGCGATGGATTTCGGTCATTGGTCCTCCCGCTATATTGTTTGCGCCTTGTTTGGCGACTATTGCAATGAGTGTAGCATTGCTGCGGAGCTCGGGCATGATCGAATATGTGACGGTAGACGTTTTCACGCAGACGGTGTTTGGCGGCAACCCGCTGGCGGTCGTGCCTGATGCGCGCTCCATTCCCGAAGATCGGCTGCAGTTGATCGCGCGTGAATTCAACTATTCCGAGACGGCGTTCGTCTATCCTCCGGACGATCCCGCTCACACGGCCCGGGTCCGCATCTTCACGCCGACCGATGAAATTCCATTCGCCGGGCACCCGAACGTCGGCACCGCCTTCGTGCTTGGCTGCGGTGACGATGTTTTCGGCAAACCGCTCACGTCCCGGATGGTTTTCGAGGAGAAGGCGGGTCTGGTCAGGATCGATCTTCTGCGCGGTGGCGGTGAGGTTGCCGGAGCACGTGTGGTTGCTCCGCAGCGCCTCGAACTCGGGGAGGAAGTTGAAGGGCCGGTCGTGGCGAACTGCGTCGGGCTTGCTGCGGGAGACATCGTCACCGCAGCACATGTACCTCGGATCGTCTCAGTAGGGTTGCCGATCGTTGTCGCAGAGCTCACAAATCTCGAGGCGCTGGCGGCTGCCCGCCCGAATACGAATGCGTTCGCCCAAGCCGGCGCTCGTTACTGGCATCGCGGCGATAGGTTCTCCACTTATCTCTATGTCCGTACCGGCGATGGGGTCGAAAACGTGCGCGCACGAATGTTCGCTCCATTGAGCAACATTCCCGAAGATCCCGCTACTGGCAGTGCGGCTGCAGCGCTTGGCGCATTTCTCGGTAGCCTCGACCCGCGATCGGAGCTGACGATGCGGGTCGCTGTTACGCAGGGCGTGGAAATGGAGCGTCCGAGTCGTATCGAAGTCGAGGTCGACAAGCGGAGTGGGCAGGTCGAGCGCGTCAGCATCGCCGGACATTGCGTTCCGGTGATGCGCGGGCACCTGCGCCACGCTTAGGAGACTTGCCGCATTCTTGCCACACTGCGTGGGATTTTCGGGGGATATCAAAGGTTTGCGCGGGCTTGACGGGACGGTTTTCGTGGGCTTCGCGCTTGTTTTCGCGGTCTTCTTCCTTTATTCCCGGTTTGCATCGCAGACAGCGTCCTCTTTGGCGCGTTTGGGCGGATGCCTGGGCGTGATCAGGCAAACGGCAGACCGTTTTCCGTGGCGATCACGCTTGAACGCGTGGATTTTCAGAGGACTAGCGCCACATGGCCAATGTTGTCGTCGTCGGCGCCCAGTGGGGCGACGAGGGTAAGGGCAAGATCGTCGATTGGTTGTCGGATCAGGCGGACGTCGTCGCCCGCTATCAGGGCGGCCATAATGCCGGCCATACGCTGGTCATCGACGGCAAGACCTACAAGCTGGCACTGCTGCCATCGGGCGTGGTGCGTGGCGGCAAGCTCTCGGTGATCGGCAATGGCGTCGTGTTCGATCCGCAGGCCTTCGTCGATGAAGTCGCCAAGCTGAAGGGGCAGGGCGTCGATGTCGGCCCGCACAATCTGCGCGTCGCGGAGAACGTCACGCTGATTCTGCCGCTGCACCGCGAACTCGATGCGCTGCGGGAAAACGCCAACAAGGCCACTGCCATCGGTACCACCCAGCGTGGCATCGGCCCGGCCTATGAGGACAAGGTTGGCCGCCGTGCCATTCGCCTGATGGATCTCGCGGATCTGCAGACCTTGCCGCACAAGGTCGATCGCCTGCTGACCCATCACAATGCGCTCCGCCGTGGCCTCGGCCTCGATGAATTCAAGTCCGCCGATATCGTCAAGGAGCTGGCCGTTCTGGCGCCAGCGCTGCTGCCCTATGCCGAGACGGTGTGGAAATTGCTCGACAACAAGCGCCGCGAAGGCAAGCGCATCCTGTTCGAAGGTGCGCAAGGTGCGCTGCTCGACGTCGATCACGGCACCTATCCCTACGTGACCTCGTCCAACACAGTTGCCGCGCAGGCGGCGACCGGCACCGGCATCGGGCCGGGCGCGGTCGGCTACGTGCTCGGCATCTGCAAGGCCTACACCACCCGCGTCGGCGCCGGTCCGTTCCCCACCGAACTCGACAACGAGATCGGCGAGGAGATCGGCCGCCGCGGCAAGGAATTCGGCGTCAATACCGGCCGCAAGCGTCGCTGTGGCTGGTTCGATGCGGTGCTGGTGCGCCAGACCGTCCGCACCTGCGGCATCAACGGCCTCGCGATGACCAAACTCGACATCCTCGACGGCTTCGACACCATCGAGGTCTGCGTCGGCTACAAGCTCGACGGCAAGGAAATCGACCATCTGCCGGCCGGCGAGGGCGCTCAGGCGCGCATCGAGCCGATCTATGAGACCATCGAAGGCTGGAAAGAGCCGACCGCCAATGCGCGGTCCTGGGCCGATCTGCCGGCGCAGGCGATCAAGTATGTCCGCCGGGTTGAGGAACTGGTCGGTTGCCCCATCGCTCTGCTCTCCACCAGTCCGGAGCGTGAAGACACCATTCTGGTGCAAAATCCATTTGAAGCTTAACGAACTATTACCGTATGGCTTTCAAATTGAGGGGCCCCGCGAAACTGAGTCGAGATGGCTGACTACTATCCCCTGATTGCCCGTGCCATCGCCGGCCTGGACCCCAGTGCCCCCGGCGAGCAGCGACGTGCGCTCTATGAACGCGCCCGCACGGCGCTGATCGCGCAATTGCGCAGTGTCGAGCCGCCGCTCTCGGAGTCCGAGATCACCCGCGAGCGGTTGTCGCTTGAGGAAGCCGTCCGCAAGGTCGAGTCCGAAGCGGCGCAGCGCGCCCGCGATGCATCGCGGGCGGCAGACGCGAATCGGTCGCGCGCCGGTGATGCCTTCCGCAACGCCAGTCAGCGTCCGGGCACGCCGCCCGCCGAACCATCGCCGCGCGGTCGCCAGCCGATCTCGCCGACACCGCCGCCGTCCCCGGAAGAGCAGCGTCCGCAGCGAACGTTGCGCGTCGACCCGCCGCCGATTCCGCGCGAGTCTGGCGCCTCCCGCCCGGCGCCGCCGCCGCGCCGCTCGGATCAGCCTGTTCCGCCACCTGTTCGCGACGATCGTGGCGAGGCGGCGATGCGCGGCTTCCGCGACGTGACCGCCGACGTCGACGATCTCGGTCGCGCCGCTGCGCAGGCCAATCGCGCCGCGCGCAAAACCTATGCAAACGTGCCGTCGCCGACGCCTGAATTCGATCGGCTCGAGCCGAGCATGGAAGATCGCGGCTCGGTCTTCGGTTACGACGAGCACCTGACCGACGATCCACAGGATGCCGAGGCTGCCCCTTCGCCCGGCAAGGATGGCAAGAAGCCGAAGGCGCCCAAGCCACCCAAGCCGAAGCGCGTCAGCGGCGGGTTTCCATTCAAGACACTGCTGTTTGTCGGCCTGCTGCTCATTCTCGTGGGTGGTGCCTTTCTCGCCTGGCCGCAGATCTCAGGCATGGTGCGCGGCCTCGGTGGCACCAGCACGCCGGCGACCACCAGCGAGAACAAGGACGGCGCTCTCGCGCCGCGGCCGAAGATCACCGATCGCGTCGGTCAGCCGTCGGATCAGGTTGCGCCCGTGGCGCAGCGCGTGGTTCTGTACGATGAGGATCCCTCGGAGCCGAAGGGCAAGCAGTTCGTCGGCACGGTGGTGTGGCGTACCGAGCAGATCAAGGGCAGCGGTGGTCGTCCCGGCGATGTTGCCGTGCGCGCCGACATCGAGATTCCGGAACGCAAGTTCAAGATGACCATGTCGTTCCGTCGCAACAACGACTCGACACTGCCGGCGAGCCATACGGCGGAGCTGACCTTCGTCCTGCCGCAGGATTTCAATGGCGGCGGCGTCGCCAATGTCCCGGGCATCCTGATGAAGTCCAATGAGCAGGCCCGTGGTACGCCGCTGGCCGGTCTCGCGGTCAAGGTCACCGATGGCTTCTTCCTGGTCGGTCTGAGCAACGTCGAGAGCGACAAGGTTCGCAACCTGCAGCTCCTGAAGGAGCGCTCCTGGTTCGACATCCCGCTGGTCTATACCAACCAGCGCCGAGCCATCATCGCGATCGAGAAGGGCTCGCCTGGCGAGCGCGCCTTCAACGACGCCTTCGCGGCTTGGGGCGAGTAACCTCACCATCATTGCCCGGCGCGTAATTGTGCGCCGGGACGACGATAAAAATCCCCACGCCAACGTGACTTGACCCGGTTCCCCTGCATTTCTATCGACGATCATCGTCTATGCAGGAATACCGGCCATGACCACGCGCCGTGAGGTGCTGAAAATCGCGGCGTTCGCCGCCAGCAATGCAGCGCTGATCGGTGCGGTGCGTGCCGAAGGAGGTGTTGTTGCCGCCCCCGTCGCCGCGCCGCTTCCTTTCGCGCAGCAGACGCCGATGCGGATCGGGCAGGCGGCGCTACGGGTGCGCGATCTCGCAGCGATGCGCCGCTTCTATACGGATCTTCTGAAGCTCACGACCATCCGCGAAAGCGTGGACGAGGTCGTGCTCGGGGTCGACGGCGTCGCGCTGTTGCATCTGATCCACCGGCCGATGGCGCCGCTGGCCGGGTCGAGCGGGGCGGGGCTCTATCACACCGCCTTCTTGATGCCGAGCCGGGCTGATTTCGCGCGCTGGCTTGTGCATGCCGCATTGATGCGCACGCAGTTCACCGGCTTCGCCGATCATCACGTCAGCGAAGCCTCCTATCTCGACGATCCCGAAGGCAACGGCATCGAGGTCTATTCCGATCGACCGGCCTCCGCGTGGCTCTGGGTGGGCGATAGTGTGAGCATGGGGACCGACCGGCTTGATATCGACGATATCGTCAAGCTGACGGACACGACGCGCGATCAATATGATGTGGCGCCAAAAGCGCTGCGCATCGGCCACATGCATCTGCGTGTCGGCGATATTGCGCGCGGTCGCGCCTTCTATGAGGGGCTGATCGGGATGGAGCGGACGCGGGAACGCGCCGGTGCCGCCTTCCTGTCATCGGGGCGCTATCACCACCATCTCGGGATCAATGCATGGCAGAGCGAGGGAGCGGGGGCGCGCAACGCCGCTGAAACCGGACTTGCCTGGTTTTCGCTGGCGGTTACCGACGACGCTTTGCTGGCGGAGTGCAAACAGCGCCTGGCAAAGGCGGGCATGGCGAGCGACATCGTCACGACCGGATTTGCCGTCGCCGACCCATGGGGCACGCAGGTGCGCATGATAAAAGCGTAGCGGCATGATAACCGCGCCGGTCGGGGTCTATGCGCGCCGGTCTTCGAAATAACGCGGCGGATCGCGCCAGCCCTTGGCTGCGGCATGCACGGCCTTCGCGCGATAATCCATTTCGAGGTCGGCCAACATGCTGCGCATGTCGAGGTCGCTCTCCTGTTGGGCCAGCCGGTTGCAATCTTCAGCGCGGTCGCGGAGATAATTTTCAGACATGATCGTCGTCGCCTCCATCATGTCCCCAAGCACAAAGCCACCACGAAAAAAGACCCCAAATCGTTGACTTGGGGTCGAAAAATCACGCCGTAATTTGGCGAAGACATGGCAGCAGTGAAGCGAAGCCGCAGCGACGGCAATTTATGCGTCGCAAAAAGCAAGAGTGTCGCAAGAGGTTACCGTTCGGGACGGCACCTTGGCGGGGCCACGAAGTTACGGCGCGCCCGCAGCACCGGCCTGGACGGCATGATTGACCAACGCGCTGGTGTCGGTAATCCCGTCAGCAGCGTGGCGGATGATGATCTGCGCCATCATGGCCTTGGTCGCCGGCGTGCGATGCTGCACGGCGATCTGCTCCACGGCGATGTCCAGCGCCTGTCGCAACACGGCAACGCGCTGCGCGTCGAACGGCGGCGTATGCGATTGTGTCGTCGGGGTGGTCGTCATGATGCACTCCATCATCGAGGTGTGCGGACTATCTAGTGGCGGTTTAGGGCGCCTCTGAGTCAGCGTGATGAAAGGTGGATGACACGATCTGACATTGTGTTGATCGCTGCGATTGAACGTGTCGATGCTTTGTGAGACGCCCGTCTCTGGAATATCTCGAAACATAAAATGCGATGCATTTTCTGTCCCTCCGATGATCGTGGCGCATGCGTCCAAGATGCGCGTCCGGCGAATGTATAAGTCGAACGAATGATGGATCAGGTTCAAGCAAGCTGCGCGATGATCTGCGCAACGCATGTGGCATCGGTGCGTCTTTCCGCGCAGCTGCAGCAAGTCTAGATGAGGGCATTGTCTTGATTCGAGGCGGGTATGTCGCCTCAGATCTCTCGATCCGGTGTTGAGAACGCGTTTGATGGTAGAATTTTCCAATAATCATGCCGCTGCTCAGGCCTGGCTTCACCGCGCTGCAGCGGCGGACGCTGCGGGCGATGCAGCAACTGCAGAACATGCCTATCTGCAAGCGCTCTCGAGCGATGAAAATCTCATCGACGCCCGGTTCGGGCTAGGCGTCACTTATTTCAGGTCGGCGCGATACGGCGACGCCGCAACGGAACTGCAAGCGGTCGTCGCGGCCGGCGCGGCGGATGGGGCAACCTGTATGCTGCTTGGAAAGTCGCTCTATCTGGTCGGTCGATTTCCGGAAAGCGCCGAAGCCTTTGAACAGGCTTCGATGGCGATGCCCCTCCAGGGCGACAGCCTGCGCTGCTATGCGCGCGCACGGACCTACGCAACGATGATCGCTGGCAGGACGCAGGACGCGCTCGCGAATTATGCGACGCTCGCCGGTATCGAAGTCGAACCGATCGATGTCGTGATCAGCGATGGCTTCGGCCTGCTCAGCGGTTACGGTCATCGCGATGCCGCTGCACGTCTCGGAGAATTGCTGATCGCCGCGAAGCCCGATGACGCGGTGCAACGCCATCTCAACGATGCGGTCGCCGGCCGCGCCATCGATCGCGTGCCGCCTGCCTATGTCGAGGCGCATTTCGACGCCTTCGCCGATGGTTTCGACGACAAGCTGGTACATGTCCTCGGCTATCGCGTGCCGGAATGCCTCGCTGCGCTGGTCCGACGTCATCGTACCGCGTTCGATCATGCGCTCGATCTCGGTTGCGGCACCGGCCTTGCCGCGGAGCACCTTCGGCCGCTCGCCGGCACGCTCAGCGGCGTCGATCTATCGGCGCGGATGCTCGAACAAGCCGTGTCCCGGGCAGTCTATGACACGCTCGGCCGCGCCGAAGCGCTTGCGCATCTTAAAGCGAATCCCGCAACATTCGATCTCGTCTTCGCGGCTGATACGCTGATCTATTTCGGCCGGCTCGATGCGTTGATGGCCACGGTCGCACAGGCGATCACACCGGGCGGAATCTTCGCAGCAAGCATCGAGAATGCCGCGCGCGATTTCGAGATCCTGCCATCCGGCCGCTTCGCGCATGCGATGACATATGTCAGTCGTTTGGCCGAGCATTATTTCGAACTTCTGGAACAGCAGGTGACCGACATCCGTCTGGAAGCCAACGTGCCCGTGAAGGGCACGTTGTTCGTCTGGCGTCGACGCTAAGGCTCAGGCTGGCGTCAACGGTACATGTTTGACGATGCGGAAGCGTGTTGTCGCGCTGTCCTGTTTGAACACCGCGATACTGTCGATCGGCAATTCATCGATGCCAAGTTCGTCGAACCTGTGTTGCAGCAGCGCCAAAGCCGCCGCGCCGCGTTCTTCAGTCAGGCGGCCGGTCAGCGTCATGTGAAAGCGAAAATCCTCGAAGACATAGGGATAGCCCCAGTCGTCGAGATGTTCGATCTGGCGCGGCGTCAGCGCGTCCGGCTTGCGGCGGGCGCGATCTTCCGCGCTCATCGGCGCGCGGAACGGATCGAATTCGCGCACGCAGGCCTCAGCGAGCAATTGCAGATCGTCGTCGGCCTCGTCCGGCACGATGGCGGTGAAGCCGCTGATGATGCGCACGACCGGTGCGATGATCGGAATCTCGCGCGGTTGCTCGGCGAATTCATCAAGGGCGGCGAGCAGGTCTGCTTCGCTCTTGTCGTCGGCCAGCGCGAACGGCGCCTTCAATGTGCCGTGAAACCCGTATTTGCGGGGATCGGCGGTCATGCCGGCCCAATCGGGAAAATCGGCAAGGACGGCCTTGGGATGGTCGATCTCATGGCCGCTATAGGCATCATAGCCCAGTGTTTCCGCGCCGAACCGCGTCAGCGCGCGGTCGGCGTCGGGTGCGAAATAGATCGCATATCTCGGATATTCACTCATGGCGGCAGCATAGAGCATGATCCCGGAAAGTGGATATCGGTTTCCAGATAAGATCATGCTCCAAACCGAGAAGACCTCAATCAGGCAGCGGCAACGGCCTTGTGCGGCACGGTTGTCGCAGCACGCAGCCGCTCGGCATCGGCGAGATGAACCAGCTTGCCATTGGCGATGACCGCAACGATCCGCGGGCGCAGCGCCGCACTATCGTCGATCAGCAGAATATCCGCACGGCGGGCGGTCGCGATTTCACCTCGATCGGTGAGCCCTGCTGCCTTCGCCGGCGCAGCGGAGATCAGCGACCAGGCCTGCGGCAGCGCGAGGATGCCGTCATGCACCAGGCGGAAAGCCGCGAGCAGTTGCGCGGGATAGTAATAATCCGATGCCAGAACCGAGCAGAGACCCTTGGCGATCATGTCGGATGCCTTGGTCCAGCCCGTGTGGCTGCCGCCGCGCACCACATTCGGCGCGCCGTAGATGATGAAATCGCCGGCCGCTGCCGCGGCGATTGCGGTTTCTTCGTTGATCGGAAATTCCGCGATACGAACGCCGAGATCGCGAAACCCGCTGCGCATGGCCGGGCTGCTGTCGTCATGGGAGAGTGTGGCGACGCCCGCAGCATTGGCGGCCTCGGCAAGCCGCTTGATCGATGTCGGCACCTGATCGGCGCGGGACAGGACGCGATCCACGAGTTGATCGAAGGCCTCGGTGCTCAGTCCCGTGCGTTCGATCATCTTTGCGCGTTTCGCCGGCTTGGAGATGCCGGTGAGGTCCATGTGATCGTTGAAGGCCAGGAGATCGATGCGGCCGTCTTTCAGCCAGCCGATGATCTCGTCTTCGGCGTCGAGATTGAAGGTCTCCTGCCGCAGATGAAAACGGGTGTCCGCTGCGAGCTGCGGGCGCAGCGTTTCGATCGCCGACAGCAGGCCGCGCGCGTTCTCGGCGCCGCGCAGGCCAGGCTCCCAGGACCAGGTAGTGCCGTGAAACACGGTGGTGATGCCGTTGGTGATCGCCTGCTTGTCGCTGTCGATCAGCGCCACATCGACGGGAAAATCGACGCCGGGGCGTGGCATCAATTGCCGCTCAAAGGCGTCGCCATGGATATCGACGATGCCGGGCATCACCAGCAGGCCACGGGCGTCGATACCGAGAGCGCCACGGGCTGCGTCGCCGATATCCGCGATAGCGCTGCCCGAGACCGTGAGCGAGGTTTCGCCGATCTCCTGTCCAAGCAGGGTCCGTCCGCCTTCGATAAAGAGTTCCGTCATGTCGCGTCCATCTGCTGCGTCGATTTGACGCCTTTGTATTTGCTTACGAAATCTTCCACCGACATTGTCCGGAAATCCGGCAGCGCCAGCCGCAAGGTTTCGTGATCCCAGTCCCACCAGGCAAGGTCCATCAGGCTCTGTTCCACCGTTTCCGAAAAGCGGCGCCGGATCGGGCGTGCCGGATTGCCGGCCACGATCGTGTAGGCAGGGACATCCTTGGTGACGATGGCGCCCGCGGCGATGACCGCACCGGTGCCGATGCGCCGGCCCGGCAGCACGACGGCGCCATGCCCGATCCAGACATCGTGTCCAAGTGTGCAGTGGTGCTCACGGCGCCATGCGAAGAATTCGGCATCGTCGGCCTCGCCGGGGAAATAGGCGCTGGCGCGATAGGTAAAATGCGATTGCGATGCGCGCTGCATCGGATGGTTGCCGGGATTGATCCGGGTCATGGATGCGATCGAGCAGAATTTCCCGATCGTCGCATAGGCGATCTGAGACTCGTGCTCCACATAGGAGTAGTCGCCCATCGACACCTCATGCAGCACGGTTCGCGCGCCGACTTCGTTATAGCGACCGAATGTTGCGTCCTTGAGTTTTGCGCTCGGCTCGATGACGGGATCGAGCGACAACATCTTTCCTACCATGACACATCCATGACCTGCATTCGTGCGAGCACGTCATCAGACCGTTTCGTGACGGTCGCGTGACAAGGTGATGAAATTCCGCCTGCATGGGGTGCAGGGCTGCGGGTTGCGCATTGTGACAGTCTCGTCACATCGCTGTCATTCGTGAGCGATAGGCGTGCAATGTTTGTTAACGCTGGAGTTACTCATGCTTGCAGTCGAAGGGCTGACATGCCGTTTCGGCGCCAAGGCGGCGGTCGATAATGCCAACTACACGATTGCGCCGGGCTCCTTTGTCGGCGTGATCGGCCGTTCCGGTGCCGGCAAGTCGACGATGCTGCGCATGATCAATCGTCTGGCCGAGCCGACCTCCGGCAGCATCCGGTTCGATGGCCTCGACGTCACCGCGCTGAAGGGCCGCGAACTGCGCAAGTGGCGTGCGCGTTCGGCCATGATCTTTCAGCAGTTCAATCTCGTCGGTCGCCTCGATGTCCTCACCAACGTGCTGATGGGCCGTCTCGCCGGCATGCCGCAGTGGCGCTCGCTCACCCAGATGTGGCCCGAGCAGGACCGCGCATTGGCGATGTCCGCGCTCGAGCAGTTCGATATGGCGCAATATGCCTCGCAGCGCGCCGATCAACTGTCCGGCGGTCAGCAGCAGCGTGTCGCCATCGCCCGCGCGCTGGTGCAGCAGCCCGATATTATTCTTGCCGACGAGCCGATCGCTTCGCTCGATCCGCGCAACACCCGCATCGTCATGGATGCGCTGCTGCGCATCAACAAGCACTTCGGCATCACCGTGATGTGCAACCTCCATTCGCTCGACCTGGCGCGCACCTATTGCGACCGCCTGATCGGCATGTCGGCTGGCCGGGTCGTCTTCGACGGCGTGCCGGCCCAGCTCACGGAACATATCGCACGCGAACTTTACGATCTCGAAGCCGACGAGGTGATGGGATCGATGCCTGCGCATCTGCCAGAGGCTGTGCGCGTGCCGGAATATGGCGCGGCTGCCGTTGCCTGACCAGATCGCCGTTGTGACGCCGGCCCGCATTTTGGGCACCCGATGTCATCGCGGCGATAGACGCTCCGTCTACCAATAAGAAACTCCGTCACCTCCACAGATCACGCAGGGATTGCCATGATCAATCGTCGTTCCATCGTGCTCGGCGCCGCCGTGCTCGCATTCGCGGCCACCTCGGCTCACGCGCAGGACTACAAGACCAAATATCCGGAACTGACCTTCGCCGTCGTGCCGGCGGAGAACGCCTCGGGCGTGACCGAGCGCTGGACCCCGTTCACCGCCTATCTCTCCAAGGAGCTCGGCGTGAAGGTCAATCTGCGCATCGCCAACGATTATGCGGCGGTCATCGAAGGCCAGCGTTCGGGCAACATTCATCTCGCCAGCTACGGCTCGGCCTCCTTCGCCCGCGCCCGTCTCACCGGCGTGAAGACAGACGCTTTCGCCAACGACATCAATATCGATGGCTCGACCGGCTACTACTCGGTGTTCTTCGTCAAGGCTTCGAGCCCGTACAAGTCCGTGCAGGATCTGAAGGGCAAGAATCTCGGCCTCGTCGATCCGAACTCGACCTCGGGCAACAACGTGCCGCGCTTCGAGCTCGACAAGATGGGCATCACCGACGCCGATACCTTCTTCAGCAAGGTTGTCTTCACCGGCAGCCACGAAAACGCGATGCTCGCGCTGTCCCAGGGCACCGTCGATATCGCCGCCAATCAGTGGACCAATGACGGCGACTCCACGCTGCAGCAAATGCTCACCAAGGGCATGCTGAAGAATGCCGATGGTTCGGCGATGAAGAAGGATGACTTCCGCATCATCCACAAGTCGGCGCCGATCATCAACGGTCCCTATGCCTATAGCTCGGACCTGCCGGAAGACCTGAAGGTTGCGATCCGCAAGGCTTTCGAGGAAGCCCCGACCAAGGACAAGGCTGCGTTCGACAAGCTCTCGGACGGCCAGAAGAAGGGCTTCCATCCCGCCACCACCAAGGATTGGGATGCGACGATCGACCTGATCAAGTTCGTTGACGCCCTGCGCAAGAAGAAGGCGTCGTAACTCGTCGCAACTCCTGGGAGCCGGATCGGGCATGATCCGGCTCCTTTTCTTTGCCGCCTGAAGGTCGCCGATGCCCGCAGCCGTTTCCATTCTGCCGAGCCAGCAGCTCGCCGCGCTGAACGATGCCTATCGCAAGGCGGTGTCGCGTCGTCGGCTGCGCACGCTGCTGTCGGTTGTTGTATGCGCGGTCGTGCTGTTCGTCGCCGCCATCGGCGCAGAAGTGAATCTCGCAACCTTCATCGCCAAGATCGGAAATTTCTTCAGCTACTTCGATCGCATCTTCACGCTCGATAGCGGCGTGCGGGTGTGGAACGATATCGGCGAATGGTTCTGGGGCTGGAAGAAGTGGCTGGCTCTGCTCGGCGAGACCGTGCTGATCAGTTATGTCGGCACCGTGGTCGGCGCGTTGCTCGCCTTTGGTTTGAACTTTCTCGGCGCCGAAAATACTGCGCCGTCGCGCTGGCTGCGTTTCGTCGTCAAGCGCTTCATGGAATTCTGCCGCACGGTGCCGGATATCGTGTTCGCGCTGATCTTCGTGATCGCTTTCGGCCTCGGCCCCATGGCGGGCGTGCTCGCCATCGCCATCCACTGCGTCGGCGCGCTCGGCAAGCTGTATGGTGAGATTGTCGAAAATATCGACATGAAGCCGGTGGAGGGCATCCGTTCCACCGGCGCAAGCTGGATCGACTGCATGCGCTTTGCGGTGCTGCCGCAGGTCTCCGCGGGCTTCGCCAGCTACACACTGCTGCGCTTCGAGATCAATGTGCGCGGCGCTTCGGTGATGGGCTTCGTCGGCGCCGGAGGCATCGGGCAGGAGCTCGTGGTTGCCGTGCGCAAGTTCTACTATTCCGACGTCAGCGCCATTTTGCTGATGATCATCGTCACGGTCTTCGTGATTGATATCGGCACCGGTTGGCTGCGCGGCCGTCTGTTTGGCAAGGAGGCACGGTCGTGAACAAGCAGCCGGATATCGACGCCCAGGGACTGCGCAACCGCTATCCGCATGTCTTCGACCGTCCGCTGAAGTCGCGCGCAGCGGTGCCGACGGTCCTCGTTGCGGCTTTGGCGCTTCTCATCTTCGGTCTGAACGAACTCGATTTCTCGCCGGCGCGCATGTTGCATGGCCTGCAGCAGCTCGGCTGGATCACCATGATGATGATCCCGCCGGATCCTGGCTCCTCGCTCCCGGCCTATCTGCAGGCCATGGGCGAGACGCTATCCATTGCGGTGCTCGGCACAACGCTGGCCGCGCTTCTCGCCTTGCCAGTCAGTCTGCTCGCCGCGCGCAACGTGATCCCGTCCGCGTGGTTGCGTTTTCCAGTGCGCCGTTCGCTCGATACGATCCGCGGCATCGATACGCTGATCTGGGCGCTTGTCTGGATCAATGTCGTCGGCCTCGGCCCTTTCGCCGGTGTGCTGGCCATCGCGATCTCGGATTTCGGTGCCTTCGGCAAATTGTTCTCCGAAGCGATCGAGGGCGCCGACAGGAAACAGGTCGAGGGCATCCGTGCCTCCGGCGGCAGTCCGCTGCATGAAATCCGCTTCGGCCTGATGCCGCAGGTGCTGCCTGTCATCGCCGGGCAGGTGCTCTATTTTATCGAGTCGAACACACGGTCCGCCACCATCATCGGCATTGTCGGCGCAGGTGGCATCGGGCTCCAGCTCGCGGAGCAGATCCGCGTGCTGGAATGGCAGAAGGTGTCATTCCTGATCCTGATGATCCTGGTTGCGGTGGCGGCCATCGACTGGATCTCCGGCCGCCTCCGTTTCGCGATCATCGGTCGCCGCGCGGTGGCGTAACTACGCCGCCGCCTTGTGGCGCGCCTGTTCGGCCTTGAACAGCTCGAATTCCTCAGTCACGGCGCGCACCACGCTCGGCCGCTCGCGCATCCTGGTGTGGTAGGCTTTGATCGCCGGCCACTGAGTGAGGTCGAGCTGCGGGATCACCATGGTCCAGTTCAGCACGGTGGTGAGATAGGCATCGGCGACGCTGAAGCGATCCAGCAGGAAGTCGCGGCCTTTGAGATGGTTCTCGAGATAATCGAGCCGCGAGCGGCCGTGCTCCAGCGCATAGGCCTTCGCCTCCGCCGGCACTTTCTTCACGAGCTGTGGCTGGAACAATGACTTGTGCAGTTCGGTGCCGATGAAGCACAGCCACTGCTGCAGTCGGCTGCGCTCCATGCCGGTCCCGGCCGCGATCGTCGAGTCTGGAAAGCGCTCGGCTACATGCTGGAGGATCGCCGCGTTTTCGGTAAGGATGACGCCATCATCCGTGCGCAGCGTTGGCACCAGACCGAGTGGATTGATGCCGTAGAAGTCCGAGCCATCCTGCAGCAGGGTCTTGCTCGGCGGATCGACTTCGATAAAGCGTGCTTCGCTGCCTGCCTCGTAAAGTGCGATACGGGTGGCCATCGAGCAGGCCATCGGAGAGAAATACAGATCCATGGAGCTTCCTTCGCTGGTATGGCGCCACGCCAGGGCGCTCTCTGTTGATTTTCGTACCGTCTCGCACAATAATTAGGTGGTCAAGGACTAATTTGCGAAATGGTACAAAAAAAGAAGTCAGCCGGAACGGACAACGCGGATGAGGGGAAGCGCCGCGGGCGCCCGCGCGCGTATGAGCCGGAGGTGGCGATCGGGCAGGCGCTGAAGCTGTTTCGGCGCACAGGCTATGCGGCAACGTCCCTCGACGATCTCAGCGCTGCCACTGGCATGAATCGCCCCAGCCTCTATGGCGCCTTCGGCGACAAACGCGCGCTCTATATCAAGAGCTATCAGCGATACCGCGACGACTACAGCGCCGGCGCCGTCGATATCTTCAATGCCGATATCGACATCCGCGAGCGATTGACGCGCTTTCTCACGCTGGCGCTCGACATCCATATGGCCGGCGAGGCCGGACCGAGCGGCTGTTTCACGGTGATGACGGTTGCGTCCGATGCCATCGCCGACCCCGAGATCAGCGCAATGGTGCGCGAAGGCTTCAAGGATATCGACGATGCCTTCGTCTGGTGTTTTCGCAAGGCGATCGCCCGCGGCGAATTGCCGGACAGCATCGATGTGACCGTGCGTGCGCAGATAGCCTCGGCAATGATCTATCTCTCCGCCGTGCGCTCGCGCGCCGGCATGCCCCGCGCCGAGATCGAAGCGACGCTGATTGGCGCCGTCGAACAGCTCTGCAGGGCCTGATCGGTTCCGTCCCGCCTTCGATGCGCGTCATGCCACAATAATTTCAGCTAACCTGTCGGCATCGCCTTGCGCTGCCCGTCTTTCAACCAAGGAGCACCCATGCTGTACGCTATCCTCTGCTACCATGATGAAGCCGTCGTCGGCGGCTGGTCGAAAGACGAAGACGACGCCGTGATGGCGAAGCTCGCCGTCGTGCACGGCAAGCTGGCCCAGCAGGGCCGGCTCGGCCCGGTGGCACGGCTGCTGCCGACCACGGCAGCCACCACGCTGCGCAAGGACGAGCCGCCGGTGGTGCTCGATGGCCCGTTCGCCGAGACCAAGGAGCAACTGCTCGGCTTCTATGTGGTCGAGGCGGAGAATCTCGACGGTGCACTCGACATCGCGCAGGAACTCGGCCGCGCCAATCCCGGCGGCGCCTATGAAATCCGTCCGATCGGCGTCTTCCACGGAGCGTTCCAGCCATGACCGATGTCGCCTGGATCGATGCGGCCCTGACCACGGCGCGTCCCCAGGCGCTCGGTGCGCTGCTGCGCTATTTCCGCGATCTCGATACCGCGGAGGAGGCGTTCCAGAACGCTTGCCTCCGCGCGCTCAAGACCTGGCCGCAAAACGGCCCGCCGCGGGATGCCGCGGCGTGGCTGATCATGGTCGGCCGCAACACGGCCATCGACGATCTCCGCCGCGGCAAGCGGCAGCAGCCGCTGCCGGATGACGACCATGCGATCTCCGATCTCGACGACGCCGAGAGTGAAATCGCTGACCGGCTGGACGGCTCGCATTATCGTGACGACATTCTGCGGCTGCTGTTCATCTGCTGCCATCCGCAATTGCCGGCGACACAGCAAATCGCCTTGGCGCTCCGCATCGTCTCCGGCCTCACGGTGAAGCAGATCGCGCGCGCATTCCTCGTCAGCGAGGCCGCGATGGAGCAGCGCATCACCCGCGCCAAATCCGCCATCGCCAAGAACAGGGTTCCGTTCGAGGCTCCCGGCGCACCGGAGCGCAGCGAACGGCTCGCCGCCGTTGCCGCGATGCTCTATCTGGTTTTCAACGAGGGCTATTCTGCCGGCGGCGAAAGCGCCGATCTGCGCGCGCCGCTCTGCGAGGAAGCGATCCGCCTCGCCCGCTTGCTGCTCAAGCTGTTTCCCGCTGAGCCCGAGATCATGGGCCTCGCAGCGCTGATGTTGCTGCAATATGCGCGCTCGAGCGCGCGTTTCGATGCCGATGGTGCACTGATCCTGCTGGAAGATCAGGATCGCTCGCTATGGAACGGCAAGATGATCGCCGAAGGTCTCGCGCTGATCGATAAGGCCATGCGTCATCGCCGCACCGGCGCCTATCAGATCCAAGCGGCCATTGCCGCGCTGCATGCGCGCGCTGCGACCCCCGCGGACACCGATTGGGCACAGATCGAATTGCTTTATGGTTCGCTCGAGATCCTGCAGCCGTCGCCGGTGATCACGCTCAACCGTTCGGTCGCGGTGTCGAAAGTGCGGGGGCCTCAAGCCGCGCTCGACATGATAGCGCCATTGGCCGCAAAGCTCGTCAATTACTTTCATTTCTTCGGTGTGCAGGGCGCTTATCTGCTGCAGCTCGGTCGCAGTAATGAGGCTCGGGAAAGCTTCAACCGGGCGATCGCGCTGGCGAACACGACGGCGGAAGCGGATCATATCCGCAAGCATATCGATCGATTGATGAGCGAAAGTAAGGCGTCTTGATCGTGCCAAGCCGTCATCGCCGGGACAAAGTCGGGCATGGTGACGGAGAGAGAGACAAAAAATAGAGGCGTCGATGTCGGCTTCCACTGATCGCGTTCGTCCTTGCCATAACGCTCTGTCTCAAATTAGGATCGCCATGCCCATCTCCCACACCACCCTCTGGATCGGCCGCATTCTCAGCGGCCTCGTCATCGCCTTTCTCCTGATGGATGGTGGCATTAAGCTCGCGCCGATCAAGGAGGTTACCGAAACCCTCCAGCAGCTCGGCTATAGCGGCTCGGTCGGGCAGGCGCGATTGCTCGGCATTCTCACGCTCGGTTGCGCGCTGCTCTATGCCATTCCGCGCACCTCGGTGCTCGGCGCGATCCTGCTCACCGGATTGTTAGGTGGCGCCATGGCGACGCACCTGCGGGTGGACAGTCCGCTGTTCACGCATCTGTTGTTTGGCCTCTATATCGGTCTGATGGCATGGGGCGGTCTTTATCTACGAGATCCCGCTTTGCGGGCGCTGATGCCGATCCGGAACTAGAAACTCAACCCAAGGAGACGACCATGCAGATCAATCCCTATCTCCACTATGACGGCAATTGCGAGGAAGCCTTCAAGTTCTATGAAAAGGCGATCGGCGCCAAGATCGATGTCATCATGCATGTGGAAGGCTCGCCGGCCGCCGAACAGATGCCGCCCTCGATGGCAAAGAAAGTGCTGCATGCGCAGCTCAGCATCGATGGCGAAGTGATCATGGCCTCGGATTGTCCGCCGGACTATTTCGAGAAAATGCAGGGCTTCTCCGTCTGCCTGCAGGCGCAGACCCCGGCCGAAGGTGAGAAATGGTTCAATGCGCTGGCCGATGGCGGCGCGACCAAGATGCCGTTCGCCGCCACGTTCTGGTCAAAGGGCTTTGGCATGTGCATCGACAAGTTCGGCGTGCCGTGGATGATCAATACCGCGCAGGACTGTCCCGACCAGTAATGGCTTGCCGGCTTCTCCCCGCGATCTGCGGGGAGAAGCGCCTGAATTCTTCTGAACTGAAAAGTAGCTCTAATGTCTTCGTTTGCCCGCAATGCCATCGTGCTTGGCCTGCTCTGTGCTGTCGGCCCGTTCGCCATCGATATGTATCTGCCGGCGCTGCCGGATATCGAAACCGACCTTGGCGCCACCACGTCGGCGACGCAGCTCACGCTGACCTCCTATTTCATCGCTTTCGGGCTTTGCCAGATCGCCTATGGCCCGCTGTCCGACGTCTATGGCCGCAAGGCGCCGCTCTATGCGGGCCTGGCGCTGTTCGTCGTGGGCTTGATCGGCTGCGCGTTGGCGCCGAACGTGGAATGGCTGATCGCGTTTCGCTTCTTTCAGGGGCTCGGCGCCGCGGCGATGGGCGTGATCCCGCGCGCCATTATCCGCGATCTGCATACGGGCGTCGAAGCGACGCGGTTGATGTCGCTCGTGATGCTGGTGTTCTCGGTCTCGCCGATCCTGGCGCCGCTCGGTGGCAGTGCGCTGATCGTGCCGTTCGGCTGGCGTGCGGTGTTCGTCGCGGTGACGATTGCAGCGCTGATCGCCACCGTGCTCCTGGCCACGATGCTGCCCGAGACGCGGCCGGCGCATGAGCGTATTCGCGGCGACGTCCGCAGCGTGCTCGGCCACTTCGGCGAGCTGTTTCGCGACTGGCATTTCCTCGGCCTCACCTTTATCGGCGGCCTCGGCATGTCCAGCTTCTTCACCTTCCTGTCGATGTCGTCCTTTGTCTATATCAAGACCTATGGCTTGACGCTGGCGGAATACAGCGTGGCCTTCTCGATCAATGCCGTTGGCTTCATCGGCATGTCGCAGCTCGCGAGTCGGCTCGGCGCGCGTTTCGGTATGGGCCGGGTGGTGATGGGCGCCGTCATGGCTTACGCGTCGTTTGCGGTGCTGCTGTTGGCGCTGACGCTGGCTGGTTTCACCAGCCTGTGGGTGCTGATCCCGTTGTTGTTCATGTCCTTCGCTTTTCTCGGTCTCGTGATCCCGTCGACCATGGTATTGTCCCTGGAAGAGCATGGCCCGATCGCCGGCAGCGCCAGTGCGCTCGGCGGCACGCTGCAGATGCTGACGGGCGGTGCGGTGATCGCCATCGCTGGCCTGTTCTTCAACGGCACGTCGCTGCCGATGGTCGCGACCATCGCATTGACGGCGATGGCCGCGTTGGCCATCACGGTGGTTACACTGCGTCCGCGCGAATTGTCGCCTCAGCTCGCCGAATAGGCCTGGCTGCATCGTTCGGGGAAGAGGGATGAAACGAATGACGTTCGGTCTGACCTTTGCCGCAGCGATCGGAGCCGGCTTGATGGCCGGGCTGTTCTTCGTCTTCTCGGTGACGATCATGAGCGCTCTCGGCAAGCTGCCGGCGCCGGCTGGCATTGCCGCGATGCAGTCGATCAACACGACGATCCTCAGCCCGCTGTTTCTCACGGCTTTCATGGGCATGGCGCTGATTTGTGTCGTGCTCGCAATCGTCGCCATGCTGAATTGGGCCGGCCCGGCATCCGGCTGGCTGGTGGCGGGCGCCCTGCTCTACGTAGCCGGCACGTTTCTCGTCACCATCGTCTTCAACGTGCCGATGAACGACGCGCTGGCGGCTTCTGCTGCCGACAGCAGCGAGGCTGCCGCCATCTGGACGCGCTATCTCTCGGTCTGGACCGGCTGGAACCACGTCCGCACGGTGACCTCGACCGCTGCGCTCGGGACATTCATCCAGGCGCTGAGGCAGTTATGATCGTAGCCCGGATGGAGCGTAGCGAAATCCGGGGACCGGA
>JAEXHR010000130.1 GCA_023449855.1 Pseudomonadota bacterium | reverse complement strand
AAGCGTAATCCGCCGCGGAGTTTCAATCATAGACTCGGCCGGCGGATTACGGCTTCGCTTAATCCGCCCTACGATGCGCTTGCGATCGTCCGCCTCAGAAACGCATAACCCAGCGCCTGGCTCTGCGCCTGCTTGCTGTTGTCCACCGCGCCGGAATGCCCGCCGGCCACGGTTTCGTTGAACCAGGCCGGGCATCCCAGCTCCTGCAGGCGTGCGACCATCTTGCGGGCATGGCCGGGATGCACGCGGTCGTCGGTGCGGTTGGTGGTGATCAGGATCGGCGGATAGTTCTGGCCGCCCGTCGCCAGATGATAGGGCGAGAATTTCTGCAGATATGCCCATTCATCGGGAATTTCCGGATCGCCATATTCGGCGATCCAGCTCTGGCCGGCGAGCAGCTTCGTGTAGCGCGCCATGTCCAGCAGCGGCACGCTGCACCAGATCGCGCCGAACAGGTTTGGATGGCGGGTCAGCATGTTGCCGACGAGCAGTCCGCCATTGCTGCCGCCGTGGCAGGCAAGCTTCGCCGCCGTCGTTACGCCGGACGCAGCGAGATCGCGCGCCACCGCGGCGAAGTCGTCATGAGCTACATGCTTGGTGTTTTTGCGCGACGCCAGGTGCCAGCCCGGGCCGAATTCGCCGCCGCCGCGGATATTGGCGATGGCATAGGCATGGCCGTGTTCGAGCCACAGCTTGCCGGCGATCGCCATATAGGACGGCGTCAGTGAGACTTCGAAACCGCCATAGCCATAGAGGATCGTCGGCCGTGGTGTGGTCGATGTCGACAGGTTCTTGCCAATCAGGAAATACGGGATCCTGGTGCCATCCTCCGCCACAGCGTGGCGCTGCTGCACCTCGATCCCTTCGGGATCGAAATTACGGGGCGCGCTCTTGAGCTTCTCCGGAGCGCTGCGCCCGTTCCACAGCGCGGTGGTGGTCGGCCGCGTGAAGCCGGTGATGGTGAACAGGACGTCCTCGCCGAGCTTCGGATCGTCCTCGCCGCCAAAATTCTGCGCGGAGATGGTCGCGTTGTCGGGAAGACCGGGCAGGGGCGTCTCGCGCCAGCCGGCTTCGCTCCGCCGCAGCAGCGACAAACGGCCGCGAACATTGTCGAGGATTTCGAGCACGATGCCGTGGCGGGTCTCGATCCACGACTGCAGTGCGCGCGTCGATGTCGGCGCGAACACGATTTCGACATCGCGTGCGCCGGACAGAAAGCGATCGAGGTCGATGACGGCGAGGGCACCGGCGGGGACCGTCGCTTCGCCCACCGTCCAGTCCTGCTTCGGGCTGATCAGCAGGTCCTCGGCTTCGGCGCCGACGCTGACTTCCTCGGGCAATTCCAGCCGCAAACGCTTGCCCGCATGCGGGCCGTGCTTGCGCTCGACGAATATCTGCGAGCGCGTGAAATCCAGCGCGCGCCAGAACATCAGGCCTTCGTGGCCGGGCCGGCGATTGACGCCGAACCAGGCCGCGACGTCCTGTTTCTCCACCTCGAACACGGTTTCGGCGGCTGTCAGCGGCGTGCCGCGCGTCCAGCGCCGGACGGTGCGCGTATAGCCGGCCTCAGTGCTGTCCTCCGGCGTCTGCGCGCTGCCGACCAGCAGCGTGTCGTTGTCGACCCACGCCACCTGGGTCTTGGCCTTCGGGATCACGAAGCCACCGGCAACAAAGCTTTTGGTCGCGATATCGAACTCGCGCACCTCGATCGCATCCGTGCCGTTGAAGGACAGGCTGACCAATGCCCGCGTCTTGTCCGGCGAGCGCGCCGCGCCGGCAAACGCCCACGACACGCCTTCGGCCGCATTAAGCGCGTCGATGTCGAGCAGCACGTCCCAGTCGGGAATGTCTTTCCGATAGCTCTCCAGCGTGGTTCGCCGCCACAGCCCGCGCGGATGCTGCGCGTCCTTCCAGAAATTGTAGAGAAAGTCGCCGGACTTGCCGACGAAGGGGATGCGGTCGTCGGCGTCGAGGATTTTGAGCACGGCATCGAAGTCGCGCTGATAGCTGTCATCGACCAGAAAGCCGTCAGTACGGGCGTTCTGCGCCTCGACCCAGCCGACCGCCTTTTCGCCCTCGATCTCTTCGAGCCAGAGATAGGGATCGTCGTGGCCGTCGGTCGGATTTGGTGCCGTCATCACTCACCTCGAAAAGCGTCGTCGCAAAAAGAAAGCCCGGGTGCCATGGGCGACCCGGACTCTCCGATCATGCAGTCAACTGGCGGCTAAAATCAGGCCGCCAGTTCCTTGGTCAGGTTTTCCGCGACCTTGTCGAGGAAGCCCGTGGTCGACAGCCAGCGCTGGTCGGCGCCGACGAGCAGGGCCAGGTCCTTGGTCATGAAGCCGGCTTCGACGGTGTCGACGCAGACCTTCTCAAGCGTCTTGGCGAACTTGGCCAGCTCGGCATTGTTGTCGAGCTTGGCGCGGTGGGCGAGGCCCTGGGTCCAGGCGAAGATCGACGCGATCGAGTTGGTCGAGGTTTCCTTGCCCTTCTGGTGTTCGCGATAGTGACGGGTCACCGTGCCGTGAGCGGCTTCGGCTTCCACCACCTGGCCATCCGGCGTCAGCAGCACCGAGGTCATCAAGCCGAGCGAGCCGTAGCCCTGCGCAACCGTGTCGGACTGCACGTCGCCGTCATAGTTCTTACAGGCCCAGACATAGCCACCCGACCACTTCATCGCAGCCGCGACCATGTCGTCGATCAGGCGGTGCTCATAGGTGAGGCCGGCGGCTTCGAACTTTGTCTTGAACTCGTTGTCGTAGATCTCCTGGAAGATGTCCTTGAAGCGACCGTCATAGACCTTGAGGATCGTGTTCTTGGTCGACAGGTAGACCGGGACCTTGCGGGTCAGGCCGTAATTCATCGAGGCGCGGGCGAAGTCGCGGATCGAGTCGTCGAGATTGTACATGCTGAGCGCGACGCCGGCGCCCGGGGCCTGGAACACTTCGCGCTCGATGGTGGTGCCGTCTTCACCGACGAACTTCATCGTCAGCGTGCCCTTGCCCGGGAACTTGATGTCGGTGGCGCGGTACTGGTCGCCGAAGGCGTGGCGGCCGATGATGATCGGCTTGGTCCAGCCGGGGACGAGACGCGGCACGTTCGAGCAGATGATCGGCTCGCGGAAGATCACACCGCCGAGGATGTTGCGGATGGTGCCGTTCGGCGACTTCCACATCTGCTTGAGGCCGAACTCCTTCACGCGGGCTTCGTCCGGGGTGATGGTGGCGCACTTGACGCCCACGCCGTATTTCTTGATCGCGTTGGCCGCATCCACGGTGACCTGGTCGTCGGTCTTGTCGCGGTATTCCATCCCGAGGTCGTAATACATCAGGTTGACGTCAAGGAACGGGTTGATCAGCTTGTCCTTGATGTACTGCCAGATGATGCGAGTCATCTCGTCGCCGTCGAGTTCGACGACCGGGTTGGCTACCTTGATCTTTGCCATGTGGTTCGGGCCTTTAGCGCGTTGCGGGAGGGTGGATGTCCGGGGCTATAGCACCGTGCATGATCCGGTGAAAGCGGAGCCGCTATGCAGTTTCGGCCCAAAATTCATGCCGGAATGCAAGGTGATAGAACAATGCCAAACGACGGCCGAAAACCCCCGTCTTGCGCTCCCGGCAATCCTCCCATAAGCCCCGCTGCGGCGATTTGCGCCGATCCTCCGGCGGCATCCGCCTAAGGATTCACGGTTCCGGCCAAGTTCCTCATATCATTCGGGAAAAAGCCGCCCTGCGAGACATCGCGCGAACACAGGTTAAAGTCTTGAATCCAGTCCTCCGCAGGTTGATTCAAGATCTTGAGACATTGAATCAGAAAGTGAAGACATGACCGGCTCCGGTACCGATCGCAGCAAGACCATGAGCGATCTGATTGGCCCCGTTGTCATTCTGGTCGAGCCGCAGCTCGGCGAGAATATCGGCACCGCCGCGCGCGCCATGGGCAATTTCGGCCTGACCCGCCTGCGCCTCGTCAAGCCGCGCGACGGCTGGCCCAATGTCCACGCCCAGCGCGCCGCCTCCGGCGCCGACCACGTCCTCAATGCCGTCGAGATCTTCGACACGGTGGAGGAAGCGGTCGCGGACTGCACCCTCCTTTACGCCACCACCGCCCGCGCCCATGACCAGGCCAAGCCGGTGATGGCGCCGGACGCCGCCGCCGCCGAGACCATCGCCCATATCAAGACCGGCGCCACCGCCGGCATCCTGTTCGGCCGCGAGCGCTATGGCCTGCAGAACGAGGAGGTGGCGCTGGCCAACCGGATCATGACCTTCCCGGTCAATCCCGGCTTCTCGTCGCTGAACCTCGCCCAGGCGGTGCTGCTCTGCGGCTATGAATGGTTCAAGCAGGCGACCTCCAACGCGCTGCCTTATGCCATGCCCGAGCGCTCCGAGCGCGCCTCGCAGCACCAGATGACGGCCTTCTTCGACAATCTGGTCGCCGAGCTCGACAAGGTGGAATTCCTCCGCCCGCCGGAAAAGCGCGACACCATGCTGGTGAACCTGCGCAACATTTTTACCCGCATGGAGCCGTCCAAGCAGGACATGCACACGCTGCACGGCGTGGTGATGGCCATCGCCGAGGGCCGCAAGGGCCCGGCCAAGGGTGGCGTGCTCGATGGCGAACAGGCGACGCGCCTGCGCGCGCTGCTGGCTGAACACGGCGGCAAGGCGAAGGAGCATGAGAGCGGCACCGTCCGCGGCCTCGCCCGCATGCTCCGCCGCAACCCCACCGATGCCGAGCGGATCCTGTGGGAGCATCTGCGCGCCGACCGTCGCTTCGCCGGCCAGTTCAAGCGCCAGACCCCGGTCGGCCGCCACATCCCGGATTTCGTCAGCTTTCCGGAGCGCATCGCGGTGGAGCTGGTGAATCCCGGCGAGACCGAGGTGATCGTCGCGGACCGCGCATCGCGAAAAGCCTGGCTGGAAGAGCGCGGCTACCGCGTGCTCGCAATCCGCGCGGATGACGTGACGCGCGACATCGCCCCGGAGCTGGATCGTCTGGCGGCGCTGCTGGACAGCGGGATGCCCGGACGGGGCTGATCGGGAAACGGGTGGCGATCCGGGCTTCGACCTAGATAGCCGTCATTGCGAGGCGCCTCTTGGCGACGAAGCAATCCAGTCTTTCTTCGTGTGACTCTGGATTGCTTCGTCGCTACGCTCCTCGCAATGACGAATAAGACTTAGGGAGACCCGCCTCATGCCCCTCTCCACCGCCGAGAAGCACGCCAATTTCCGCAAGCTGCACGCCTCCGGCTGCTTCGTCCTCCCCAATCCCTGGGATGTCGGCTCGGCGCGTTATCTCGCCCACCTCGGCTTCAAGGCGCTGGCCTCCACCTCTGCCGGCTATGCCTGGTCCACCGGCCGCCCCGACAACAAGGTCACGGCCGACGACGTCATCGCCCATCTGAAGGACCTCTCCGCCGCCACCGACCTGCCGGTGAATGCCGATTTCGAGAACGGCTTTGCCGATGACCCCGCCGGCGTCGCCGCGAATGTCGCCCGCGCCGCGGCGAGCGGCATCTCCGGCCTGTCCATCGAGAATTCCACCGGCCGCGCCGACCAGCCGCTCTATGACGACACGCTTGCGGTGGAGCGCATCAAGGCCGCCCGCGCCGCCATCGACGGCGTCGATCCAGCCATCATGCTGGTGGCGCGCTGCGAAGGTTTTCTGCATGGCGAGCGCGACCTGAAGAAGACCACCGCGCGGCTGACAGCCTTTGCCGAGGCCGGCGCCGATTGCCTCTATGCGCCCGGCGTCGCCTCGGACGAGGAGATCACCACGCTGGTGAAGGCGCTGGGCGGCAAGCCGCTCAATGTGCTCACCGTTCAGCCGACCGTGACCGTGCAGCATCTGGAATCTTTGGGCGTCCGCCGCATCAGCGTCGGCGGCGCACTGGCCCGCATGGCCTGGGCCGGCTTCATGCAGGCCGCGCAGGAGATCGCCGGGCAGGGGACGTTTACGAGCTTTGCGCATGGGGCGAAGGGCGGGGAGTTGAACAAGCTGTTTGGCTGAGACCTGTATCCCGCGTGCGTGGAGTGATACGCGGGGACGATTGGGTGTCACGAAGCGCCGGTACCGTATTTCGCTCCGCTCATGCGGTTAGGATTCGATAATGTCGCAGATTAGACTTGCAACGATGTTCGCTTTATGTTCTTTTTTTGCTTATGCATGAAATCTGGTGAAATTCTCAATGAAATGCAGAACTGGCCCAAGTTAGTGGTTGCCGGCGTATTCCGCAGAAGGCGCCACGAGCAACAGCCGGGTAAAGCTGTGGCAAAGATTCAAATACACGGTGATTTGTAAGGGTCGATCCGATACCAGCTTATAACGCAACAATGTTGGCGCGCATGATCCGCCCCCGAAACATCCCCTCACCGAAACGTGGTCGCTCTCCTGAGCGGCGAGAGATTGTCACAGATTTGCAGTCGGCTCGCATTATGGCGCGCGCGTGGAGCCAGACTGTTCCGGAGCGTCAGCGTCACCAGGCCGCTTGGGCGTTTATCAAGGCAGCGATCGACGAATATATTCGACGATCAAATATATCGATCTCAATTTCTGCTCCAGCAATCGCGCTGAGTTTCTGCTTGGATTCAACAGTTTTGGATCTGGCACGAGCGATTGGCGACGAAGCTGCCCGGTTGAGCATCGAACAAGCTAGCTATCAGTTGAGTGCGACTTACACGGCCCTTGTTCCTGCTGGTACGCGCAGTGAGCTGGGCATGTATTATACGCCGCCCGCGCTCACCGACCGGTTGTTAGACATGGCGGAAGAAGCAGGGATCGACTGGCGGACAGCACGCGTCCTCGATCCTGCATGCGGCGGTGGGGCTTTTTTGTTGCCTGTTGCCATGCGTATGATTGCTGCCTCGGAGGATTTGTCGCCGGCCGAGCGTTTGAGGACAATCACCAATCGCCTTCAAGGCTTTGAGATTGATCCCTTTGCCGGGTGGCTCACACAAACTTGGCTGGAGATCGGTTTGGCAGACTTGCTTGCCCAGACGGGTGCCAAGTTGCCTCAGTTAGTGAAGGTTTGTGATACTCTTGCGCAGGAACCGAATGGTGCCTTGTTCGATCTTGTGATCGGTAATCCGCCATATGGGCGATTGCCTCTGAGCCCAGAGCAACGTCGGCGATTTTCTCGTAGTCTCTACGGTCACGCGAACCTCTACGGTGTCTTCACTGATGTTGCGATGCGCTGGGCCGAGATTACTGGTGTCATTGCGTATGTCACACCTACGAGTTTTCTTGGCGGAGAATATTTCAAAGCTCTTCGGTCTCTTCTCGCTCAAGATGCACCTCCATTCGCCATCGACTTTATCGAGGCCCGCCGCGGCGTCTTCGAGGATGTGCTCCAGGAGACACTGCTCGCCACTTACAAGCGCAACCAGGCGATTGACGATACGGCGGTACACTATCTTTCGGTCTCGTCTGACGCATCTGCGGAGATCACTCATGCCGGGCATTTCAAGATTCCTGGAGATCCTTCTTCGCCGTGGCTGGCGCCGCGTCGTCCAAAACATCAGGACTTGATCAATCGTCTGGCCCAGATGCCCCATCGGCTCGCAGATTGGGGATACCGTGTTTCAACAGGTCCGCTTGTCTGGAATCGCTTCAAGTCGCAACTCCGCGAACGTCCGGGGAGCAACACCTATCCACTCATATGGGCAGAGGCTGTCGCTGGACCTGGCCGTTTTGTGCATCGTGCCAATAAGCGTAATCATCAGCCCTTCTTCGAGATCACTGAAATCGATGAATGGCTGAAGGTAAGCGTGCCATGCGTTCTCGTTCAACGTACGACTGCCAAGGAGCAGCCAAGACGTCTTATCGCGGCTGAAATGCCGGACAGTTTTATAAAATTGCATGGCGCGGTGGTCGTTGAAAATCACCTTAACATGATACGTCCAGACTGTGCGGAGCGGCGCCCAAAGGTAGATACCGCAATACTTTCAGCTGTGATGAACAGTTCTGTTGTGGACGAAGCGTTTCGTTGTATTAGTGGTAGTGTGGCTGTTTCGGCATTTGAACTGGAGGCGCTTCCACTTCCGGCGCCGGATCAAATGCGAAGACTTAAAACCTTGATCGACGCTGGCGCATGTGTCGAGACTATCGATGCATGCGTTCGGATGTTGTATAACGAGACAAGTGCATGAGCCTTCCGGTAGTTACGCCTTGGGAAACGATTCAGGAACGATTACAGATCATTTTCCCGGAAGGAATGGCTCATCGAAATTTCCTGACGCGTGACTTGGCAGCCAGTACGGTTTTTGCAGCGCTTTATATCGGTGCGATTGATGGTTCCGACGTCTGGTTGGCTCCTAAACACGTCTACCGAATGAGTGACGAACAGGCCGTGACGACGGATGCCGCGGCCCGCTCGGATTTCGCGACGATGGTAATGAAGCCTGGTGGGCGCGCGCCGGGACAACAGTGGTATGCGGACACATCGCGTGAGCCCATCCGTGATGAAACATTGCGCGAGGGTCTCGTCGTTGTCGGGGCTGCGATCGAGAAGGGGGATCTCGCAACGACGTCAAGTAAAGGGCGCTATGCTCTGCAGCCGGCCTTCGCCGCTCTGTTCGATCCGGTTTTGACGGGGGATGCGTTGATCGCGGCTATTGAGGCCTGGCGAGAGAAGTATCTGGCCAAGGGCGCGCTGGCACGCATTGCGATCATTCGTAGGGGAGCTGCGACAGGGGGCGAACACGTCAACGTCACGTTCCCGAACGGTGAAACACGTCGGATGAAACCGGGTCCTAGTTCGGATATCACCAAAGCCGTCATTGAGGACTTTGCTACGCACTTTTTGAAGCAGCCCGCAGTACTCTTTTTAAGCGAAAGCGGAAACAAGGTCGTATCGCGAGATGATGCATTGGCGAGATCGATCGGCATTGTGATTCAGGCGGATAAGAATTTGCCTGATACGATCCTGGTCGATCTCGAGCCGGAGCATCCGATGCTCGTCTTTATCGAAGTCGTCGCATCGGACGGCCCGATCAATGCACGCCGCAAGCAAGCGCTCGAACAGCTCGCACGCGAAGCGGATTTTCCTCTTGAGCATATTGCGTTCGTTACGGCTTATCTCGATCGAAGTAGTGCGCAATTTAAGAAGACAGTCGATTCGTTAGCTTGGGGAAGCTATGCGTGGTTCGCGTCCGAACCTAAGGGGCTGATTGAGCTATCAAACGCAAAAACTTCACTTCGCTGAACGATATGATCTCACGTTGGTCGAACTTGTTGCTTCTTACTTTCTCCTTCTCTTCCCTCTCGCTACGCGCGGCCGCAGCGCCGGATGATCCTCCGGCGGCGTGTGCGCCTCTTCCAAGAGTGCCATCGCTTCCTCGGGGATGTGCTCGATATTGACGCCGCCCCAGCGCAGGTCCTTCAGCGCCTTCGCGATGGCGGCGTTGCGGTCGAGCCAGTCCTGGCCGCTGCGCGCCTTGGGCTCGGGATGGCGGCGCGGGCGGCGGCTGCCCATGGCCATCAGGCGCGCCATCTTGAAGGCCTCCATGGCCTTGATCAGCCGGTCGTAGTCCACCGTGGGGCTGGTCCACAGCTCGTTGACGCAGCGCTCGGCCACCTCCTGCAGCTTCACGCCCAGCATGCGCAGCTTCAGCCGGCGGCCGGCACGGGCGGTCGGCACCGTGTCGGTGGCGCGGGCCGCAAAGGGATGGCGCTGCCAGCCGAATTCGCGGGCCCAGCGGCCGACAGTGCTGTGGGTCGCGCCGGTCCGCGCCGCGATCTGCTTGTAGCTCAGCGTCGTTTCCTCGATCAGGCGGCGCGCCGCGGCGACCGTGGCATTGGTGTGCAGCCGCTTGCAGCCCTTCGGACGGCCGGGAACGGGCGGCGGCCCGTCGTCCACATCGGGCCGGACCCGCAGCCGCAGCACAGGCTCGTCCGATGCGTCGTGGACGCGGGGCCAGTTGTTGAAGAGAGGATTGAAGGGATGTGCCATGAGGGGATTATATGCCTATTCGCGAAGGTTGCAAGCGGCACGAGCAAACGGCCGCATCGCAGCAACGAATTCGCGAGACGCGCGCGGATGAAACCGCGACACTCAGTGTTTCCAACAAAACAACAAACCCGAGGGGAAACACATGCGTTCACTGACACTCGCGGCCGCCCTGGCCGCTGGTCTTGCCATGCCGGCTTTCGCGCAGGCGCCGCAGATGGAGAAGAACATCTCCATGGGCCTCGCCATGGCCATCATGCAGGGCACGATCGATCAATGCACCAAGGATGGCTACAAGGTCTCGGTGACCATCGTCGACAAGGCCGGCAATGTGGCCGCGCAGATCCGCGGCGACGGCACCAATCCGCATACGATGGAATTCAGCCGGCTCAAGGCCTACACCTCGCGCACCCGCGGCCAGACCTCGCTGGAATTCATGAAGCTCACATCCGATCCGGCCAATGCCTATCTGAAGCAGATCCCGAATGTGGTGGCCGTCGGCGGCGGCGTGCCGATCAAGGCGGGGAATGAAGTGATCGGCGCCGTCGGCGTCTCCGGCGCGCCGGGCGGCGAGAAGGACGAGGTGGGCGCGCTGGCGGGCATCGCGAAGGTGGAGGCGGGGTTGAAGTAGGGGCGCAGGCGTGTAGCCTGCATGGAGCGAAGCGTAATGCAGGGACCGGCGACGTGTTGAAGCGCCGGTCCCCGGATTGCGCTGCGCTCCATCCGGGCTACGGTTTCGCCTCGATCCCCAGCGCCTTCATCCGCGACGCCAGCGTCGTCGGCTTCATCTCAAGC
>JAEXHR010000098.1 GCA_023449855.1 Pseudomonadota bacterium | reverse complement strand
CTCCGAAGGTTACCTGAATGCGCATCACTATGATCAGGTTTTTACCGCCCATGGCGTGATCATGATCTTCTTCGTGGCGATGCCCTTCGTCACCGGCCTGATGAACTACATCGTGCCCCTGCAGATCGGCGCCCGCGACGTGTCGTTCCCGTTCCTGAACAATTTCTCGTTCTGGATGACCACCGGCGGCGCGATCCTCGTCATGATCTCGCTGTTCGTTGGTGAATTCGCCAAGACCGGCTGGCTGGCCTATCCGCCGCTGTCGAATATCGGCTACAGCCCAGACGTCGGCGTCGACTATTACATATGGGCGCTACAGGTCGCGGGTGTCGGTACGACGTTATCGGGCATCAATCTGATCGCGACCATCGTGAAGATGCGCTGCCCTGGCATGACCATGATGAAGATGCCGGTCTTCACCTGGACCTCGCTCTGCACCAACGTTCTGATCGTCGCGTCCTTCCCGGTCCTGACTGCGTGTCTGGCCCTGCTGTCGCTCGATCGTTATGTAGGCACCAATTTCTTCACGAACGATCTCGGCGGCAACCCGATGATGTACGTGAACCTGATCTGGATCTGGGGCCACCCGGAAGTCTACATCCTGATCCTGCCGCTGTTCGGCGTGTTCTCGGAAGTGACCTCGACCTTCTCGGGCAAGAAGCTGTTCGGCTACACCTCGATGGTCTACGCCACGATCGTCATCACGATCCTGTCCTATCTCGTCTGGCTGCATCACTTCTTCACCATGGGCTCGGGTGCGAGCGTGAATTCCTTCTTCGGAATCACGACCATGATCATCTCGATCCCAACGGGTGCGAAGATATTCAACTGGCTGTTCACGATGTATCGCGGTCGCATTCGGTTCGATCTGCCGATGATGTGGACCGTCGCCTTCATGCTGACCTTCGTCATCGGCGGCATGACCGGCGTCATGCTGGCGATTCCGCCGGCCGACTTCGTGCTGCATAACTCGCTGTTCCTGATCGCCCACTTCCACAACGTCATCATCGGCGGCGTGGTGTTCGGCGTGTTTGCGGCGATCAACTTCTGGTTCCCGAAGGCGTTCGGCTTCAAGCTCGATGAATTCTGGGGCAAGGTTTCGTTCTGGTTCTGGGTGGTCGGCTTCTGGGTCGCCTTCACGCCGCTCTACGTTCTCGGCTTCATGGGCGTCACCCGCCGCATGCGCGTATTCGACGATCCATCGCTGCAGATCTGGTTCATCATCGCAGGCATTGGTGCTGCGATGATCGCAGCCGGCATCGGTGCCCTGTTGCTGCAGATCGCCGTCAGCATCTGGAAGCGCAAGGAGCTGGCCGACCACACTGGAGATCCGTGGAATGGCCGTACGCTGGAATGGGCGACCTCGTCGCCGCCGCCGGATTACAACTTCGCCTTTACGCCGGTCGTGCACGACAACGATGCCTGGTACGACATGAAGAGCCGGGGTTATCAGCGTCCGCTGCTAGGCTTCAAGCCGATCCACATGCCGAAGAACACCGGCGCGGGCATTATTCTCTCGGCCTTCGCCACCGCACTCGGTTTCGCGCTGATCTGGTACATGTGGCTGCTCGCAGCAGTGTGCTTCGTCGCGCTCATTGCCGGCGCCATCTATCACACGTTCAACTACAAGCGTGACTTCCACATTCCGATGGATCAGGTCATCAGCACGGAAGCCGAACGTACCAAGCTCCTGGCAGCACAGGCCGCATCATGAACGCACCGACCCAAACCCTGAACGGCGAGGCGCCGGTCTTCTACGTCGCCGACGAGCACGATCATCCGCCCGGCCAGAGCACCATGCTCGGCTTCTGGCTCTATCTGATGAGCGACTGCCTGATCTTCGCGATGCTGTTCGCGACGTTCGGCGTACTCGGCACCAGCTATGCCGCGGGCCCCGGCCCGAAGGATCTGTTCGACCTCAAGCTGGTCGCGCTCAACACCGCGATGCTGCTGTTCTCTTCCATCACCTATGGCTTCGCCATGCTGGAGATGCAGAAGGGCAAGGTCGGCTCGACCCAGATGTGGCTGGCCATCACCGGCCTGTTCGGTCTCGCCTTCCTGTCCATTGAACTCTACGAGTTCCACCACATGATCCATGAAGGTGCGGGCTGGTGGCGCAGTGCCTTCCTGTCGTCCTTCTTCACCCTGGTCGGCACCCACGGTCTGCACGTCACCTTCGGCATCATCTGGCTGGTGGTTCTGATGGTGCAGGTGGCGAAGTTCGGCCTCATCGAGGCCAATCAACGCCGCCTGATGTGCCTCAGCATGTTCTGGCACTTCCTCGACGTCGTCTGGATCGGCGTCTTCACCTTCGTCTATCTGATGGGAGTCGTGCGATGAACGCTAACGCACACGCTGGCGACGATCACGCGCATGGCCACGACGACGGCCGCGATCACGGCTCGTTCAAGTCCTATATGACCGGCTTCATCCTCTCGGTCATTCTCACCGCCATCCCGTTCTATCTGGTGATGACTGGTGCGATCGAGAACAAGAACTGGACCATCGCGATCATTGTGGCCATGGCCATGGTGCAGATCGTGGTTCACATGGTCTACTTCCTGCACATGAACGCCACGTCGGATGGCGGCTGGACCATGATGGCGCTGATCTTCACTGTGATCGTTGTGGTCATCGCGCTATCAGGCTCGCTCTGGGTGATGTACCATCTCAACGTCAACATGATGCCCGTCCACGACATGAGGAATATGCCCTGATGAGCGATCCCGACTGCGCCCCGCGCAGCACGGTCACGCTCTCGGTCCTGGCGGTTCTCGCCATCTTAGGTATTGCAGGCTTTACGGCGCTCGGTATTTGGCAGGTCGAGCGCCGCGCCTGGAAACTGGATCTGATCGCACGTGTCGATCAGCGCAGCCACGCCGCACCCGATGCTGCACCCGGGTCCGCGGCGTGGCTGGCCATTTCCCGCAGCGACGATGAATATCGCCGCGTTAGCGTCACCGGGAGCTTCGCGCCCGGCAAGGACGTGCTGGTGCAGGCGGTCTCCGATCTCGGTGCCGGCTTCTGGGTTCTGACCCCGCTGCGTGCCGATGCCGGTTTTACCGTTCTCGTCAATCGCGGTTTTATCAGCCCGGACGAGCGCAAGGCGGGCGCTTTTGCCCCCCCGGCATCGCCGGTGACCGTCACCGGCCTTCTCCGCATCACCGAGCCCAAGGGCGGCTTCTTGCGTAGCAACGATCCCGCAGGCGGACGCTGGTTTTCGCGGGACGTCGCGGCGATTGCCGAAAGCCAGCAGCTCGGTAAAGTGGCCCCTTACTTCATCGATGCGGACAAGTCCCTGGATGCCCCCGGCCAGCCTCATGGCGGCCTGACGGTCGTCTCGTTTCCGAACAATCATGCAGTTTATGCCCTGACCTGGTTCGGTCTCGCGCTGATGCTGGCCGCCGGCGTCTTCTATGTCGGGCGTGACGAGTGGAAGATTCGGAAAAAATCACCATCTCGCGTATGACATGACGGATGTCACGTCGGCCGGTCCACGGCCGCGCGTGTCGCGCATGATGGTGCGAGATGCAGGGTCTCTCGAGCAGCACAGTAGGATCTGGTGGAGCAGGCGTCGGCCCGGATGCCGTTTCGCGCGTCGCTCGTGCAGCCGGGATCTCGCGCGTCTCCCTACCGCTCGACGAAACCACCAACGTCAAGAACATCAACCTGCTGATCCAGCTACGCTGGATCGCCGTGGTCGGCCAGGTTCTCACCATCGGCTTCGTCCATTTCGTAATGGGCGTCGAGTTGCCGCTGATGCCGATGGTCTCGGTGCTGTGCGGTTCGATCTTCCTCAATGTCATCAGCCAGGAATGGCTGCGCAAGCAGACCGACGCGCGCGACCGCGAGCTGCTCATGTTGCTATTGCTCGACGTTGCCGCACTGACAGCGCAGCTCTATCTGAGCGGTGGCGCCACAAATCCCTTCGTATCGCTGTATCTGTTGCAGGTGACGCTGGGCGCGATGCTGCTCAACACGCGCTCCACCTGGGTGATCGTCGTCGTCACCTGCCTCTGCTTCGTCGGGTTGATCGTATTTCATCGCCCGCTCGCACTGCCGCCCGCGATGGCCGACTATCTGTTTCAGCTCCATATCTGGGGTACGTTGATCTGTTTCGTGCTCGACGCGGCGTTGATCGTCGTGTTCATGACGCGCATCGCCCGCAATCTGCGCGACCGTGACAATGGTCTCGCTGCGCTGCGCCAGCAGGCCGCCGAGGAGGATCATATCGTCCGCATGGGCCTGCTCGCGTCCGGTGCCGCGCATGAGCTTGGTACGCCGCTGGCGTCGCTCTCCGTGATCCTCAGCGACTGGCGGCGCATGCCGGCGCTCGCCAGCAATCCCGAGCTGATGGACGAAATCGCAGAGATGCAGGCCGATGTGCAACGTTGCAAGTCGATCGTCACCGGCATCCTGATGTCAGCCGGAGACATGCGCGGTGAGGCGCCTGTGGTTACCTCGGTGAACGATTTCTTCGGCGAGCTCGTCGAGGACTGGCGCAGTGCGCGGTCGAGCGGCACGCTGGTTTATGAGAATCGCTTTGGCGAGGACATGCCGATCGTTTCCGACTCGGCACTGAAGCAGATGATCTTCAATGTGCTCGACAATGCCAATGAAGTTTCGCCGCTGTGGATCCGTCTCGCCCTTGAGCGCGAGGGGGATACCCTGGTGTTGAAAGTCAGCGATATGGGCCCCGGTTTTGCGCAGGAAATGCTGGCGAATCTCGGCAAGCCGTACAATTCGAGCAAGGGCCGGCCTGGCCGCGGGCTCGGCCTGTTCCTGGTGGTCAATGCCGTCCGCAAGCTGGGCGGTTCGGTGGTGGCCGATAATCGGCCTGTCGGTGGCGCCGTGGTGACGCTATCCTTGCCGCTGTCTGCCCTGGCGATAGGAGCGCACAGACATGTCCGATGAACGTCTCTTGATCATCGTCGAGGACGATGAGGGCTTTGCCCGTACCCTCAAACGCTCCTTCGAGCGCCGTGGCTACACTGTGCTGCATGCCGAAGGTTTCGAGACGCTCACCGAAGTGCTCGGCGACAAAGTGCCGGGCTATGCGGTCGTCGATCTCAAACTGGCCGGCGCCTCTGGTCTGGCCTGCGTCGAGGCATTGCATGCGCTGAGCGAGGATATGCTGATCGTCGTTCTCACCGGCTATGCCAGCATTGCGACCGCGGTAGAAGCTATCAAGCTCGGTGCGTGCCACTATCTGGCCAAGCCGTCGAATACCGACGACATCGAGGAGGCTTTCCAGAAAGCTGCCGGCGATACGCAGGTGGCGCTCACCGAGCGACCGACCTCCATCAAGACCCTGGAATGGGAGCGCATTCATCAAACGCTGGTGGAGAGCGACTTCAATATTTCCGAAACGGCTCGCCGACTTGGCATGCACCGTCGGACACTGGCAAGGAAGCTCGAGAAGCGTCAGGTGAATTGAGGCGTTTCCAGTCTCGCGTGATCAGCAGCAGCCCTGGTGCTTGAACCAGTTTGCGAGCGCGCCTTCGAGCGGCTTCCAGGCGCGCTCCAGCGCCTTGAACTGCGGGACACTCGCTCGATATAGCCCGCGGATTTCAGTCTCCAGTGCATCGAGATCGATGCCAACCAGCTTTCCGTCGCGGTATATTGTGCGGCCATCGACGACGACCTCGCGTACGCAGTTGCTGTTGCCACGCGAGAACAGCATGTCGATCGGATCGACAGGCATGATCGCGTCACGATCGAGCTGGCCGATATCGAGCAGGACGAAATCCGCGGCTTCTCCGGCCGCGAGCGCGCCCGCGCCGGGCGCGCCGATGGATCTCCGGCCGTTGCGCGTCGCGAGCGACAGAAACTCCGAGCGGCTCCACGTCCGCTCGAAACCGAGGCCGCCATGGGCCATCTGCACGAGGCGGATCTCGCGAATTGCATCGTCGTCCTCGTCGAGCGCAACGCCATCGATGCCGACCGTGATCCTGCAGCCACGGCGATGCGCGTCCGCGATCGGTGCAAAGCCGGAATGCAGGTGCAGGTTCGAGCTGAAATTCGTGACGATGGTCGCGCCGGATTCGGCGATCATGTCGAGCTCGTCCGGTCGCGCATGGATGCAATGGGCGATGGTAAGCCGGTTCGATAGCAGGCCAATATCCTTGAGGAAGCGTACCACGCCGTCGGGGAAAGCGCGGTCTGCCCATTGTCGTTGATAGATGGTCTCGAGCAGATGCATATGCACGCGGCGCCCGGTGGCGGCCGAGCGCTCTGCAATCGCTTCGAGCAAGGCGGGTGAGCACCACTGCACACCTGCGGGTCCGTATTGGACATCGATCATCGGCCCGGCGATGGCCGCATGGATCGCGTCGACGCGTTCAAGGTACTCGGCCGGTGAAGGGCTCGGACGGATGAACAGATCCTGGATCGTGCTGCGATCATCGTCCGATAAAGCCGACAAAACATCGCCGCTGTCACCATAGATCAACGGATTCTGGTCGCGTACCGCCAATGCGAAAGCGAGTCGGATGCCGACATCGCCTGCCGCTCTTCCAATTGCGATCGCCTCATCGACGATGGGAAGTCTGCCGCTTGGACGCGTGTAATGGATCATCGCGCTGCCGCAGCCGGCACGCGCCGAACGGGCCAGCGAGACCGCTGCAGCAAGATAAGCGTCTGGCGGCGTGCCGAAGGCCGAACGCAAGATCCACGACTCCAACGGCATGCCCGAGGCTCCGAAGGAGGTCATGGAGGGCCGCGCATGGTCATGCGCATTGACCAGTGCGGGAATAACAAGGTGGTTCGTCTGCGGCGATGTCACGGCGCCGGTCGAAACCTCCGTGATCAGGCCATCTGCATAAGTGATGCTGGCCTGAGGCACGAGGTCTCGTTCGGTGCCGGTAAAGACATGAGCCGCAGACAAGACCTTCGTCATGACCGGGATCAATTCGCCGTGTAGACCAGCTCGCGCTCGGCGCGCGGCGGCAGGAAGTCGCGCGAGAAGATTTCCTTCGGCGTCGGAGCGCGGCCGAGGCCGTAGCCTTCCACCACCATGCCGATGGCGCGGGCCATGCGGTCGTCCTTGATGTCGCCAACGCCGATTTCCTTCATTTCGGGCGAAACCATCAGCTTCTCGAAGGCGAACTGCATGCGACGCTTCTCGACCGGCACGTCGACCAGATTGTCGAACGCGATGACCGACTTCATGGCCGCGTTCTGATCCTTCGCAGTGGCGATATTCGCCTTGTTGATGGCGCGTACGAGGCCTGCCACTGCCTTCGGATTTTCCTTCAGCAGCTTTTGCGAGACCATCACGCCGTTCGAATAGAGATCGAGGCCGAATTCACCGAACGAAAACCACTTGAAGTCCTTGTCGGGGTCCTGACGGTTCAGCACCAGGTTGAAGTAGCTGGTAATGTTGAACACCAGCGCCGCATCGATATCGCCCTTGATCAGCATCGGCTCCTGCAGGTTCGGCGCCATGTTCGACACCTTGATCTTGTCGGCGGCGAGGCCGTTTTTCTGGATGAACACCGGCAGCAGGCGCGTGGTCGGCGTGCCCTGCGCGCCGCCGAGCGTGCGGCCCTCGAAATCCTTGATGGATTTGATACCGCTGGAATTCTTGGTGACGATCGAGAAGGGCGGCTGGTTCCACATCATGTAAACCATGACGGGCGCGTCCTGCGGTCGTGTCGATGAGTTCTGGATGATGGCGTTGACATCGCCGAAGCCGGCATCCCAGGCACCGGACATGATGCGCGTGACGGTGGCGCCTGAACCTTCGCCCTGATCGATGACGACGTTCAAGCCTTCTTCTTTGAAGTAGCCTTTATCCTTCGCGTAGAAGAAGGCGGCATCGCTGCCTTGGGTCTTCCAGCCGAGTGTGAACTTGATGGTCGTTTCCTGCGCGGATGCAGCGCTGACCAGCAGAACGCTCGAGAAGGCGAAGGCAGTTAATCTCTTCAACATGACGATCTCCTTGTTGATAGGTTGATTAGGTCGCGACGAGGTCGTTCTTGCGCGTGGCCCAGCCGGTCACGCGCGCTTCGATCAGAGAGAAAATGACGTAGAGCGCGACACCGAGGATCGCGAGAATGAACAGACATGCGAAGACGAGCGGAACGTTGAAGTTCGAGGACGCGCTCATCATGACGTTCCCGATGCCGCGATTGGACGCGACAGTCTCCGCCAGTACGGCGCCGACAAAGGCGTAGCTCACGGCGACCTTCAGCGAGGCAAAGAAGAACGGCATCGTGCGCGGCAGACCGACATTCCAAAGGATGTCCAGCTTGCTGGCGCCGAGCGCCTTCAACACATCTTCCAGTTCGGGTTCGGTGGTGGCGAGGCCGGTCGCGATATTCACCACGATCGGGAAGAAGCAGATCGACAGCGCCGTGAGGATAGCCGGAACCGAGCCTGAACCGAACCACAGCACGAAGATCGGCACCACGGCGACCTTCGGGATCGATGAGAAGCCGACCAGCAGCGGATATGCGGTGTCGTAAGCGACTTTCGATATACCGATGATCGCGCCGAGCACCACGCCGAGGCCGACACCAAGCGCGAAGCCGGTCATGGTGGTGAGCAATGTCTGCACGATATGCGGCCACAGCACTGGGAAGCGCGCGATCAGTGTCGCGAGAACGTCCGTGGGGCGCGGCAAGATGAGGTCGGACATGCCCGAGAGGATGCAGAACAGTTGCCATCCCACGAAGAAAGCGACGATCAGCCCGAACGACCAAAGCTTCTGACGGAGGCCGAGGTTCATTTATGCCTCCTGCGGTGATGGTGCGCTGCTGCGTGCATTGACGATGAGATCGCGCAGACGCTGGTTCAGCGCGACGAAATCCGGTTCGAAGGTCATCGGGATCGTGCGTGGGCGCGGGAAATCCACCGGACTGTCGTCAAGAATCCGACCCGGCCGCGCGCTCATCACGCAGATGCGGCTGGCCAGGAAGCCGGCTTCGCGCAGGTCGTGCGTCACCAGCAGGACGGTGGGCTTATGTTGCAGCCACAGGCCCTGCAGGATCGACCACAGTTCTTCCTTGGTGAATTGGTCGAGCGCGCCAAAGGGTTCGTCGAGCAGCAGCATGCGCGGTTCGTGGATCAGTGCGCGGCATAGATTGGCTCGCTGCAGCATGCCGCCGGAGAGTTGCCACGGATATTTCTTGCCAAAATCCTTGAGGCCGACTTGCGCCAGCAATGCATGGGCCTTGTCGCGAAACTCGGTCTTGCGCTTCTGCCGGTATTCAGCCCGGAATGGCTGGACGATCTTCAGCGGCAGCATGATGTTCTGCTCGATGGTCAACCAGGGCAGCATGGTCGGATTCTGGAACGCCATGCCGATGCGCAGCGCCTTGGCCGCCACCTCGCGGCCGCCGACAATAACGACGCCGGTGGTCGGGCGAATGAGATTGCTGACGAGCTTGAGGATGGTCGACTTGCCGCAGCCGGAGGGGCCGACAAGGGCGAGGAACTCGCCATCGGGAATGATAAGATTGGTCTCGGACAGCGCCGGCGTCGCGCTGGCACCGCGGCCGAAAGTCACCGATGTCCGCGACAGCTCGATGGCGGTCGGCGCGCGGGGCGTGCTCTGGGCCGTAGCCTCGGGTTCTTGCATACTGATCATGACGATAAGTGTATGCAATTGGGGTGCCACTTGAGTCCGGGGCGAATCCTCCTCAAATTGCGGCCGGCTGCCGTCCGGTGCAAAATCATTGGGCAGGCGCCCCTCAAAGTGCATGCACTTCGCGCAGGCGCTTGTATGCTTTGGATGCTACAGGTTCGACAGAATGCCAGAAACGCCGAATCCAAAAGACAAGGTCGGGATGATCTGCCGCGCCCTCCGGCGCGCGATTATCGAGCAGGCGCTGGAGCCTGGCGCCAAGCTGCCCGAAGACTCCCTCGGGGAGCGGTTTGGCGTCAGCCGGACCATTGCGCGCCACGCGCTCGGGCAGCTCGCCTCTGAAGGTCTCGTCGAACTCCGCCGCAATCGCATCGCCGTGGTCGTTACGCCGAGCTGGCAGGATGCGCGGGACATTTTCGATATCCGCATGGAGCTCGAGCGCCTGATCGTGCGCAAGCTCGCGGGCAAATTGAAGCCCGCCCAGATCGGGCGTCTCAAGGCGCATGTGGCGGCCGAGCAGGAGGCGCATGACGGGCCGAATGCCGTCTCGATCCGCCTCGCCACCGAGTTTCACATCCTTCTGGCGTCGATGACGAATAGTCCGGTGCTTGTCCGCTATGTCAGCGAGATCGCCTATCGCTGCTGCCTCACGCTGTCGCTGTTCAGTCGCCCGCATTCATCTGAATGCGGCATCAACGAGCACATTGCGATTATCGACGCGTTGCAGGATGGCGATGTCGACAAGGCGATGGCGCTGATGCATTCGCATCTTGGCGACGTCGCGAGCCGTGCACTTGTGGAGCCGAGCCCGGCTCGTGGCCGCGATCTTGTCGATGTGCTCGCGCCTTATGCGGAAGAGACGACCTGAGCGCCGCGCAGATCGCGTCCCGGTGGTTATGTCGACGATCCCGCTTGTGTCCGCAACCATGCGCGGAAAGCCTGCAGCAAGGGGTTTTCGGCTTTCTCTTCCGGGTAGGCGAAATAATACGAACCCGCACTCTTCAGTGTCAGTTTCGACAATTTCCTGAGTTTGCCGGATCTCAGCTGGTCGGAGATCAAAAACTCAGGAAGCAGGGCGACACCGAGGCCGGAACTGGCCGCACTGATCAAGGTCGATTGAATATCGAAGCGCGGACCGCGGATCACATTGGTGCCTTCGAGATCCGCCGCATCGAACCAGCGGCGCCAGGCATCAGGGCGTGTGACCAGATGTAGCAGCCGCAATTCGGCGACCTCGTGCGGCGGCACCTCGCCGCGCTTGCCGATTAGTGTGGGTGAGCCGACTGGCAGCAGTTCCTCGTCGAACAGATAGTCGGCCTGCGTGCCGGGCCAGTCGGGCTGGCCGAAATAGAGTGCGCCGTCGAGCGCGGTTTCGCTGAAGAAGAAGCGCGTGTTGCGCGCACTCACATTGACGGCAATGCCCGGATGGCGCGCATAGAAATCCGGCAGGCGCGGGATCAGCCACTGGGTGCCGACGGTGGGAAGCGCAGCTACATCGAGCACCATGCCATCGGCCTCATAGCCCATGATTTCCAGGGCGTCGCGTTCGATGCGTTCGATCGTTTGCGCGACGCGGGTGCTGTAAGCGGCGCCCGCGCGGGTCAGTGTGATGCGCTTCTTGATGCGATGGAAAAGTTTGACACCGAGCTGGGTCTCCAGTTGTGCGATCTGGCGCGACACTGCGCTCTCAGTCAGCGCCAGTTCACTGGCGGCACGGGTAACGCTGAGATGTTTGGCGGCTGCGCTGAAGGCCATCAGCGCGCCGAGGCTTGGAATTCTGCGGCGCATAGTTCATTCCAAAAACGCAAGATGTCCGCAGATTAAATTGTTTGCGTGCCCAAGCGCAAGGCATCTAGCTTCCGCACATGATGAAAGTCAGCGATGTGGCGGACCTTTCTCCACCATCTGGCTGACCGATCTGACCGCGCCGAGGCGCTGTCATCCGATTGCGAATAGAGGTGTGGACGTATGAGCACGACAAGATACCCGGTCATCATCGCAGGTGCAGGGCCGGTCGGCATGATCGCCGCCGCGGATCTCGCGCGGCAGAACATTCCGGTTCTCGTGCTGGAAAAGAACGACGCGCTGAGCGCCGAGTCGCGTGCATCGACCTTCCATCCGCCGACGCTCGACATGCTCGACGATCTCGGCTTCGCCAAGGAACTCATCGCGCAGGGCCTGAAGGCGCCGACCGTGCAGTATTCCTCCTCCGCCGATGGCGTGCTTGGCACTTTCGATTTCGGGGCGATCTCCGATCTGGTGCGGCATCCGTTCCGTCTGCAGGCCGAGCAGTTCAAACTCACGCGCATCGTTCTCGATGTGCTGAAGGATCATCCGCTCTTCACGATCGTGTTCGGCTGTGAAGTGAACTCCGCGACGCAGGCCAGCGACACTGTGACGCTCTCGGTCACGGTTGGTGGCGAGAACAAGAGCTATGACTGCGATTGGCTGATCGGTGCCGATGGCGCCAACAGCGCGGTCCGCCGCAGCCAGAATATCGAGTTCGAAGGCTTCACCTGGCCGGAACGCTTCCTGGTGATGACCACGCCGGTGGATTTCACGGCGCTGCGCCCGGGCGTTTCGTCGGTCAGCTATGTCGCCGATCCCGAGCGTTGGTACTTCCTGCTGCGCATCATCGGCGCATGGCGCGTGATGATGCCGGTGCCTGCCGAGATGTCAGACGAAGAAGCTCTGTCTGAAGCTTATGTGACATCGTCGATCCGGCGCGTCGTTCCCGCCGATATGGAAGCGCCGATCACCCACACCACGCTCTATCGCGTGCATCAGCGCGTCGCCGGCAACTTCCAGAAGGGGCGTTCCTTCCTCGCTGGCGATGCCGCGCACATCAACAACCCGCTCGGCGGCATGGGCATGAATGGCGGAATTCACGATGCGCTGAACTTGACATCGAAGCTCGGCGCGGTGATCAACGGCAAGGATGACGAGAGCATCCTCGCTGATTACGATCTGCAGCGCCGCACGGTGACGATGCAGGCGATCCAGGGAGACACCATCCGCAACAAGAAGAATCTCGAAGCGAAGGACGAGGCCGATCGCGCCCGCTTCCGCGACGATATTCGTGCTGCGGCTGCCGATCCGGAGAAAGGGCGTGCGTTGCTGCGTCGGATCGCCATGCTCGACTCGCTCGATCGCGCCGCCGCTCTGCATGTCGGTGCGCCCGAGTAATCGCCTGCTGTTTCTGACGCGTTAATCGACGGCGCGTGACCGTCGACTGGACAAGAGTTGCGTGAGGGAAGGCGCCGAGGTTGTGGTTCTCAAACCTCATGCAAAATGTTCAGAACACGAAGCTAAGGATTTATCGATGAAGTTGACGACATTCGTTGCGGCGGCGCTCCTGTCGCCGCTGTCTCTCGCGGTTGCCGGCGCGCAAGCGTCCGGCTTTCCCGAAAAGGCAATCACGATCGTAGTGCCGTTTCCCGCTGGAAGCACCAGCGACTCGATTCCGCGGCTGCTTGGGCCGCTGATCTCCAAGTCGCTGAATGGCGTCCCGGTCATCATCGAAAATCGTGGCGGCGCCAATGGCACCATCGGTGCGGTTCGGGTGGCCTCGGCGCCGCCGGATGGCTATACGATTCTGCTCGGCACGACGGGTGTGCTCGCGATCAATCAGTGGATCTATGAGAAGCCCGTCTACAATCCCGCCAAGGATTTCACGCCGATCGCCAATGCGGCCTCGACGCCGAACATGATCGTTGTCGATCCCGCGGTGAAGGCCAGCAATCTGAAGGAACTGGTGGCACTGGCGAAAGCGGAGCCGGGCAAGCTGACCTTTGCGTCAGCCGGCAATGGCAGCACCAGCCATCTCTGCGGCGAAACGCTGAAAGTTCTCGAAGGCATCGATATCACGCATATCCCGTATCAAGGGCCGGCGCCGGCGATCCAGGATGTGCTCGGCGGCCGCGTCAACATGATCTGCGACAATTTCTCGAATGTCGTCCAGCAGGCACAAAGCGGCACCTTGAAGCCGATCGTTGTCACCGCGCCCGAGCGCAAGAAGGAATTGCCGAACGTGCCGTCTTCGACGGAAGCCGGTGCGCCCGATCTTCTCGCCGGCATCTGGTATGGCTTTGTCGCTCCCGCCGCGACCCCGAAGGACGTGGTCGAGAAGCTCAACAAGGCCATCGTGGACGCGTTGAACGACCCCACCGTCAAGTCACGCCTTGAAGGTCTCGGCCTGACTGTGATCGCCGACAAGCCGGAAGAGTTCGGCGCGTTCATCGGCAAGGAGTCGGCGCGAATGGAGAGCATCGTGACCAAGGCCAAGGCGAAGATCCCGAACTAACTACAATCGGCGAACGCAAAAACAAAAACGCCCGCTTCATCATCGATGAAGCGGGCGTTTTGACATCATCAGAGCGTCGCGTTCCGTTTACACGTCCACATTTGCACTGAGCGAATTGTCCTGGATGAATTCGCGGCGGGGCTCCACCACGTCGCCCATCAGCTTGGTGAAGATGTCGTCGGCCTCGTCGACTTCCTTGACCTTCACCTGCAGCAGCGAGCGCACATTGTTGTCGAGCGTGGTCTCCCACAGCTGGCCCGGATTCATCTCGCCGAGACCTTTGTAGCGCTGCAGCGCCACGCCCTTGCGGCCGGCATCGGTGACCGCCTCGAACAGCGAGACGGGGCCGTGGATGATGAATTCCGCATCCTTGCGGCGCAAAGTGCCGGATTTCGGATAGGCCTCTTGCAGGCGCTGCGCATATTCCTCCAGCTTGCGCGCATCGGCGGAGCCGAGCAGCGCGTCGTCGAGGAAGGCAACGTCCTTCACGCCGCGAATGGTACGCTCGAAGAAGAAGCCTTCGCCTTCGCGGAAAGTGCCGGTCCAGCCGCGCTCGACCTCGTCGGCCAAAGCATCGAGACGATGCGCGATATAGGTTGCCGCCTCGTTTGCTTTGGTGAGGTCGCGCGTCACCTCGACATTCAGCACGCCGGCGATCGCAGCCTGCTCGACCACCGTGCGGTTGTAGCGCGAATGCAGATTGTTCAGCGTGGTGCGGATGACACGTGCATCTTCCACCAGTGTCAGCAGGTCGCGGCCGGTGCGTTCCTCGCCCGAGGCCATGCGGAACAGGCAGTCGTCGAGGCCGGTCTCGATCAGATAGTCTTCCAGAGCCCGCTCGTCCTTCAAATACTGCTCGGACTTGCCGCGCGTCACCTTATAGAGCGGCGGCTGCGCGATATAGAGATAGCCGCCCTCGATCAGCGTCGGCATCTGGCGGAAGAAGAAGGTCAGCAGCAGCGTACGGATATGCGCACCGTCGACGTCAGCGTCCGTCATCAAGATAATCTTGTGGTAGCGGAGCTTCGACAGATCGAAATCGTCGCGGCCGATGCCGGTGCCGAGCGCGGTGATCAGCGTGCCGATCTGCTCGGACGACAGCATCTTGTCGAAGCGCGCGCGCTCGACGTTGAGGATCTTGCCGCGCAGCGGCAGCACGGCCTGGAATTCGCGGTTACGCCCCTGCTTGGCCGAGCCGCCTGCCGAGTCACCCTCGACGATGAACAGTTCGGATTTGGCAGGATCGCGCTCCTGACAGTCGGCGAGCTTGCCGGGCAGAGAGGCGATATCGAGCGCCCCCTTGCGCCGTGTCAGCTCGCGCGCCTTGCGCGCGGCTTCGCGGGCGGCGCCGGCCTCAATTACCTTGTTGACGATCGTCTTGGCCTCGGTCGGATGCTCCTCGAACCATGCGGCGAGTGCTTCGTTGATGCCGTTCTCGACCACCGGACGCACTTCCGAGGACACCAGCTTGTCCTTGGTCTGCGACGAGAATTTCGGATCCGGCACCTTCACCGACAGCACCGCCGTGAGGCCTTCGCGGCAGTCGTCACCGGTCAGCGAGATTTTCTCTTTCTTGGCGATGCTCTCGGCATAACCGTTGACCTGACGCGTCAACGCGCCGCGGAAGCCGGCCAGATGCGTGCCGCCGTCGCGCTGCGGGATGTTGTTGGTGAAGCACAGCACGTTTTCGTGGTAGCTGTCGTTCCACCACATGGCGACTTCGACACTGATGCCGTTCTGCTCGGATCGCATCACGATCGGGGCGGGCACCATCGCCTTCTTGTTACGGTCGAGATATTTGACGAATTCCTCGACGCCGCCCTCATACATCATCCGCTCGTGCTTCTCCTCGGGATGGCGGAGATCGGAGAGCAGGATGTTGACGCCGGAATTCAGGAAAGCGAGCTCGCGCAGGCGATGCTCCAGTGTGGCGAAGTCATACTCCACCATCGTGAAGGTCTCGGCCGAGGCATAGAACGTCACCTCGGTGCCGCGCTTGCCATTGGCCTCGCCGACCACCGCCAGCGGCGCTACGGCTTCGCCGTGGGCGAATTCGATGATGTGTTCCTTGTCGTTGCGCCAGACGCGCAGCACCAGCTTGCTCGACAGCGCGTTCACGACGGACACACCGACGCCGTGCAGGCCACCCGACACCTTGTAGGAATTCTGGTCGAATTTTCCGCCGGCATGCAGCTGGGTCATGATGACCTCGGCCGCCGAAATGCCTTCACCCTTGTGGATGTCGACGGGAATGCCGCGACCGTCGTCGCGCACCGTTACCGAACCATCGGCATTGAGCACGACCTCGACGGCAGACGCATGGCCCGCGAGTGCCTCGTCGATCGCGTTATCGACGACTTCGTAAACCATGTGATGCAGGCCGGAACCGTCATCGGTGTCGCCGATATACATGCCCGGCCGCTTGCGGACGGCATCGAGCCCCTTCAGGACCCGGATCGATTCCGCGCCATATTCGGCGGGAACGACGTGCTCGGTTTCGGCGATGGGCTGCCGGGCTGGTTCAGTCATGAAATGCCTTCGAAGATGGTGCCGAATCAGCGCCGAAAACGTCGCCTGATGGGCGCTATTTGTGCCACGAATCCGGCACCGAGCCTAGCGCAAAGTCATGCGCCGCAAGTTATTGAATGGATGGAGTTTTTGCTGCGATTTTCAAGCCGTCAAACGGTGGTTTTGGCGCCGCGATTCTGCACGCGCGAAAACGCTATGACTTGGCCGGTTTTCGGCGCCCGTAACGCGCGATCAGATGCGCCGTCAGAACCACCGGCTCAAGCAGCACCATGCCGAACAGAATGCCGAGCAGCCGCTCATAGCCGGGCTGCAGCGCCGCATTGGCGTAATTGTCGGGCACCAGCACCACAACAAAGGCGAGTACGAATTGCAGGCCCGCATAGCTCATCGACGGCGGCCCGTTTTCGATATGGCGGCCGATGACGATGCCGAGCACGAGGCCGATGGTCATGACGATAGGCGAATGCTGGCTCAGCAGCAGGATCGCGCCGCCGAGGAAGCCGCCGGCAAGGCAGCCGATCAGCCTTTGCATCACCCGCGACGACACCGGGCTCAGCACCCCGTCAGCAAGCGCCGCTGCCGGCACCAGCATGACGGCAAAGATCGTAATGCTGGACTGGCTCAGTTCCGGGATGCCGAAGACGAGCCAGACCGCAGGGATCAATCCGAGCGCGATGGCGCCGGTCAGTGCATGCCTGGCGACAGTCGCGTGCCACTGTTGCGCGGATTGGCCGATCGGCTTGGCGCGCAGCGTCTGGTCCGGATTGGGAAGCTTGCGCCGGATTGTCCAGGTCGAAATGGCGCTGACGATGACGCAGGCAATGGTGCCAGCCAGCACTTCCAGCACACGTGTCGTGGCGAAGCGCTGGATCGGCTCGCTCGCATGTTCCATCGCCTCGATCAAAACCATGAGAAAGGTCAGGCCGGTGAACAGCCAAGCATAGGCGCGTTTGCCGACAATGGCGAAATAGAGTGTGACGCCGCCCCAGACCATCAATGCGAAGCTGAGCAGCAGCGCCGATGGCAGCAGGTACGGCGCCAGCAGCAGCGCCCCACCGGCGCCGATCAGCGTACCGATGATGCGCAATATGCCGCGGGTGAAGCTCTCAGAGACATGCGAGCGCATCACCATATAGCCGGAGAAGGCGGCCCAGCCGACATTCTCCGCGCCGATCTGGTGCGAGATGACGATGGCGAGCAGCACCGAGCATGCGCATTCGATCTCGTCGATCATGCGCGGCCCGGGCATGGGCAGCGTGCGCAGCTCGGCCCAGACGGCGCGCGCGATCCGGGACAGGTGGAGCAACAGGAATGTCAGCATCGCCAGCTATTTGCCGCGAGGCGGCATGGGCCGGCAACAGACAATCGATCATACCGCCACGATCTGGCCGCGCGCCTCTACCGCTGCACCGCCTCAGTAGAGCTGCAGCGGCAGGATGTCCTGGCCATCGGGTGCGACCATCACGCCCCAGCTGTCATTGGCAGCCACCTTGAGCTTGGTGCCGTGCGCCGGTCGCCCGGCCGTCTTGACGGCGACAGTGTGCTCACCCGGCGGCAGTTCCAGCGTCGGCCCGTTGCGGCTTTGCGGTGTGCCGGCGCCGGCAGGCACCTTGATGGTCTTGCCGCCGACGCTCACCGAAATCTCCGCGTCCGCCATATTGCCGAGCAGCAGGCGCACCTTGCCGGGCGAGGGCAGGATGCCGGCTTTGCTGGCGACGTCCGTATGTCGCAGTACGAGCGTGACGGTGGTTTCGCTGTTATCGCGCGCCAGCATCAGCATTCCGGAACCGTCCTTCGTCTTGAAGGCAAGCCTGGCGCTGTCGGGCTTGATCACCGCCTCGTTCGCGATTTCCTGCCACTGCCGCTTGCCGAGTTCGCTGCGATAGAAGGCGAGCACGGCATCGAGGCTGGCCGGGATGCTGGCATTCAGCTCGTGCCGGAACGGTTCGCCGCCAGGCCATCCCGTTGTGCCAAGGGCGCGCATGCTGCGTTGTTTCGGTGTCGGAAATGCGGGATCGCCATCGGATTCGAGCGCAGGATCTGTCTTGGCGACGCCGGTGGTCACCTCGGCGGGCTTCGCCGCGACCGCCGCCGTCTTCAGGGCCGTGCCGCTGACGCGTACCGTGGCCTTCGGTCCCATCTGTATGATGGTGAAAGCGAGATCGTTTTTCGCCTTGGTGAAATTCAACACCGCCATGGTCGGATTGGCGATCACCGATGGCCGCTCGTTCCATCCCTGCGCCTTCAGCGCCTCGCGATAGAACGTCGCCAGCGCCTTCACGCTCGCCGTGCTGCTGAAATCGAGCTGGCCCGACGACGCATCGTGATTGACCTCGCTGGCGCCGTCCGGAATCGGGATCGGCATGCCTTGCGCCGTCTGCGCGCCGAGCTTCTCCACCGGCTTCCCCGCGGCCTCCGCCATGTCGGCGCGCCGCCGCTTGTCGTCGGCCGCGATCAGCAACGGGGCTTCGCTCAGAGCATCTTGCATGAAGCGGTTCGAGGCTTCCTTCTTCGCCCGCGCCTTTGCGGCGAGCGATGCCTCGGATTCCTTCGCGACCATTTGCACGATGGCGAGATCGTGGTGGCGGCCGATGTGCATCCCCGCCTCGCCGTCGGGCGAGGTGAATCTTATCTTCACTTCGTCCGCAGTGATGGCCGTGTCCCTTGTCTCTTCGTTCCAGCCGCGCCTGCTCATCTCGCTGCGATAGAATGCCGTCACCGCCGGGAGGCCCGCGACCACCGCTGCCTTGATTTCCCGCTGCGGCGAGTCCGATGAACCGAGGCTGGAGGAGCCGCGCGTCTGGTTCGGCCGCGGTAGGCCCGCCAGATCGCCATCAGCCTCGAGCGTCTGCGGCAGCGCGAAGGGCGCCGAGCGCATGTCGATCACGGTCTTGCCGTCGCCCGCCGGTGTGAGCGTGAGCTGGATCGGCTTGAGATGCCTTTTGCCGGGATGGATGAAGAAGGCGCGCGTGCCGCGCGCGATGGGTTCATCGAGTTTCGCATCGGGCCAGCGCAGCCCGGCTTCGCTTGCCTGGAGCGGCTGCCAGCCGTCCTCGGCTAGCCCCGCGCGCAGAAAGACGAGCGTGGCGTCGACCGTGCCCGAGGTTACGCAGTTGAGATAAGGCCGCGCGGAATCGTAGACGATATCGGTGGCATCGGCCGGTATCGGCACATTGGTATCGATGCGCGACGCCGAATAGGAGACGGTGGAGCGGTCGGCCTTGCCGCCGGCCACGGTCACCGAGACGATCAGCGCCTGCCGGCCCTTCTTGAAGAACTGCCCGGACACGCCCTGCTGATAGGGCTGCACATAAGGTTGCCAGCCATCGGCCGTCAGCAGCTTGCGAACATTGTCCCGCGTCTGCGCCACCGATCCCGCCGCGCTGTAGCTGAGGCGCGATGTGTCCGGCTTGCCGCGTGCCTCGTTCTCGACCGCGCCCTCGATGCGCGGCAAAGCGGTGGTATCCGCCAGCCCGCTATCGGCGTGCGCCGTGGGCGCGCTGGCGAGGATCACTGCGAGGGCGGTGAAGGTCAGCAGCCATCGGCTGGTCGGGACAGATGTCCCGGTCAATGATCGAACCATAACTGTCTCCGGAACATGCAACCCGGCGGAGCGCGTCATCGCGACCGGCATTGGTGCTGGAGTCTCGGAAGCAGCGAAATAGGTTCAACGGAGCGGTCTGTGCGGAGTGTTACCCCCGCCGGACGATCTTGCCCTGCACGACATCGAATAACTCGCCCATGGCACCGAGATCGATAAAGGCGGCCGGGTCGGCGCCCGTCATCCAGACCTGCGCGCCAAGCTTGCTCAATTCCCCGAACAGCGACTTACGGCGATCGGGGTCGAGATGCGCCACGATTTCGTCGAGCAGCAGCAGTGGCGTGATGCCGGTCATGTCGGCCACCAGCGTCGCGTGGGCGAGGATGAGGCCGATCAGCAGCGCCTTCTGCTCGCCGGTGGAGGCATCGCGTGCCGGCATGTCCTTCGGTGCATAGATCACCTGCAGGTCGGTGAGATGCGGGCCGTCCAGCGTGCGGCCGGCGGCGGCATCGCGCGGGCGGTTGTCGCGCAATATGGAGCGATAGCGGTCTTCGACGGCCGTGGCCGGCTCACTCGCCAGCGCCTGCTCCATCCATCCGTCGAGCGAGATGATTGCCGATGGAAAGGCCGATGCCGCGCCGCGCGCGTGCAGCATGGCTGCGAGCCGCGTCACGGTTTCGCTGCGCATGGCGGCGACCGCGACTGCAAGCTCGGCGGTCTCGCGTTCTACCGCGTCGAGCCAATGCCCGTCGCTGCTGCGCTCTTCCAGCAGGCGATTGCGCGAACGCAGGCTGCGTTCCAGCGCAGAGACGCGGCCGTTGTGATCCTTGTCGATAGCCAGCACCAGCCGGTCGAAGAAGCGCCGTCGCTCCGATGCTGCGCCCATGAAGAGCTGATCCATCGCCGGGGTGAGCCATACCATGCGCAGGTGATCGCCGAAGGCTGCGGCAGAGCCCACCGGTTCGCGGTCGATGCGGCAGCGGCGCGAGATCGACACGCCCTCGATTGGCGGATCGATGCCGGTGCCGAGGGTTGCGAGGCCGACTTCGCCCTCGACGGTGGCGGACACGGCCCATGAGCCGTCGCCCTCATTATTGGCGACATCTTCCAGCGTGGCGCGGCGCAGCCCGCGGCCGGGGGAGAGAAACGAGATCGCCTCGATACAATTGGTCTTGCCGGCGCCGTTCGGTCCCACCAGCGCAACCATATCTGCTGACGTCTCCAGCGATGCCGCGCGATAGGAGCGGAAATTGGTGAGGGAGAGGCGATGGATGCGGGAGGCGGTCATGGGTGATCATGGGATTTAGTAAAGTGGCGGAAGCGAGCCCCGATCTCTCACTGTCATCCCCGCGAAAGCGGGGATCCAGTAAACGCGCTCGTCAGCGGTTTCCGCGCCGCCGGTGTCTACTGGGTAGCCCGGTCAAGCCGGGCGACGACTACCGTGTCTTGTCTCAGCCTCACACCCGCATCGGCATCAGCACATACAGCGCGCCTTTGTTGTCCTTGTCCTGCACCAGCGTGGGCGAACCCGGGTCTGCCAAACGCAGCACGGCGACTTCGCCTTCGATCTGGGCGGCGATGTCGAGCAGGTAGCGTGAGTTGAAGCCGATATCGAGGGCGTCCGACGCATACTCGACTTCGAGTTCTTCCGTCGCGCTGCCCGAATCCGGATTGGTCACCGACAGCACCAGCTTGCCGGCCGACAGCGCCAGCTTCACGGCGCGGCCGCGTTCGCTGGAGATCGTCGAGACGCGGTCCACCGCATTCTCGAAGTCCTTCTTGTCGATCACCAGTTCCTTGTCGTTGTTCTGCGGGATCACGCGGCCATAGTCGGGGAAGGTGCCGTCGATCAGCTTCGAGGTCAGCACCACATTGCCGAGAGTGAAGCGAATCTTGCCCTGCGACAGCTCCACGGTGATCTCGGCTTCGGTGTCCTCGATCAGGCGCTGCACTTCGCCGACAGTCTTGCGCGGCACGATGACGCCCGGCATGCCCTCGGCGCCCTTCGGCTGCTTGAGGTCGATCTGAGCCAGGCGATGGCCGTCGGTGGCGACACCGCGCAGGGTCGCGGCAGCGGCGGTGCCTGCGGCATGCAGATAGATGCCGGTCAGGTAATAGCGGGTCTCTTCGGGCGGGATGGCGAACTGAGTGCGGTCGATCAAGCGCTTGATGTCA
>JAEXHR010000029.1 GCA_023449855.1 Pseudomonadota bacterium | reverse complement strand
CTGATGGGATCGAGCGTATCCAGCCCGCGCGGGTGCGCGCCGCGGAAATCGTTGGTCGCCATGGTGCCCCAGCCGAAGCTTTCGCGGATGCGTCCGCGGAACCGCTTGTGCAGGTCGATCATCAGGTCGACCTCGAGGCCGTCGCTGAACATTGCGCGCTTCTTGCGCGGGTCTTCGCCGCGCATGGCGTACCAGGCGATGACCTCCTCGCCGGCGGCCACAGGCTCCTTGCTGTCCATGCGCATGCCCGTCCATTTCGACGCCCAGGGCGGCGCGTCGCGCAGGAACTGGGTCATGCCGAACGTGTCGGGCAGGATGATCAGCAGCTCGCCGTCATAGACTTCCTGCCACTTCGCCAGCACCTGATACTGCGCCTGCTTCAGCGCCTCGTCGCTGTCGGCGAGACAGCCGAACACCATGGGCAATTCGTGCGAGTTCGTGCCGATGGCTTCGAACGAATGCTTGAAGGCGAGCAGGGCGTTCGAGGTGCCGACAAAGCTGCGGCCGAGCTCGTTGGCCATCGCGTCCGTCACCCATTCCTGCCACAGGAAGCCGTGGCGGCGGCGGGTGCCGAATTCGGCCAGACGCAGGTCCGGATAGGCCTGCAGCTTCTTGATCTTGCTCCACAGCTTGGTCTTGGTGTGGGCGTAGAGAATATCCAGCTCGAACTTGTCCAGCGAAGCCATGGCGATGCGCGAACGCAATTCGCTGACGATGGCGAGGGCGTAGATCTCCCACATGGTCACCGCGGCCCAATCGCCCTCGAAGGTCAGGACATATTGGCCGTCGACAGTTTCGAGTTTGTAGTCGGGCAGCCGGAAGGTGCGGAGATATTCGATATATTCCGGACGGAAAATGTCGCGGCGGCCGTAGAAGCGGTTGCCGGCCAGCCAGATCAGCTCGTTCTCGCGGAAGGTGAGGGTCCGGGCATGATCCAGTTGTGCGCGCAGGACGACCTCCGGGATGATTTCCGCCAGCCGCACGGTCTTGGTGCGGTTGATCAGGCTGAAGGTCACCGGCACGTTCGGATAGAGCATCCAGATGAACTGGTGCATCAGGAACTTGTAGAAATCCGTATCCAGCAGGGAGCGGATGATCGGATCGAGCCGGTAATTGTGGTTGTGGACCCGGGTGGCGAAATCCATCATCGCAACGCCACTCCCCAAATCATGCCTGACACCGGCATTTTTTCCATGAGCGGCATCGCCGCAATATCGACGCCGCAACCGCGGCCCATTGATGAAATTGGCGTATCCGCGAGCCAAAAGGATGTCAACGCAATGGCTGAATCCGGAATCCGGAATCATTCGGGTGTAATCGGCGCCGCCGCCGCCGCCGCCGCCGCTGCCGATCGGTGTCGTGGCTGCGGTCGATCGCGGTGACGGCCTCACATCGAGGGAGGGCTCATGCGACCGCCGGTCGCGGAAAGATTCTCGCTGCGCGCCGCCTGTCTTTAGTCTCCGCGCGCGCGGGATGCGCGTCGTGTGATCAAAACTTCAGCGACTTGCCTCATATGTTGCTGTAAGTGCAGCCTTGACAAAAAACAGAGGCGCCGGATTATTTGCATGCGAACTAATTTTGGACTGCTCGCGCATGCCACCGGCGACGCGACGACATTGGTTCACTGAGTTTGAGCCTGCGAGACCTCTACCGCACTATCTTTCGCAATCGTTGATCACACATGCGTGGATCACAACGGGAGTTCGATCATGATTACGGCTCGTACACTTGGTTCACTCGCCATCGCCGGCGCGTTGGCGCTGACTTTCGGTCGGACTGCCTCGGCACAGGACACGATCAAGATCGGCGAACTCAACAGCTACAAGACGCAGACGGCATTCCTTGATCCTTACAAGAAGGGATGGGAGCTGGCGATCGAAGAGATCAACGCCAAGGGCGGCGTACTCGGCAAGAAGCTCGAAGTGATTTCGCGTGACGATGGTTCTTCGCCGGGCGATGCGGTGCGCGTCGCCGAAGAACTGGTGACGCGCGAAGGCGTCAACATTCTCGCCGGCACCTTCCTGTCCAATACCGGCCTCGCGGTGACGGAATTCGCAGGCAAGAAGCAAGTGTTCTTCCTGGCCGCCGAACCGCTGACCGACAAGATCACCTGGCAGAACGGCAATCGCTACACGTTCCGCCTGCGCGCGACGACCTATATGCAGGTCGCCATGCTGGTGCCGGAGGCGCTCGCGGCGAAGAAGAAGCGCTGGGCGCTGGTCTATCCGAACTACGAATACGGCCAGGCGGCAGCAGCGACCTTCAAGGAGATGATGAAGGCGAAGCAGCCCGACATCGAATTCGTCACCGAGCAGGCGCCGCCGCTCGGCAAGGTCGATGCGGGTGCCGTGGTGCAGGCGATCGACGATGCCAAACCCGACGCGATCTTCAACGTGCTGTTCGGTGCCGATTTTGCCAAGCTCGTGCGTGAAGGCGGTACGCGCGGCGTGTTCAAGGATCGCACGGTGGTGAGCGTGCTGTCGGGTGAGCCGGAATATCTCGATCCCGTGAAGGAAGAGGCGCCGGTCGGCTGGATCGTCACCGGCTATCCCTGGGACAAGATCAAGATCCCGGAGCACCAGACTTTCCTCGCCGCCTATCAGAAGAAGTACAACGATTATCCGCGCCTCGGATCGATCGTCGGCTATGCCACCATGAAGTCGCTCGCCGCAGGTATTGCCAAAGCCGGATCGACGGACACCGAGAAGCTGATTGCGGCATTCCGTGGTCTCGCCGTCGATGGCCCGTTCGGCCCCTTCACCTATCGCGCCAGCGATCATCAGGCGACGGCCGGTGCGTTCGTCGGCAAGATCGCGCTGGAGAACGGCAAGGGCACCATGACGGATATCAAGTACGTCGATGGCGCTTCGGTGCTTCCGAGCGACGCCGAAGTGAAGAAGCTTCGTCCGGCTGCCGAGTAAGGGAACGAGGCCGATGATGACAACGCGTGCTCTCTCCACGGTATCCGCGCGGGGAGAGGTGGGGCTCCGATGAATCTCAACGCGTTCGTCTTCCAGGCCATCAACGGGCTGTCGGCGGCATCGGGCCTGTTCCTGGTCGCCGTCGGCCTGTCGCTGATCTTCGGCGTCACCCGGATCGTCAACATCGCCCACGGGTCCCTCTATATGCTGGGGACCTATATCGCCTACAGCCTCGCCACCAAGCTCGGCGGTGCGCTCGGCTTCTGGGGCGGCATCGTGCTGACCGCCATCCTGGTCGGCATCCTTGGCGCCATTATCGAGGTCCTGCTGCTGAGGCGCATCTATCGCGCGCCCGAACTGTTCCAGCTGCTCGCAACATTTGCGCTGGTGCTCGTGTTCAATGATGCTGCGCTGTGGATCTGGGGGCCGGAAGACCTGCTTGGCCCGCGTGCGCCCGGGCTGAAGGGCTCCATCGAAATCCTCGGCCGGCGGCTACCGACTTACGACATCTTCCTGATCGTCGTCGGCCCCGTGGTCCTGCTGCTGCTTCACATGGCCTTGTCGAAGACGCGCTTCGGCCGGTTGATGCGCGCTGCGACGCAGGACCGCGAGATGGTCGGTGCGCTCGGCGTCAATCAGGCGATGCTGTTCACCGGTGTATTCGCGCTCGGCGCGATGCTCGCCGGGCTCGGCGGCGCGCTGCAGATCGCCCGCGAGCCGGCGACATTGACGACGGACCTGAATGTCATCGGTGACGCCTTCGTCGTGGTCGTCGTCGGCGGCATGGGATCGATCACCGGCGCCTATGTCGCCGCGGTGCTGATCGCCGAAGTGAAGGCGCTTTGCATCGCGCTCGGCGTGATCGACTTCGGCCTGTTCACCGTCAACTTCTCCAAGATGACACTGGTCGCCGAGTTTCTCGTCATGGCCATCGTGCTGATTGCACGGCCTTACGGATTGCTCGGCCGCGAGCAGGGCGCGGTACGCAGCGTGGCCGAGCCCGAGGAACCGCTGCGCCCGGCGACGACGGCGACGAAGATCGCCGGCCTCGTCGTGCTGTTCGTGCTGATCTGCATGCCGCTGATCGCCAAGAGTTCGCCCTACACGCTGGTGCTCGGCATCGACGTGCTGATTGCGATCCTGTTTGCGGCCAGTCTGCATTTCATCATGGGGCCCGGCGGCATGCATTCATTCGGCCACGCCGCTTACTTCGGTCTCGGCGCCTATGGTGCGGCTCTGCTGGTGAAGTGGTTCGCTGCGCCGATGGGCATCGCGCTGTTGTCTGCACCCTTGGCTGCGCTTGTCGGCGCGCTGCTGTTCGGCTGGTTCGCCGTGCGCCTGTCCGGTGTCTATCTCGCGATGCTGACGCTGGCTTTTGCGCAGATCGTCTGGGCCGCGGTGTTCCAGTGGGAAACGCTCACCGGTGGCTCCAACGGCGTGCTCGGTGTCTGGCCATCGGCGCCGTTCGACAGCCGTCCGGCATTCTACTATCTCACGCTCGCGCTCGCAGCGCTCGGCGTGTTCGTGATCCGGCGTTTCCTGTTTGCGCCATTCGGCTATGCCATGCGGGCCGGGCGTGACTCGCCGTTGCGCGCCGAGGCGATCGGGCTCGACGTCAAACGCATCCATTGGCTGGCTTTCGCCATCGCGGGATGCATCTGCGGAGTCGCCGGTGGATTGTTTGCCTTCGCCAAGGGATCGATCTCGCCCGAGACGATCGCCGTCGGCCGGTCCATCGACGGTCTGGTGATGGTGCTGCTGGGTGGCTTGCAGACATTGACCGGCCCGATCGTGGGCGCATCGGTCTTTGCGGTGCTCCAGGACAGCATCATGCGATCCACCGAATATTGGCGCGCACTGCTCGGCGGCGTTATCCTGCTGCTGGTGCTGGCATTCCCGGCGGGCATCGTCGGTGGTCTCTCCAAGCTGTTCGCGCGTCGGAAGGCAGCCTCATGAGCGATCTCAGCATTCGTCAGCTGTCAAAATCCTTCGGCGGCGTTCGCGCGGTCAACGATGTGTCGTTCGAGATCAAGCGCGGCGAATTTCTCGCGCTGATCGGGCCGAACGGCGCCGGCAAATCCACCTGCTTCAACATGATCAACGGCCAGTTGCCGCCGGATTCCGGCGAGATCTGGTTCGAAGGCAACAGGCTCGATGGCCGGAAGCCGCGCGATATCTGGCGGCTCGGCATCGGCCGCACGTTCCAGGTGGCGGCGACTTTCAATTCGATGACGGTGGTCGAGAACGTGCAGATGGCGCTGCTCTCGCACGCCAACCAGATCTATCGACTATGGCAGCCGGCACGCGCGCAACATCGCGAGCGCGCGCTCGAACTTCTTGCCCAGGTCGGCATGGCGGACGCCGCGGATCGGCCAAGCCGCGAACTCGCCTATGGCGACGTCAAGCGCGTCGAACTCGCCATTGCGCTGGCCAACGATCCGCGGCTGCTGTTGATGGACGAACCGACCGCGGGCATGGCTCCGAAAGAGCGCAACGACCTGATCGCGCTGGTGAAGCGGTTGGTGATTGAACGCGGCATCTCCGTGCTGTTCACCGAACATTCGATGGATGTCGTCTTCGCCTTCGCCGATCGCATCATCGTGCTGGCGCGCGGACGCCTGATCGCCGATGGCGATGCGAAGTCGATCCGCGACAATCCGCAAGTGCAGGAAGTCTATTTCGGCACCGGCAAGACCTTCAAGGTGGAGGTGAAGGCATGAGCGCGCCGATGCTCTCGGTCAAGGAGCTGCGCGCCTCCTATGGCGCCGCGCAGATCCTGTACGATCTCGGGTTCGAGGTCGGTCGCGGCGAAGTCGTCGCGCTCATGGGCCGTAACGGCGCCGGCAAGACCACCACCATGAAAGCTGTCATGGGCCTGATGGCGCAAGCGGCCGGCAAGATGGTGTTCGACGGGCACGACATCTCCGGCCGCCAGCCCTATGAAATCGCGCGGCTTGGCCTCGGTTTCGTCCCGGAAGATCGCCGCATCTTCTCCGATCTCACCGTGCTGGAGAATCTCGATATCGGCCGACAGCCGCCGCGCAAATTCAGCGACGGCGTCGACGCGCCGGTGTGGACCGAGCAGAAACTGCTCGCTTTGTTCCCCAATCTCGGCGAGATGCCGAACCGGCCGGGCGGCCGCATGAGTGGCGGCGAGCAGCAGATGCTGACGGTGGCGCGGACGCTGATGGGCAATCCGCTCCTGATCCTGCTCGACGAGCCCTCCGAGGGCGTGGCACCGGTGATCGTGGAAATGATGGCCAACACCATTCTCGAACTCAAGAAGGCCGGCGTCTCCATCCTGCTGTCCGAGCAAAACGTCCATTTCGCCGAACTTGTGTCCGATCGCGCTTATGTGCTCGAGAAAGGTCAAATTCGATGGAACGGGACCATGGCGGAACTGGCGGAGAACGTCGATATCCAGCGCGCCTATCTGACTGTCTAACGATCAAAACTTCATCTGTTCCTGTCACCGCGGATCGTTCATAGTTGTGGTGAAATGACGGGACTGTAGCGATGCAGAAGTCGGGCAGAGTGAAGTCGCAGGCCGGCGCCGAGGCGTCCGCCGGCTATCAGCTCGACGATCAGGTGGGGTTTTTGCTACGGGCGGCGATGCAGCGCCACACCTCGATCTTCAGTTCCACCATGAGCGACGATCTGACGCCGACGCAATTTGCCGTCATGGCGAAATTGCATGAAGTCGGGCCCAGTTCGCAGAATCATCTGGGGCGGCTGGTCTATCTGGATGCTGCGACCATCAAAGGTGTGGTCGATCGTCTTGCTCTGCGCGGTTTCGTGAACACGGAGGTCGACTCCAAAGATCGCCGCCGCCGTGCGGTATCGCTGAACGAGGAAGGCAGCCGCGTGATTGAGGCGGCGACCCGTGTTGCGGCGGATATCACGGCCAGGACGCTGCGGCCGCTGACGGCCGACGAGCAGCGGGCTTTGACCCGGCTCCTCAAGAAGATTACCTGAGCGTCCCGATCGGGCGTGGGGCGCGACCTATGCAGCGACGCCGCGATCGAGTGCGAAGTCGTCGAGCAAAGGCGAGCGATTGCCGGTAATCAAATCGCCGAGCAGCCGCGAGGCCAGATAGCTGAACGTGATGCCGTTGCCGCCATAGCCGTAAGCGGCGAAGAGGTTGGGATGATCAGGCACCGGACCGATCAGCGGCAGTCCATCGCGCGTGGTATCGAATGTGCCGGCCCAGCGATGGATGATATTCAGTTCGGCGCGAGGCCATAGAGCTTGCAGACGTTGACGCAAAACGTCAGCTTTGTCGGCAATCAGCGCATCGCGCGCGTCGGGATCAATGATCTCATCGCTGTCTTCTCCGCCGATGATGATGCGTCCGGACGGGGTGGTGCGCGCATAGAGATAGTCCTTGCTGTCTTCCCAGATCAGGACGCCGTCGCGCCACAACCGATCCGGCTGCGGCGCAGTCGCGATGGCCCAGCTCGACGAGGGCGATTGCACCTTGGTCTCCACGATATCGGGCATCACATAGCCGGTGGCGAGGATGACGTGACCGGCCTCGATGATCCGTCCTTCGGCGGTGGAAACGCCAATGCTGTGCGCGGCGCAATCATAACCTACGGTCTCCGCCTCATAAAACCTGGCGCCGCGGGCATGGGCGATGTTGAGCAGCCCGATGGCCATCTGCATCGGATCGCAATCGGCAGAATTGGGCGAGACGATCGCTCCGGCGCGCGCGATCTCGTAGGTGCCGAGCAGGGCGCGGTGATCGAGGAACGTGCCGGGCAGCCCGGCGCGCGCGCGCAAGGCGTGCTCGGCGATCAGGCCGGTCGCGTCCTCGCCGGCGGCAAGATAGAGCGACGATTTCGCGCGCATCTCGCAAGGCAAAGCGAGGTCGCGTACCAGCGCCTGCAATCCGCTCACCGCGTCGAAGCTCGCGCGATAGGCACGCACGGCGCGCTCGAAGCCGTAGAGCTCGGTCAGTTCGCTCAGGGAGCGATCGATTTCCCACAGCAGCATCGATGTGCTCGCGGCCGTGCTGCCATGGCCCGGCAATTCGCGGTCGACCAGGACGACATCGAGCCCTTGCCGCGTCAGCCGTTCGGCCATCAGGGCGCCGGTGATGCCGCAGCCGACAATCAGCGCGTCGCAGCGGATGTCTTCGGCGAGCGGATGACGGGGAGGACGGGGCAAACGGGCGAACCAGGGCGAACGGCCGCCATGGAGATCGTCCTGCTCGGTGGTGTCGGGATCGAGGTCGGAAATGATGGCACCGCGGGTTGGTCATGTGATTGCCGGGGAGGCTGCTGACAATGTCGGGCAACGGGTTCCGTTCCGCTCGGGGCTCGGCGCGGTGCGGCCGACTCCCGGGCGAACCGCCATCGCCGGAACCGATCCTGGCCCGTGGTCAAAAATTCTTATTTTTCAATTTGTTGTGTCCCCACTTGGCATGATCGGGACGGCCGGATTAAAGATGCGGCCAAATCGAACCAGCGTCCGGCTTTCTGACCTCGCCGGAGCCTCCCGGGGCTCCCGCTGGTTCGCCGTTCCAATTGCCCTGCAAAGGACACCGCCCGTGTCGAAGACCGCCATGCCCGCCCCGCAGCTCTCGCTCCCGAAGGACAAGATCAAGATCCTTCTGCTCGAGGGCGTCAATGACAGCGCCGTCGAACTGATCGACATCGCGGGCTACACCAATGTGACACGCCTGACCAAGGCGCTCGGCGGCAGCGAGTTGAAGGAAGCCCTCAAGGGCGTGCATCTGCTCGGCATCCGGTCGCGCACCCAGATCACCCAGGACGTTCTCGACGCCGCCGATCGCCTGATCGCCATCGGCTGCTTCAGCGTCGGCACCAATCAGGTGGATATCGACGCGGCCCGCCGCAGCGGCATTCCGGTCTTCAACGCGCCGTTCTCCAATACCCGTTCGGTGGCCGAACTCGTGATGGGCGAGGTCGTGATGCTGTTCCGCCGCATCGTCGATCGCTCGGTGGCCGCGCATGAGGGCAAGTGGGACAAGTCGGCGACGAACAGTCACGAAGTTCGCGGCAAGACGCTGGGCATCGTCGGCTACGGCAATATCGGTTCGCAGCTCTCGAATCTCGCCGAGACCTTTGGCATGAGGGTGATCTATTACGATCACACCGACCGCCTGCGTCACGGCAATACCGAGCCGGTGGCGACGTTGCAGGAGCTGATGGCGCAGAGCGACGTGGTCAGCATGCACGTGCCGGAGACGCCGGCGACCCAGGGCATGATCGGCGCGACCGAATTGTCCTGGATGAAGGACGGTGCCTATTTCATCAATAACAGCCGCGGTACGGTGGTCGATCTCGACGCGCTTGCCGAAGTACTCCGGAGCGGCAAGCTGCGCGGCGCGGCCGTGGACGTGTTCCCAGTTGAGCCCAGCTCCAACTCGGAGAAATTCGTCACGCCGCTGCAGGGGCTTCCAAACGTGCTTCTGACGCCGCATGTCGGCGGCTCCACGGAAGAAGCGCAGGAGCGCATCGGTGCCGAAGTCGCGCGCAAACTGATTGACTACAGCGACACTGGTTCTACCGTCGGCGCGGTGAACTTCCCGCAGGTCCAACTCCCGGCGCGTCCGCAAGGCACGCGTTTCATCCAGGTCCAGCGCAACGTGCCGGGCATGCTTGGTCGCCTCAACGAAGTGCTGGCCCGCCACGCGGTGAACATCGCCGCGCAGTACTACGAGACCAACAACGATGTCGGTTACGTCGTGCTTGATGCGGATGCATCGGCGGCCGACAGTCAGCGCGTGCTCGAAGACATCCGCGGCCTGGATGGTACCATCCGCGCGCGCCTGCTGTACGAATACAAAGACTAAGTCAGGACGCTCGTCACGTCGGGCAGGGACCAAGCCGTTGCCGTATCCGAACTGCACATTCTCCGTCGCTCCGATGATGGACTGGACCGATCGGCACTGCCGCGTGTTCCACCGCCTGCTGACGCGGCGTGCGCTGCTCTATACGGAGATGGTGACGACACCCGCGATCATTCATGGCGATCGTCAGCGCTTGCTGGGTTTCGACGCCAGCGAGCATCCGGTGGCGCTGCAGCTTGGCGGTTCGGATCCGGTGCAGCTCGCGGAAGCAGCGCGGATTGGTGCCGATTTCGGCTATGACGAAATCAATATCAATGTCGGATGCCCATCGGATCGCGTGAAGGAAGGTCGCTTCGGTGCCTGCCTGATGGCGGAGCCGGATCTCGTTGCGCGCTGTGTTGCCGCGATGAAAGCCGCGGTCGATGTGCCAGTGACGGTGAAATGCCGCATCGGCGTCGATGATCAGGACCCTGAAATCGCGCTCGACGCTCTGGCAAAAGCGGTGGTCGCCGCGGGCGCGGACGGGCTCATCGTGCATGCCCGCAAGGCGTGGCTGAACGGGCTTTCGCCCAAGGAAAACCGCACCATTCCGCCGCTGAACTACGATCGCGTCTATCGGCTGAAGGCTGCGATGCCTGACGTGCCGATCGCCATCAATGGCGGCATTCCCGGTGTCACCGAGGCGAAGGCGCATCTCGTTCATGTGGATGGTGCGATGCTCGGACGCGCGGCCTATCAGGAGCCGTGGCGTCTGCTTGCGGTCGATCCCGAGATTTTCGGCGAGCCCGCACAGCATGCGACGATGAAAGACGCGATGGAGGCGATGATGCCCTACATCGCGGACCAGCTTGCACAGGGCACGCGGTTGCATTCGATCACGCGGCATTTCGTCGGCGCATTCCACGCCGTGCGCGGCGCGCGGGCATTCCGCCGGCATCTTGCCGAACATGGGGTGAAGCACGGCGCGGGTATCGATGTGCTGCGCGATGCGATTGCGCTGGTGGAGGATGAGCCGGTCGCGGCTGAGGCAGCGTGAAACAAACTCCGCCCTCATCCTGAGGAGCGCGCTCTTGCGCGCGTCTCGAAGGATCGACGCAGAGCTCCGACATCTCATGGTTCGAGACGGCGCTTCGCGCCTCCTCACCATGAGGGGACGGAGTTTACGGATAGCCGCGCAGCTTCAGCCTGTCTGCACGCACTTCCCAGCTTTCCAGGCGATCCAGAAAGCTCATGCCCAGTAGATTGGTCTTCATCAAGCCTCGCGGAACGATGAGGGCAGGGACCGAGCGTTCCACCAGCTTGCCGACGGCAAGGCGATCCAGCGTCAGCCGTGCTGCCTTGGTGCGGCCGGAGACGGTTTCGACCTCGATATTGTAGGCGAGCAGTTCGACGGGCAAACCGATTGCTTTCGCGGTCTCGTAGGACAGCATCACCGAGGTCGCGCCGGTATCGATGATCATCGGCGTGGCGATACCATTGATCGACGCCTGCAAGGCGAATTCTCCGCCATCGCTGCGCGGAACGTCGACAATGCGCGGCATCGGCGGGATCTGCTTGCGCAGGATTTCGGTGACCAGCGTGCCGGCTTTCGTAATCTGTTTGGGATCGCCATAGGCGAGTGCAGCGCCCGCAGTGGCGAGGATCGCGATGATCAGCAGCAGGACGCGCGTCATGAGGCGTCCCCGGAGACGACACCGCTCAGGAGGTCGCGGGGCGCGGTTTGCGGACGAAGGTCGAGGGCGGCGCGAAGCCGGCCTCCAGCATGCGCGTTTCCAGCGTCGCCATGACGCTCAGGCGTTCCGTGCTCTCCATGCGGCCCCAGCGCGCGATCTCCTGCAGCGTGCGTCCGCATCCGAGGCAGAGCTTGGCTTTGGGATCGATGACACAGATGGCGACGCACGGTGTTTCTTTGTTCATCCAGCGATATTGAAGCGGTTCGCCGCCGATGCGCAAGCCGTGAAGCGTCTTCTTTGCGCATGACCTGCTCCGAAAAACGCTGCACACTTTCCGGGATCATGCGCTACAGACCTGTTCCCGCATTCATGATCGGCTTGTTGCGCGCACGCCGCTTGTCGTCGGCGATATTGATCTCGTAGTCGGGCTGCAGCGGCGGTGCATCCTCGGTGACCGGCGCGAGCGCCGACATCACGCGCTCCGGCGGGAAAGTGATGATCACCTCGGTGCCGATGCGCAGCTTCGATTTCAGCGTGAAGGTGCCGCCATGCATGTCGATCAGGCTCTTGGCGATGGGCAGGCCGAGGCCGGCGCCTTGTTCGGCGGATTTGATCGAGTTCGAGCCCTGGCCGAAGGAAGCCAGCACGATCGGGATTTCGTCTTCGGCGATGCCCGAGCCGGTGTCCTTGCAGCTCAGATACTGGCCGCCCGAGGCGGTCCAGCCGACCTTGAGCCAGATCTCGCCGCCCTGCGGCGTGAACTTGATGGCGTTGGAGAGCAGGTTGAGCACGATCTGCCGGCAGGCGCGCTCGTCGCCCCAGACGCGCGGCATGCCGTGCTCGAACACTTCATGGATGGTGATGCCGCGGCTGGTGGCGCGCAGCTTCAGCAGATGATGGCAGTCGGCGACGACGTGTTCGAGCGAGACGGCTTCCTCGTTCAGCTCGTAGCGGCCGGCTTCGATGCGCGAGAGATCGAGAATCTCGTTGATGAGATTGAGCAGGTGGACGCCGGAATTATGTATGTCCGCCGAGTAGTCCTTGTAGACGGCCACCGCATGCGCGCCGAAGATCTCGCTCTTCATCACTTCCGAGAAACCGAGAATGGCATTGAGCGGCGTCCGCAGTTCATGGCTCATCTGGGCGAGGAACCGCGATTTGGCGACGTTGGCGGCTTCGGCGCGGTGGCGCGCTTCGTCCGAGATTGCCTTGGCCTGTTCGAGTTCGCCGATCAGTGCGTCCTTCTCGGCGCGCGCTTCGAGCGCGGCGAGGGTGGTGGAGTGCAAGCGCTGGGCGAGCAGGATGAAATAGCCTTCGGCGGCTACGGCGAGCGCTGCGAGAACGTAGTTGTCGAAATTGCCGCGCAGGCTGAAGCTTAGCGCCACGCCGAAGGTCACCGGCGCGGTGGCGGCGATGGCAGCGATCGGCAGGCTCGAGGCGAGCATGCTGGAGACCGCGACCACCAGCAGCATCAGGAACATCATCAGCGAATTGGAGACGACGTCGGCACCGGTCGGATGCACCAGAATCGATGTCCAGGCGAGGCCGTAGACGAGATCCAGCGCCATGAAGCGCCTGCGCCATTTTCGCGTGGTGTTGGGGCCCGGCGATTCGGCGAGATAGCGGTTGCAGGCGCGCAGGATCACCGCGTGAATGCACAGCATCCCGCAGGCCCAGGCCGCTGCGGGGAGCGGTTGCAGCCAGACGCCGAATACGATGCCGGTGCCGACCACCAGCAGCGTCACCACCAGCGAGGCGGAGAGGCGGGTCTGGGCATATTGACGGAGCAGTTCGCGGTCGAAGGCGGGGCGGGTGCCGGAGGTGGAGGTCAGCCGGTCGCGCGCCTCGCGCACGCGCTGCTGGGCCGCCCGCCGGTTGCGCGCCGGTGCAGCGACCGGTTCTTCAGCCGGCAGCTGGACGACCTCGGGCCTGACGGCGGGCTCACTCATCACGCTTACACAAATCCTGCACGCAAAAGCGGGCGGTTTTCACAGATCATTATCTGTGCCGCACAATCCTTAAAGGGCACCTTAAAGAACGCGGCAATCCGGTTAATTATCGGTGAAAACGACTGCGGCCGGGGAAACGCGATGCGCTTCACCCGGCCGCAGGTTTGTCAGTGTTTATAGGTGCTTACTTCTCGAAACGGGCAAGCAGCGCGGAGGTGTCCCAGCGCTTGCCGCCGATCTTTTCCACCTCGGCGTAGAAGTTGTCGACCAGCGCCGTGACGGGCAGGCTGGCGCCGTTGCGGCGGGCCTCGGCGAGGCAGATCGACAGGTCCTTGCGCATCCATTCGACGGCGAAGCCGAAGTCAAACTTGCCCTCATTCATGGTCTTGTGGCGGTTCTCCATCTGCCACGACTGCGCGGCGCCCTTGGAGATCACCTCGACCACCGAATTGACGTCCAGCCCGGCCTTCTTGGCGAAGTGGATGCCTTCCGACAGCGCTTCCACGAGGCCGGCGATGCAGATCTGGTTGACCATCTTGGTCAGTTGGCCGGAGCCGGCGGGACCGAGCAGTTTCTGCATCTTCGCATACGCCGTGATGATCGGCTCGACCTTGGCATAGACCGAGGCTTCGCCGCCGCACATCACGGTGAGCGCGCCGTTCTCGGCGCCGGCCTGGCCGCCAGAGACGGGGGCGTCGATGAAATGGAAGCCGGCCTTGGTGGCGGCGGCATCGAGCTCGCGGGCCACTTCGGCGGACGCGGTCGTGTGATCGACGAAGATGGTGCCCTTACCCATGCCGCTGAAGGCGCCGTCGGGGCCGGTGGTCACCGAGCGCAGGTCGTCGTCATTGCCGACGCAGGCCATGACGAAATCCTGGCCCTCTGCAGCGGCCTTCGGGGTCGGCGCAGACTTGCCGCCGAATTTCTCCACCCATGCTTTCGCCTTGGCCGCATTGCGATTGTAGACGGTGACCTCGTGGCCGCCCTTGGTGGCGAGATGGCCGGCCATGGGGAAGCCCATGACGCCGAGACCGATGAAAGCAACTTTGGCCATATCCGAACCCTTATGTGCTGCCGGCTTTGCCGCCGGTTATCGACTGTGGGGAGGTGTGCCCCGCAGAACAGCGGGAACGCGGAGCGGCCGCAGCATAGTCGCTGGGCCGGATGCGGCAAAGCCCCGAGGTTGCGGCCGTGCGGTTTTGTGTGCGCCGCGAGAGGATTTCAGGGGCGAGTTGCGCCGACGCAAATCCCTGCGCGATCGTGACCGGAACGGCATGGACATCGCGCGCAGGTGCTCTATCTCTGCGGTCTAAGTATTGCCGACCGGGAGACAGCATTTGAGCGTTTCGAAACAACAGGTTCTGGATGGTCTCGCCAAAGTGGCGTCGCCGCGTGGCGTGCCGCTGGTGCATGCCAATGTGTTGTCCGAAATTGCCGTCATGGACGGCAAGGTGATGTTCTCCATCAATGTCGATGCTGCCGAGGCGCGCGCCTGGGAAAGCGTGCGCGCGCAGGCCGAAGCGGCGGTGCGCGCCATCCCCGGCGTTACCGGCGCGATGGTGGCGCTGACGGCGGAGCGCAAGCCGGGCTCGGCGCCTGCCGCACCGCCGCCGCATCGTCATGGTCATGGCGGCCATTCGCATGGTGTCCAGCCGGTATCCGCGCATCGGCCGCACCAGCCGCCGGGCGCGCCGTCGGCGATGAGCAAACAGGCCGAGATTCCCGGCGTGAAGGCGGTGATCGCGGTGGCGTCGGGAAAGGGCGGTGTCGGCAAATCGACCACCTCGCTGAATGTCGCGCTCGGTCTGCGTGATCTCGGCCTCAAGGTCGGATTGCTCGATGCGGACATCTACGGCCCCTCGGTGCCGCGTCTCACGGGCATCAACGAGAAGCCGGTGCTGGACGACGACAGGAAGATGATTCCGATCGAGCGCTTCGGTCTCTCCATCATGTCGATCGGCTTTCTCGTCGAGGAAGAGACCGCGATGATCTGGCGCGGGCCGATGGTGATGTCGGCCATCACCCAGATGTTGCGCGATGTGGCTTGGGGCCAGCTCGATGTCCTTGTCGTCGATATGCCGCCCGGCACCGGCGACGCCCAGCTTACGCTGGCGCAGAACGTGCCGCTGAAGGGCGCGGTGATCGTCTCGACCCCACAGGATCTTGCGCTGATCGACGCCCGCCGCGGCCTTGCGATGTTCACCAAGGTGAATGTCCCGGTGCTCGGGATCATCGAGAATATGAGCTATTTCCAGTGCCCGGAATGCGGCACCCGCTCCGACATTTTCGGCCATGGCGGCGCCCGTCACGAGGCAGAGCGGCTGGGCGTTCCGTTCCTCGGCGAAGTGCCGCTGCACATGTCCATTCGCGCGATGTCTGATGCCGGAACGCCGGTGGTGGTCAGCGAGCCGAACGGCCCACATGCGGCGATCTATCGGTCGATCGGCCAGCAGGTCCGGGACAGCCTCAAGGTCGTGCTGGCGTGATTGCGCTGCGCCTGCGAAGCGGGCGCAGAATGCCGCATAGAACTTTCGTCCAATCGGGCGAACTACGACGCTCGTCTCATTTTCCGCCGCTTCATAACCGTGTTACATCAGCCGCCGAACCAAGGGTTTGGGCGGCTGAATCGCGATGCGGTCAGCCCGCTAAACAGGCCCAAAGGATTTCTGGGGAAACGCTTTCAAAAGGAGAGCTTGAATGAAGCGTCGTGAGTTTTTGAAGGTCTCGGCGGCTGGCGCCGCGGGGGCCGCAGCCATTGCCTCGCCGGCGATCGCGCAGTCGATGCCGGAAGTGAAGTGGCGTCTGGCGTCCAGCTTCCCGAAGTCGCTCGACACCATCTATGGCGGCGCCGAGATGATGGCCAAGCAGGTCTCCGAAATGACCGATGGCAAGTTCCAGATCCAGGTCTTCGCGGCTGGTGAACTGGTGCCCGGCTTGCAGGTGCTCGACGCCACCTCGAATGGCACCGTCGAAATGTGCCACACGGTTTCGTACTACTATGTCGGCAAGGACCCGACCTTCGCGATCTTCGCCTCGGTCCCGTTCGGCCTGAATGCGCGCCAGCAGAATTCCTGGTGGTATCAGGGCGGCGGCGAGCAGCTCGGCAACGAGTTCTACAAGAAGTACGGCGTCATCGGTCATCCCTGCGGCAACACCGGCACCCAGATGGGCGGCTGGTTCCGCAAGGAGATCAAGACCGTCGCCGATCTGTCCGGCCTCAAGATGCGCATCGGCGGCATTGCTGGTCAGGTGCTGCAGAAGGTCGGCGTCGTGCCGCAGCAGCTCGCTGGTGGCGACATCTATCCGTCGCTGGAAAAAGGCACCATCGACGCCGCCGAGTGGGTTGGTCCCTATGACGACCAGAAGCTCGGCTTCCAGAAGGTCGCGAAGTACTACTATTATCCTGGCTTCTGGGAAGGCGGCCCGACGGTCCACGCTTTCACCAATCTCGACAAGTTCAACGCGCTGCCGAAGAACTATCAGGCGATCCTCTCCAATGCATGCGCCAACGCCAATGCATGGATGGCCGCGCGTTACGACCTGCAGAACCCGCAGGCCCTGAAGCAGCTCGTGGCGTCAGGCACGCAGCTGCGTCCGTTTACCAACGAAGTGCTGGACGCCTGCCTCAAGGCCACCAACGAGTTGTGGGCCGAGATCTCGTCGAAGAATCCCGACTTCAAGAAGACCATCGACGCCATGCAGGCCTATCGCTCCGACGAATATCTGTGGTGGCAGGTCGCCGAATACACCTTCGACAGCTTCATGATCCGCTCGCGCACCCGCGGCTGATCGAAGCTTTCAGAAGATACGAAGAAGCCCGGTCTCCGCGAGGAGGCCGCGCTTTTTGTCCGTCTCTCTTATGGAGGCACCGATCACGAAAGCGCATTCCAGGGATTCAGCAGCTTGACGCCGGTGGTTTCGAAATCAGAGGTGTTTCGCGTCACGACAGTCATATCGTAAACGAGTGCCGTGGCGGCTATCCATGCATCATTGTCGGATTTAGTGAAGGGCACATGTAGCCCTGCGCAGCGGAAGGCAACTGCGACGTCAATCGGCAAGACGCGGCCTTCAAATTCTGGAATAATGCGATCAGTCATCCATCGGCGCAGTTGTGCGCCCTTGATCGCATCGCGTCGTTCGCTCCTCAAGATGCCGACTTCAATTTCGAACAGCGTGATGGGAGATACATAGAAGTCGCCAGAATTATTTGCGGACAACCATGCGCTCACATTGGCGTCGGCTTTGCCGTCTCCTGCCTTGTACAATTCCGAGATGACGTTGGTGTCGAGGAGATACATCAGGAGAAATCGACGTCACGGATCGATTTACGTCGAGGAGGGATATCCAATTCGATATCCGACAATCCCGGCATTGAGAGGGCCTCGACGATGTTTCGGCGATGCCCCGTGATGCGTTGATACTCTTCGATGCTCAACAAGACATGTGCCGGCTTTCCGCGGTCGGTGATGAACACCGGCCCGTCAGCGGCCGCTTTCTTTGCTTTGCCTGTATCTTGATTGAACTCGCGGCTCGACAGTGTGGTGATCGGCATGAGCTGATCTCCATGTAGTAACGAATGTATAAACGTTACTACGTGTGAATTCTGCGGTCAACAAGAAGCGGATTATTTCGGCTGTCCGAAGTCAGGCATCGCCGGCATCTCGATCTGCGGGATTTCGATCTTCACGTTGGACGTATCGACCACCGTGTTGTCGATCCAGTAGGTCACGAGGCCCGGCCACAGGATCACGATGATCACCAGCAGGATCTGCATGCCGACCCACGGGATTGCGCCGAGATAGATGTCGCGGCTCTTCACTTCCGGCGGCGCGATGCCGCGCAGATAGAACAGCGCGAAGCCAAACGGTGGATGCATGAACGAGGTCTGCATGTTGACGCAGAGCAGGACGCCGAACCAAACGAGATCAATGCCGAGCTTGGCGGCGACCGGCGCTAGCAGCGGGATGATGATGAAGGCGATCTCGAAGAAGTCGAGGAAGAA
>JAEXHR010000252.1 GCA_023449855.1 Pseudomonadota bacterium | reverse complement strand
GCTCTGAATCCCGGATTTCGCTTCGCTCCATCCGGGCTACAGGCTATGCGAGCTTCGTTCCCACCTCCGGCCCCGCAGGCTGATGCATCGCTGCGTGCGACGGATCGGCGATCCAGGGCTGCTGGTTGACCATCGGAATGCGCCAGCCGCTATGACCGTCGCTGCCGAGATGATCGAGCCGCGTGATCGAGCAGTTGTCGATGGTGAAAGCCAGACCCCGCTCCGGCTGGTCGTTCAGCGCGACGCCGATGGCCGACTTGATGGTGCCGCCATGGGCGACGACCACCACATCCCTGCCCGCATGCTCGCGATTGATGCGATCGATGCCGCGGCGGGTGCGGTTGTAGAGATCCATAAAACTTTCGCCATTCGGCGAACGCTCGTCGATCGGCGCGAACCAGTAGCTGCCGACGGCGATGGGACGGCTGGCGAAAAATTGCTGGCGGTTCATGCCCTGCCAGTCGCCGAGATGCTGCTCGTTGAAATCTTCTTCGTGAGGCATCGCATCGGGTTTAGGAAAACCAGCGGCCCAGATCGCGTCCGCGGTCTGATGCGTGCGCTTCAGTTTGCTCGCGAACCAGACCGCGTTGCGCGGCAGAACCTTGCCCACCGCATCGAACACGACACGATCGCTGCAATCGCAGTCCATGTCCTTCTGGCCGTAGATATTGCCGCCATCGCCGCGCACCGGCGCGTGCCTTACCCACCACCACCGCGTCGCTGTCACCCCCTGCGGAACGGTGTGCTGCGCCACGAACGGCTTTTCGGTGTTGGACATCGGACCCACCCTTCAATATCGTTTCATGTGTCGTACGTCACAGCGCACGATGCCTCAAGCATCTTCGCGCCAACACAAATGTGACCAGCGATGATGAATTCCAAATCTTGAATTCCATGTGGCGGCAGTCCGCTCAAGAAATAGACAACGAACAACAACTCGGGAGAGAAACATGGGCCGCCTCGCAGGCAAATCCGTCGTCATCACCGGCGCAGGCAGCGGCATCGGCCGCGCCGCAGCACAGCTGTTCGCCAAGGAAGGCGGCAGGCTGATCATCGTCGATCGCAGCGACAGCATTCATGAGACGGCGAAGCTCGTCAGCGACGCCGGCGGCACCGTGCAGGCCGTCACCGCCGATGCCGGATCGGAGAGCGACGTGAAAGCCTTCATCGACAAGGCCGTCTCCGCCTATGGCAAGCTTGACGCGATCTGGGCCAATGCCGGCATTTCCGGCGGTCTCGTGCCGATGCTGGAACAGACCGTCGAGCAGTGGCAGGAAATCCTGCGCATCAATCTGATCGGCCCCTTCCTCGCCATCAAGCATTCGATGCCGCATATGATCAAACAGGGCCATGGCTCGATCGTCTGCACCGCCTCCGTCGCAGGCCTCAAATCCGGTGCGTCCGGCCATCCCTATGCGTCGAGCAAAGCCGGCGTGATCAGCCTCGTGCAGACCACGGCTTACTCCCTCTCCGGCACCGGCGTGCGCATCAATGCGGTGTGTCCCGGCCTGATCGAAACCGGCATGACCAAGCCGATCTTCGACAATGCCAAGGAGCGTGGCACCGCGGGCAAGATCGGCCAGCTCAATCCGCTCAAGCGCGCCGGCCAGCCGCACGAACTCGCCGCCATGGGATTGTTCCTCGCGAGCGATGAAGCGTCCTATGTGAACGGCCAGGCGATCCCCGTGGATGGCGGCCTGACGGCATCGATGCCCTATGCGGGCAAGCCGATTTAAGCTCCGAACTTGTAGCCCGGATGAAGCGCAGCGCAATCCGGGATTCAGGCGCGCCACATATCCGCCGGTCTCCGGATTACGCTACGCTTCATCCGGGCTACACCGTCTGTGCTGTTACACCCCATCCGGCGGCGATGGCGATGCATCAGCCGCCAGCAGGCGGTTGCGCACGCGCTCGCGGTGGAACGTGTAGATGCCGGACAGCACGATCACGCTGGCGCCGATAATCATCGCCACGTCCGGCACGTCGCCGAAGATCACATAGCCCAGCAGCATCGCATACAGCATCTGCGAATAGCGCACCGGCGCCACGGCGGCGACCTCGCCGACCCGCAGCGCCAGAATGCCGAACTGAAATCCGATCAGCGTCATCACTGCCGCCAGCACGACAAAGCCAAGCACCGGGAGCGACGGCACGATCCAGTCACCATGCAGCAAGGTCAGCGCCCCGCCCGCCAGCGCCACCGCAACCGTCGTCAGAAAGGTGACATAGAGCGTCGGAATCTCCGCCGGGATCCGTTTGGTGACGAGATCGCGCATGGCGTAGAAGCCGACCGACAGCAGCGCCACCAGCGTGAACTGGCTGAACCCTTCAGCGCCCGGCCGCACGATGATCAGCACGCCGATGAAGCCCGCCGCGATCGCCAGCCAGCGCCGCCAGCCCACCGGCTCGCCGAGGATCAGCACCGCGCCGCAAGTCATCACCAGCGGCAGCGACTGCACGATGGCCGTGACATTGGCGAGCGGCAGCGACGAGACCGCCACCAGAAACAGCGCGGAGCCGCCGATCTCCCCGCAGATGCGCAGCGACACCGGCGCCACCAGCAGCACGCGCAGCGACCGCAGCGCGCCCTGATGCAACACCAGCATCCCGATCAGCACGCTGGCAAACGCCCCGCGCAGCATCATCACCTGGCTGAAATGCATCTGCGATGTCAGGAACTTGGCGAGCGCATCATTGATGCTGAAACTGGCCATGGAGACAGCCATGAACAGACTGCCGCGCAGATTGGGAGAGAGAGACAAGACGGGGTCCGGGGCGTAGCGATATTCCGCAGCAAGGGACGCTGCAACGCAGCGTGCTGTGTGCGTTACGGCGCTGGACAGGTCAAGCCGGAGGCATGCGCATGCCACGCCCATCTTCTGAGCATAGGTAGCACCTGACTGATTTAGGCCGACACCCGAACGAGCAGATGCCGAACATGCATCCTACACCCCTTCCGTCGGCGGCGCCCCAGCCTTCGCCGCCACCAGCATCTCGCGGTTGCGCACACGCTCGCGGTGGAAGGCGTAGAGGCCGGAGCCGACGATGACCGCGGCGCCGAGGACCATCGGGCCGTCCGGGATGTCGCCGAAGATGAGATAGCCGAGCCCCATGGCCCAGAGCAGTTGCGTGTAGCGGAACGGCGCGACGGCGGAGATCTCCCCTGCCCGCAACGCGATGATCACGCATTGATAGCCGATCAGCACCAGCACCGCGGCGAGCAGCAGGAAACCCATGCTCTTCGCTGACATCGGTGTCCAGCCGCCGAGCGGCACGATGAGGAAGCCACCGACGATCGTGACCACGAAGGTCGTCAGCAGCGTTACGAATACGGACGGGATGTCTTTCGGGATCCGGCTGGTGGCGAGATCGCGGACCACGCAGAAGCACACCGAGACCAGCGCCAGCACTGTGAACTGGTTGAAGCCTTCGGCTCCGGGCCGCACCACGATCAGCACGCCGATGAAGCCCGCGACGATGGCCAGCCAGCGCCGCCAGCCCACCGGTTCGCCGAAAATCAGCGCCGCCCCCAGCGTGATCGCCAGCGACAGCGACTGGAAAATCGCCGAGACATTGGCGAGCGGCAGATGGGTGATCGCAGCGAGGAATGTCGCGGTGCCGCCGATCTCGCCGCACACACGCAGCGCCACTGGCAGTCTGAACAGCACGCCGACCGGCCGCAACGCCTGCTGGTACCAGGCCAGCGCAAACACCAGCACGATGGAGATCGAGCCGCGCACCAGCATCACCTGACCGAAATTCATCTCGGCGGTGAGATATTTCGTGGTGGCGTCGTTCATGCTGAAGCCGGCCATGGCCACGGCCATCATCAGGCTTCCACGCATATTGGGAGAGAGAGGCAAAACGGGCACCGGGATATCTGGGGAGAGACTGCCGGTGGAATCCCGGAGTCAGCGCGGGCGATACAGCCTCATGTGCACCAAAACAGCGAAGCGAACCAGACGGCGCCCACGCCGGTGACCTCAGCAGATCTGCATGACGCTCTCAGGACGCTTCCGTCGGCACGCTGGACGCCTTTGCGGCCATCAGCATATCGCGGTTGCGAATATGCTCGCGATGGAAGGCGTACAGGCCGGAAGCGACGATGATCGATGCGCCGAAAATCATCGCGCCATCGGGCAGATCGCCGAAGATCAGATAGCCGAGCAGCATCGCCCACAGCAGCTGCGTGTAGCGAAACGGCGCGACGGCAGAGATATCGCCGATGCGCAGCGCCATGATCACGCATTGATAGCCGATCAGCACCAGCACCGCCGCGGCCGTCAGAAGCACAAGCGCGGAGCCGGATGGCGTGGCCCAGCCGCCGAGCGGCATCATCAGCAGGCCGCCGACGACGGTCATGGAAATTGTCGTCAGCAATGTCACGAACAGTGCCGGAACATCCGCCGGGATCTGCTTGGTGGCGAGATCGCGCAACGCGTAGAACGCGACCGAGCCCAGCGCCAGCAAGGTGAACTGGTTGAAGCCGGCCGCGCCCGGCCTGACGATGATCAATACGCCGATGAAACCCGCCGCGATCGCCAGCCAGCGTCGCCAGCCGACACGTTCGCCGAACATCAGCACGGCGCCGAGCGTGATCGCCAGCGGCAACGACAGGATGATCGCCGCCACATTGGCAAGCGGCAGATGGGTGATCGCAAGCAGGAACAGGATCGTCCCACCGACCTCGCCGACGATACGCAGTGCGACCGGTGGCACGAACAGAATACGCAGCGGCCGCAACGCGCCACGATGGGCAGCCAGCGCGGAGATCAGCGCGATTGCAACAATGCCGCGCAGCAACACCAGTTGCCCGAAATTCATCTGCGGCAGCAGGAATTTCGAGATCGCGTCGGTCACGCTGAAGCCCGCCATGGCCCCGGCCATGAACAGGCTTCCGGTGAGATTGGGGGAGAGCGCCAAGATGACCGCCGGGAAAGATGAAGGGTGGGCAAAGGCGCTGCGCGCCATTACCCACCCTTCAGACCGCCTATTTCGCGCCGGCGAGCTGCGCGTATTTCCACGACGCCTGCGCCAGCGGCACCGTGCGCTTGATGGACTCCTTCGCCTTCGCGGACGACGCGGTGCCGTCGCGGACACGGCCGGCGATGCCCTGCAGAATGCCGGTCAACCGGAACAGGTTGTAGCAATAGTACCAGTTGAGATCGGGCACTTCCTTGCGGCCGGCATGATCGCAATAGATCTTCGCCGCCTCATCCATGGTCGGGATGTCGAGCGCCTTGAAGTCGAGCCCCTCAAGACCCGGCATGATCCACTGCATCAGGAGATAGGTGAAGTCGGCCATGGGATCGCCGAGGGTCGACAGCTCCCAGTCGAGCACAGCCTGCACCTTCGGCTGTGTCGCATGGAACACCATGTTGTCGATGCGATAATCGCCATGCACCACCGACACCCGCTCCTGCTCGGGCACCGAGGTCGGCAGCCATTCGATCAGCCGCTCCATTTCGGGAATGAGCTGCGTCTCCGAGGCGCGATACTGCTTGGTCCAGCGATCGACCTGGCGGGCAAAGTAGTTGCCGGGACGACCGAAGTCGCCGAGCCCGATCTTCTCGGGATCATAGCTGTGGAGCTGCGCCAGCGTTTCGATCTTCGAGGTGAAGATCGCGCGACGCTCGCTCCTGTCGACCGAAGGCAGCGCGGGATCCCAGAAGATCCGGCCCTCTTCCATCGACATCACATAGAAGGCCGAGCCGATCACCGCATCGTCGGTGCACAGCGCATAGGCGCGCGCCACCGGAAAACCCTGCTTGCCGAGCGCCGCGATCACCTTGAATTCGCGATCGACGGCATGCGCCGACGGCAGCAGCTTGCCGAACGGCTTGCGCCGCATCACGTAGGAGCGCTTCGGGGTGTTCAGCCGATAGGTCGGGTTCGACTGCCCGCCCTTGAACTGAAGCACCGTCAGCGGCCCCTCGAAGTCCTCGACATGCTCGCGCATCCAGGCTTCGAGCGACTTCTCGTCGAAGCGATGGCGCTCTTCCACTTGTTGCGTGCCGTTATATTCGTCGTCGCGCTTCACACCATCGGTCACGTCGTATCCTCGTTTTTGTTTTTATCACTCACGTTCGCCAAGCACGCCGTCAGTCCCCTCCCCCTTGGGGGGAGGGTTAGGG
>JAEXHR010000227.1 GCA_023449855.1 Pseudomonadota bacterium | reverse complement strand
GACGCGCGCAAGAGCGCGCTCCTCACCATGAGGGTGGAGGATGATGCCTATGCTGGCGGATAAATCCGGTCGATCAATTTCCGGCAATAGTCCGGGGTCAGCGGCTCCTGGCTGATCAGGATGCGATAGACGATAGGCGCGACGACATGATCGATGACTTCTTCGATGTCGAACGGTGTTTCACCGCGAGTCTTTGCCCGTTCGGTGAGGGTCGTGAGGTGGTCGTTGGTGAAACTGCAGCAGACGCAGGACGTGCCCTCAGCGGCGTCCAATGTCCCGTCTCGCAGCAATGCGCGGCCGACCGGCGATGACATTTCCTCTGCATATTGCTCGATGAAGGCACGCAGGTCGGATTCTAATGCACCGGTGTCGTCAGGCTCCCCAATCGGCCGTAGCCGGGCCACAGCGACGTCGGCCAGCAGCGATTGCAGGTCCCCCCAGCGGCGATAGATGGTGGAGGGCGTGACGCCGGCTTCGGCCGCAATCTGCGGCACGGTGATCTGGTTTCGGGTGGAAAGCCCCCCCAATTTACGGACAGCGTCATGCACAGCGCTCTGAATGCGCGCGCTTCGACCGCCCGTTCTGGTTCGTTCCTTTGTCGTCATAACCGTCCTTGGCGCATGAGCCATGCGGAAATGTGAGCATTCCTTAACGCAAAATATTTGCATTAAGAGCCTTGGCGCCCTAAATTCACTAACGCAATTATTTAGCCTTTAGGAGGCCGCGATGCAAGGAAGCCCCGGTGAGACCTGCATTTCCGACGCACAACGCGATCTGCCGATGAAGAAGGCGCCGCTCTGGGCCATGACCGCTTTCAGCTTCGTGTCGGCAGCTACGGTGGTCGGCAGCAGCAGCGCAGCCACGCCGCTCTATCGGCTCTACCAAGAGAGCATGCATCTCACGCCGCTGATGATCACGCTGGTGTTTGCGGTCTATGCGATCAGTCTGCTGGCGGCGCTGCTCACCGTGGGAGGCCTGTCGGATTATATCGGTAGGCGTCCGGTCATTCTGGCGGGGCTGCTGATCAATGCCGTAGCCATGGTGTTGTTCTCTTATGCCACCGATGTCAGCCATTTGATCCTTGCCCGCGCAGTACAGGGGCTCTGCGTCGGTGCGTCGACAACCACGCTCGGTGCGGCCATCCTCGATAGCGACCGCAAGCGCGGCCCGCTTCTCAACAGCGTCAGTGCATTTGTCGGCCTGATGGTCGGCGCGCTCGGCGCTGGGTTGCTGGTGACCTTCGCGCCCGATCCCTTCCATCTCGTCTATGAAGTGCTGTTCGTGATCACGGCGGTGCTGATCGTACTGTTGTGGTTCATGCCCGAAACCGTGTCGCGCAAGCCGGGCGCGTTCGCGTCATTGAAGCCGAACATGCGCGTACCCGTGCAATCGCGCGCGGCGCTGCTGCGGGTGGCGCCGGCAACGATTGCGAGCTGGGCGCTGGGCGGGTTCTATCTGTCGCTGATGCCGACCATCGTTGCGACGACCATGGGCGTCAGTGCACCATGGGTCGGCGGTGTCGTTGTGGCGGTGTTGATGCTTTCGGGGGCGTTGTCGGTGGGAGCTCTGCGCCATCTGCCGGCGCGCCGATTGCTGCTGATCGGGACGGCCACCCTGTCGCTGGGCGTCGCGGTCACGCTGCTCGGCATCCAGCAACACAGCACTGTTGCGCTCTTTCTCGGCACGATGATTGCCGGCATGGGTTTTGGATCCTCCTTCGCGGGCGTGCTCAGCACATTGCTGCCGACGGCCGAAGCGCATCAGCGCGCCGGCCTGCTGGCCACCTTCTACGTGATTTCGTATCTGGCCTTCAGCCTGCCTGCGTTGGCCGCTGGCGTTTCGGTGCCATTTGTGGGGCTGGCGGTCGTCGCTTATGTTTATGGTGCGGTGGTGATCGCGCTCGCCGTCATGTCTCTGGTCGCTTCGCTGCGCAAAGTTGCGTGAGGTCAGATCGCATCGGGCCGATACAGCGTATCGACCGTCACGGTGCCGATGGCGCGCGACACACAAGGGCAGATCTTGGCGTTGTCCTGCTTCTGATGCGCGCTGAAGAAGACGTCGCGATGGTCGATCTCTCCGTCGACGGCGACAACGCCGATGGCGCAGATGCCGCATTCGCCGCGCTCGCAATCGGAGATCACCTCATGTCCGGCATCGCGGAGCGCGGCCAGCATGGTGCGGTTCTGCGGCACCACGATTTCGGTGCCGACGCCCTTCAGCCTGACGCGAAATTCCGTTGCCGGCAGCAGGCCGCTTGAGCCGAAGGTCTCGTAACGCAGATCGGTTGGACGGCGGCCTGTCGCCTGCCAGGCGCGGCGGGCATCTTCGGTCATGCGCATCGGCCCGCAGATGATGGCGATGGCGTCGGGTGGCAGCTCTGCGAAGGCCTCCGCGAAATCGAGGCGATGCCCTTCGTCGCTGGCATGAACATGCAGGTGATCACCGAGCAAGGCCGTCATGTCGCCCAGATAGGCCGCATCGCCGCGCGTCTTCATGGCATAGTGCAGGGTCGCGTTGACACCGCGCTGGCACAGCGCATGCGCCACGGCAGAGATCGGCGTGATGCCGATGCCGCCGGCGATCAGGCAGTAATTGTTTCGAGTCCAGTCGAGATCGAGCAAGGTAGAAGGCGCGATGAAGTCCAGCCGCGCGCCCGGCTGCAACGCCCACATGGCTTGCGAGCCGCCGCGGCTGTCTGGTGCCAGCCGAACACCGATGCGCAACCGGTCGAGGTTGCGTGCGCCGACGACGGAATAGGATCGCGTCTGCGGCTGTCCGTCGATCAGCAGGTTCACGGTGATGTGGCTGCCGGGCGGGAAGGCGCGCAGCGGCACGTCGGGCTTTAGCGTGAATTCGCGAATCTGCGCCGTGAGATCGCGGATCGTCTCGACGGTGCCCGATGTCCAGTGTTCGGCAAAGCGCATGATGCGTCTCCTCAGTCCGTAGGCGATGCGGTGAGCAGGGCCAGTGCGGGCAGCAGATCGAGATTGGTGCGGTTGCGCAGCGCGAGGCGCAGATTGCGCACGGCGAGCCGCGCATGCTCGCGCATGATCGCCTCCGCCCGCGCGCCCTCGCGGTTCTCGATGGCATCGACCACGATGCGGTGATGCTCCTGCGCGATGAGCAGGATGTTATGTGCTTCCGGCAGTGCCGATTGCGCCATCACGAAAGCGCTCGGCGATGCAAACGGCATGGCCGCAACACGATCGATCTGGCGCACCACCGGCGGGCTGCCACATAATTCGGTAAGCAGCGCGTGAAAGCGCGCATTCAGCGTCACATAGGCCGAAAAGGCTTCGACCGAGATCGGATTCTGCCGCACGAGCTGATCGAGATCGGCGAGACACTCCTTGAGCGGTTCGAGATGGCGCGCGCTGGCGCCGCGTTCGGCAGCAAGGCGGGCGGCCAAGCCCTCCATGGTGCCGCGCAGCTCGATGGAATCGAGGATGTCGCGCTCCGAAAAGGCCTTCACCATGAAGCCGCCGGAGGGGATCGCCTGCAGCAGCCCTTCATCCTCGAGCCGCACCAATGCCAGGCGCACCGGCGTTCGCGACACGCCGGTGATATCCACCGCCTGCAGTTCCGAGATGCGCTCGCCCGAACGCAACTGGCCGGACAGGATCATGTCGCGCAAGGCAAGCTGGGCGCGCACCGTCTGGGATACTGAGCGCTCGGATTCGCGGTCGCTCATGCTGCTACTCCGCCGCCTGCAGATGTGATCCGGTTTCCCGCGCGACCATGCGATCGATCAGGCGCCGCGCCCACATGGCGCCTGCGTCGATATTGAGATTGTAGAAGATGCGATCCGGATTCTCGTCCATCGCCTTCTGCTGGGCTTCGAGGATGAGCTCGTCCTCGTGGAAGATGCCGGCGACGCCGTCGCGGATTTCCGTGGTCAGGCGCTGTTCGTGGCGGCGATAGTTGCGCATAAAAGACCAGAAGTAGTGGCAGGTCGTCTCGGTCTCCGGCGTGATCGTGTTGAGCACGAAGCCGTTGACGCCCTGGGACCGGTCGCCTTCGGGCGCACCGGTGTCCGCCGGCGCCACACCGACATCGATGGCGATCGTGCAGGGCACTTCGAAGCGGATGATCTGCCAGCGATCGACGAGGCCGGGCTTCTGCAATTGCGCGGCCCAGAACGGCGGCGCCGCGATGCCTTTCATCCAGCGCGTGACGGTGACGGTCTTGTCACCGTGGCTGACGTCGAACGGCGCCTCGGCGACATCATCCTGACCGATGCTGGAGCCATGCACGAAGGTCTCGTGGGTGAGGTCCATGAGATTGTCCAGCACCAGCCGGTAGTCGCATCTGACGTGGATGGTCTTGCCGTCGCCGGCCCATTCCGGATCGTCGTTCCAGTGCAGGTCGGGCACCAGTGCGGGATCGGCGAGGGCTGGATCGCCCATCCACAGCCAGACGTAACGATGCCGTTCCACCACCGGATAGGAGCGCACGCAGGCCGATGGATTGATGGTTTCCTGCGAGGGCATGAACGTGCAGCGGCCCTGCGGGTTGTACTTCAGCCCGTGATAGCCGCAGACGACGGTGTCACCTTCGAGCCGGCCTTTGGAGAGCGGCACGAGCCGATGCCAGCACGCATCCTCCAGCGCGCTCACCCCGCCATCGGCGCGGCGATACATCACCACGTGCTTGCCGCAGATGGTGCGCGGGAAAAGCTGGCGCTTGATCTCCGCATCCCAGGCCGCGACGTACCAGGCATTCATCGGGAATGAAGCGGGCATCGTATTCCTCCTTCACGCTGTTCAGCGTTCCGCCTGTATACAGGATGGCGGTTTGCCCGGAGGATATCGCCACTTTAGGTCCGATGTGAAGCGATAATGTATACCGAAATATCGCTTATTTGCTCGATACGGTAATAAAAAACCGCCCAGGAGGGCGGTTTTCGTCATTGGTTGTATACCGGGAGTCAGACTTCGCGGCGGTTCAGGAACGCCAGCCGCTCGAACAGGTGCACGTCCTGCTCGATCTTCAGCAGCGCGCCATGCAGCGGCGGGATCAGTTTTCGCGGGTCGCGTTCGCGCAGCTGCTCCGGCGACATGTCCTCGTTGACCAGCAGCTTCAGCCAGTCGAGCAGCTCCGATGTGGATGGCTTCTTCTTCAGGCCCGGTACGTCGCGCACCTCGAAGAAGATGCGCATCGCTTCGGCGACCAGGCGCTGCTTGATGCCGGGGAAGTGCACCTCGACGATCTGCGCCATCGTCTCGCTGTCGGGGAACTTGATGTAGTGGAAGAAGCAGCGGCGCAGGAAAGCGTCCGGCAGTTCCTTCTCGTTGTTCGAGGTGATGATGACCACCGGGCGCTTCGCGGCCTTGATGGTCTCGCCGGTTTCATAGACATGGAATTCCATGCGGTCGAGTTCGAGCAGGAGGTCGTTCGGGAATTCGATATCCGCCTTGTCGATCTCGTCGATCAGCAGCACCGGGCGCTCGGCGTGAGTGAAGGCCTCCCACAGCTTGCCACGCTTGATGTAGTTGGCGATGTCCGAGACGCGGGGATCGCCGAGCTGGCTGTCGCGCAGGCGCGAGACGGCGTCGTATTCGTACAGGCCCTGCTGCGCCTTGGTGGTGGACTTGATGTGCCAGGTCAGCAGCGGCGAGCCGAGCGCCTTGGCGATTTCCTCGGCCAGCACGGTCTTGCCGGTGCCGGGCTCGCCCTTCACCAGCAGCGGGCGCTCCAGCACGATAGCGGCATTGACGGCGACCTTCAGGTCATCGGTGGCGACGTAGTCCTTGGTACCGGTAAATTTCATGAGCAGACTTGCCTTGTTGTTCTTGTCGCGCGGCGACGCGAAGCAATGAAGAGATAGCGAGGTGGGAGCGGCTAGCGCCGGATCAGCGAGAGCACCACCAGCACGATGACCGCGCCCACGGTGGCATCGAGGATCGAGCCCAGTGTGCCGCTGGCCAGCGTGACATTCAGCTTCGGCAGCAGCCAGCCGGCGACCAGCGCGCCGATGATGCCGACCACGATATTGCCGATCAGGCCGAAGCCCGCGCCGCGCACGATCAGGCCGGCGAGCCAGCCGGCAATGGCACCGATCAGCAGTGCTGCGAGAATACTCATCCATTCATCCTTGGGGCGCATCGGCGGATGCCGTGCATCGCATGGAAGTTTAATTGAATTATCGGGCAGGTCCAGCCGGGGCGTCCGGTTGGCTCAGGCGCGTAAATGCCACGACGCGGAACGTCGGTGGCGCTCAGCCCTGCTGCTGAAATCTGGCGCGGAAATCGTCCTGCGCCAGCGCGGTATAGGCGATGACACAGTTGCGGCCGCGCCGCTTGGCTTCGTAGAGCGCGAGATCGGCCTCACCCAGCAGCCCGGCCTCGCTCGTCGTCTGTGTGTGCCGGCTCGCGACGCCGACGCTGACGGAGAGATAGTCGCGCGCCGTGCCGCTGTGGGCGATTTCCAGCGCGCGCACCCGCAGCCTGACGGATTCGGCGACAGTCACGGCATCCGCTTCCTCAATGCCGGGCAGGATGATGGCAAATTCCTCGCCGCCATAGCGCGCAGCGAGGGCGGGCGTGCCGATGGTGGCGTCGGCCAGCACCGTGGCGACGCGCTTGAGACAGCCGTCGCCAGCCTGATGGCCCATGCTGTCATTGTAGCCCTTGAAGTGGTCGATATCGATCAGCAGCACCGAGAGCTCGTCGTCCTGCACGAAAGCGCGGCTCAGGAAACCGTCGAGGGTGCGGCGATTGGCGAGTCCGGTGAGGCCGTCGGTGGTCGCAAGTTCGGCGAGCCGCGTATTCAGCGCGGTCAGCTCGTCCTGCATGATCTTGCGCTGGGTCACATCGCGCAGCACGCCGACAATCTCGATCCGCTCGTCGGCATCCTCGGCGCGCTCGGCATGTTTGAAATTGATCTCGACCCATGCCGTCGATCTGTCGTCGCGATAGGTGCGGAAGACGATGCTCTGCATGGCGGACGAGCCGGTCAGTTTGGCATTGGCCGCGCGGACGGCGGGAATGTCATCGGGATGCACGAGCTCGAAGCAGGATCGGCCAAGCAGCGCCGCCGGATCGAGGCCGAGCACGAATTCGACCGACTGCGACACGTAGAGAAAGTTGCCTGCACGGTCGAGCAGGATCACCACGTCGGCGATGTTGTCGGCAAGCAGGCGATAGCGCGACTCGCGTTCGCGCAGCGCCTTCTCCATGTTGAGCCGAAAGCGGAACTGGGTCGATAGCAGGGTGGCGAGCAGGATCACGGTGCACAGGAGTACGGCAGCCACGGCGATGTCGGACCGCAGATGGTCGCGCCACTCTGCCAGCACCAGTTTCTCCGGAACGGCGACGGTGACGATGACGGGGTAGGCTGTGCTTTGCTCGTAGCCGATATATTTGGCGACGCCATCGAACGGCGACGTGATCCGATAATAGCCGCTGCGGGCTTCCTTCAGCTTGTTCTGGAATAGCTGCGTATTCGACAGGTCCTTTCCGACATCGAGCGATGGCCAGTGCACCAGCACGATGCCGTCATTGCGCAGCAGGCTGATGCCGGCCTGCTCGCCGAGGTCGAAACTCTTGAAGACCTCGTTGAAATAGTCAGTGGCGATGGCCGCGATCACCACCCCGCTGAAATGGCCGTCCTGATCGTTCAGGCGCCGCGTCAGCAGGATGGTCGTCTGACCTGTCAGGCGCGACAGCAGTGGATCGTTGATACGCAGGCCGGAGTCGTCATTCTCGCGATGGAAAGTGAAATAGCTGCGATCGTAGTTATTGTGCAGCGGCGTTTTCGGCAGCGACGAATAGCGCCATTCGCCGGTCGCATCGAGGACGCCGAATTCGCGGATCTGCGGCAGCGATTTGATGGTGTTGGCGAGGAACTGGTTGAACCTGTCAGGACGCGGATTTTGATATTTCAGCAGGTCGACCATGCCGGTCATGGCGACGTCTGCGGCCTGAAACGTATGCGATGTCTGTTCCTGGATCGAATGCGCGAGATTGCGGATGTCGATCTCGCTCTGCTGCAGCGCGCTGCGCCGCGCATCCATCGTCTTCCACAGGATGAGGCCGAGAACGCAAGCGCTCATCGCCAGCACGAACACCGCGACGATCACGCCGGGTGTCGAGAGCCTGCTTAGAGAACGCGCCGTCGATGTCGTCGCCAGGGCCATGCTTGCTGCATTCGCTACAAAGTCGGACCCTCAGCATGGTCCGCGTTGCTTTCACGATAGCTAAGAAACCGCAGTCTAGGCGTGACACTCTCTCATGTGGTTACTGTCGCCGGAAGAGTTGAAACAAATACCTGCAACCGCAATGACGGCTATTTCACCATGCCGCTCAGCGGAATTCGGCTTGGGCCTTGAGCCATCTCGTGAATTCGGCGGCGCCACAGGGAAGGGGATGTGACCTTCCGCGCAACTATCTACCAGCGCACCCTTGACGGACGCGGGGGCTCGGGCAATCTGTCAATCATGTTCCTGCAATTTTTCACCTCGCTGCGCGATGCGCAGGTTCCGGTCACGCTGCGTGAATATCTCACGCTGATGGAAGCGCTCGACGCCAATCTGGCCGATCAGTCGGTGGAGCATTTCTATTATCTTTCCCGCGCCGCGCTGGTGAAGGACGAGCGCAACCTCGACAAATTCGACCGGGTGTTCGGCTCGACCTTCAAGGGGCTCGAGAATCTTCTCGATGCCATGGAAAAGGCTGAAATTCCGGAGGAGTGGCTGCGCAAGCTGGCCGAGAAATATCTGACGGACGAAGAGAAGAAGCAGATCGAGTCCATGGGCTGGGACAAGCTCATGGAGACTCTCAAGAAGCGCCTGGAGGAACAGAAGGAGCGCCATCAGGGCGGCAACAAGTGGATCGGCACGGCCGGCACGTCGCCTTTCGGCGCCCAGGGCTATAATCCGGAAGGCGTTCGCATCGGCCAGGAGAAGAGCCGTCACCAGCGCGCCGTGAAGGTGTGGGACAAGCGCGAGTTCAAGGATCTCGACGGCAATGTCGAGCTCGGCATCCGCAACATCAAGGTGGCGCTGCGACGCCTGCGCAAATTCGCGCGTACCGGCGCGCCGGACGAACTCGATCTCGACACCACCATCCGCGAGACCGCCAATCACGGCTATCTCGACGTTCATATGCGCCCCGAGCGGCGCAATGCGGTGAAGGTGCTGGTGTTCTTCGATATCGGCGGATCCATGGACTCGCATATCGAACAGGTCGAGGAACTGTTCTCGGCCGCCAAGAGCGAGTTCAAGCACATGGAGTATTTCTACTTCCACAACTGCCTCTATGAAGGCGTGTGGAAGCAGAACAAGCGCCGTTTCACCGATCGTACGCCGACCTGGGACGTGCTCCACAAATACGCGCATGACTACAAGGTCGTGTTCGTCGGCGACGCCTCGATGTCGCCCTATGAGATCATGGTGCCCGGCGGTTCGGTCGAACATGTCAATGAAGAGGCCGGCTCGGTCTGGCTCGAACGCATCACGCAGACCTATCCAAACGTGGTCTGGCTCAACCCGGTGGCGCAGCGGCACTGGGATTATTCGGAATCGACGACGATCATCCGTCGGTTGTTTTCCGAGCGCATGTATCCGCTGACCATCGAAGGCCTCGAAGGCGCGATGAAGGAACTGGTGAGGAAGGCATGACCCAAACGATTACCCGCGGCTACAAGGCGCTGCTCGACGAAGCCAATGCGCAGATCGAGACCATGAGCGTCGAGGACGTCATCAAGGCCGCGCAAAGCCCCGGCGTCGTCATCGTAGACATTCGCGATCCCCGTGAGATCGAGCGCGAGGGCAAGATTCCCGGCTCGTTCTCCTGCACCCGCGGCATGCTGGAATTCTGGATCGATCCGGAAAGCCCCTATGGCAAGCCGATCTTCCAGGAAGACAAGAAATTCATTTTCCATTGCGCCTCAGGCTGGCGCTCGGCGCTGGCGGCAAAGACGGCGGCCGATATGGGTCTGAAGCCGGTCGCCCATCTCGGCGGCGGCTTTACCGCCTGGCGCAATGCCGGCGGGGCAGTGGAAAAGGTCGAGCCGAAGGCGCCCAAGGGCGCCTGATCATCACGAGCACCTGACCATCTTTCGTCATGCCCGGCCTTGTGCCGGGCATCTACGTCTCTACTCTAGCGAAAGATATCGATGGCCGGGACAGGCCCGGCCATCATGACGTTCAAAAAGGCGTTGCAGCATGGCTTCCACCGATCCGCTCGTTTCCACCGAATGGCTCGCCGCGCATCTCGGCGATCCCAGGGTCAAGGTCGTCGATGCATCCTTCAAGATGCCAGGAGTGCTGCCGCTGCCGGTCGATGATTATCTCGCCGCGCATATTCCCGGCGCCGTGTTCTTCGATGTCGATGCGGTGTCCGACCATGCGGTGGATCTGCCGCATATGTATCCGAGCGAAGAGCAGTTTTCGCGCGACGTCGGCGCGCTCGGCATCTCGTCCGATGACACGGTGGTTCTTTACGATGCTGGCGGCTGGGTTGCCGCGCCGCGCGCGTGGTGGATGTTCCTGTCTTTCGGCCACGCCAATGTCAGTATCCTCGATGGCGGATTGAAGAAGTGGCGTGCCGAAGGCCGTCCGGTCGATGCCGGCAAGGTGACGCTGCCGGCGGCGAGGTTCACTGCGAAGTTCGATCCGTCCTTTGTGCGCAGCAAGGCGCAACTCGTCGCCAATCTCGACAGCCGTGCCGAACAGACGATCGATGCGCGCGCCGCCAATCGTTTCGAGGGCAGCGTCGCCGAGCCGCGGCCGGGTCTGCGGTCAGGCCACATCCCCGGCAGCCGCAATCTGCCCTATAACGAATTGTTCGATGCCGCGACCGGCACCATGAAGCCGCTCGACGATTTGCGGAAAGCGTTCGACAAATCCGGTCTCGATCTCGCCAGGCCTGTCGTCACCACCTGTGGCTCCGGCGTCTCTGCCGCCGTGCTCACGCTGGCGCTGTATCGTCTCGGCGTCCGCGGCTCCGCGCTCTATGACGGCTCGTGGTCGGAATGGGGCATGCAGAACGGCCCGCCGGTCGCAACCGGGCCGGCCTGATCCGCCCGGGAATCAGCGGAGCTGCGATAATCCGAACGGATCTGTCTGCGGCGGCGCGACCGGCGCCGCTGCCGGCATGGTGCGTGCAGCCAGCCGCCGTTTTTTGACGGCAGGCTTCTTCACGACCTTCTTCACGGGCTTCGCCTTGGGCGGCTCCGCGGTGGGGCGCGAATTGGGGAGTGGCACCGGTTCGGTGTCGATCGACGGGCCACCGAGTACGGCCACCTTGCTCGATGACAGTCTGGCATCCTCCGCGGTGAGCGTCGCTGTCGGCAATTCCATGATCATTGCCGTCGGCAACGAGATGCTTGCCGTGGTCTCGGGAACAGAGGGGCCCTGAGGCGTGGCAGGGACGGACTCCGAGGTCCCGGTCGGAACCGCAGCGACGACCTTGTCTGGCTCGCCTGGCGTTACGGGAGCTGTTTCGACAGCAATAGGCTTCTCGGACTCAACCACAGGCGTTGCGGTTGCTGTCGTGATCGTTGCGGGAGTAGCGGCGATCTCCGCTTCGGTCCGCTCGATCGACGGCATCGGCTCGCTGGTCTGTGCGACTGGCGCCACGACCGGCTCTGCGGCCTCGGTTACACGCGGCTCCAGCCGCAGCATCGCGAGCGAGGGCGTTTGTTCCGGCTGTTGGCTGAAGACCGGAGCCGGCAGCGGACGACGGTTCGGGAGGCTGGCGAATTCCTCGTGGGCGCTGCGCAGAAGCGCAGCGGCGCCCATACCGAAGATGACCAGAGAGACCGCGAGGACCACGGCGGCGCACAGGAAACGAATGCCGGGAAGCATGACTTGCTGTTCCGCCTTCGACCGATACAAAGGCTCTTGAACCAGGGGAACGCGGTGAAAAACGCGGGAAGCAGCCGTTTCGCGAGCGCGAATCAGGCCGCTGACAGGATAGCGCAGCGCCTCGCGAACCGTTTGTTAAAAGATGCGCGGCAGAAACGACGCATGCTTACTGCGGTGTTAAGGGCCAACAGCTGCGGCATGTTGGCCACGCCTGCCGGCAATCGTGCGAATGTGACGGAAATGCGGGGCTTTTTCCCGGATTTGTCTTGAATGCGCCGTGATCCTGCGCGATCTCACCTCTCAACCCCGATTTACTGCTCGAAGCTTTGACAAGGGCAATGATGATCAAGCGTTTTCTGACGACGTTCGCGACCCTAGCTCTCAGCAGCGCCGCCGGGCATTCGCTCGCGGTTGCGCAGGGCTATCCGCAAGCATCGCCCAGCGGCTACTCGATTCCGGCCGAACCAGGCTACCCGGCTGGCGGCTATCCCGCTGTTCCGCGCGGCAGCGCCATGGACGCGATGCCCGATTTCGATGCGCTGGATGAAGACGATGTCCCGTCGCGCAATGGCCGTCCGCAGGGAGGGCTGTCCAGCCCCGGTATCGCCAACCAGGGCCCGGTGATGTCGCCGGATGATCCGCGTTATGGACGGCCGGCACCGCGCACGGCCATGGGCCAGCCCGGCAATCCGGATTTGCCCCCGGCGTCGCCATTGTTGCCGCCGCAGGGCCCGGTGATGTCCCCGGACGATCCGCGCTATGGCCGTCCGATGCCGCAGCCGCAGACCTATTCCTATCGCGGTCCGGCCGAATCCTATCGTGGTCCGGCCGAAGCCGGTCCGCGTCCGCCCGAAGGCGTCGGCGCACAACAGGCTTACGGTGCTCCGGCCTATGGTGCCCCGGCTTACGGTGGGCAGCAGGCCGCGCCGGTCACCGGCTCGGTGCAGCCAGGTGAGCCCGCCATGGGCGCCAATGGTCGCTCGGTGATGGTCGCCTCGCTGCCGCCGGAAGAACAGCCGGATGCCGGTCCGGTACAACTGCCGCCGAACCTGCGTCGCCAGGAAGTCGATTTCGTCACCAAGGAGCCGGCGGGCACGATCATCGTCGATACGCCGAACTATCACCTGTATTACGTACTGGGGAACAACCGTGCGATGCGTTACGGCGTGCGCGTCGGTCGCGATGGTTTCACCTGGAACGGCGTGCAGAAGATCACCCGCAAGGCCGAGTGGCCGGATTGGCATCCGCCGGCGGAAATGATCGAGCGTCAGCCTTATCTGCCGCGCTTCATGGCGGGCGGTGAGGGCAACCCGATGGGCGCCCGCGCCATGTATCTTGGCTCGACCGTCTATCGCATCCACGGCACCAATCAGCCGTCGACCATCGGCAAGTCGGTGTCGTCGGGCTGCATCGGCATGCTGAATGACGACGTCTCGGATCTGTTCGAGCGCGCCAAGGTCGGCACGCGTGTGGTGGTGTGGCCGGGCAAGGCTCCGGCGACCACGGCCTCGGCGGCGCCGGTGCCCGGTCCGAGCGCCAATGTGGCGCCGCTGCCGGGCTCGCAGCCGTCCTCGGTGCAGCCCCTTCCGGCGCCGGTCACCGTACGCTGATCGAGATATAGGATTTCAAAACGGGCGCAGTGTGAAAGCACTGCGCCCGTTTTGTTTGAATTCGTAGGATGGGTTAAGCGCAGGTGCGATAGCGCCGAAGCGATAACCCATCGGCCGAGCCCGCCACTTACAGGATGGTGTTCAATTCAACGGACGCACCGGCTCGCCCTTGAGGAACGCACCGATGCCCTCGATCGTCTCGGCATAGATGCGCCGGTAGTTCTCCGCCGTGACATAGCCGAGATGCGGCGTGATCACGACATTGTCGAGCTTGCGCAGCGGGCTGTCGATGGGAAGCGGCTCGTGGGAATAGGTGTCGATGCCGGCGCCGGCAATCTTCTTCGCCTGCAGCGTTTCCAGCAAAGCGGCTTCATCGACAATCGGCCCGCGCGCGGTATTGATCAGATAGGCCGTCGGCTTCATGCGTGCGAGGTCCTCGCGCGACACCAGCCCGCGCGAGCGATCGCTCAGCACGACATGAATGGTGATGACGTCGGACTGCGCAAACAATTCCTGCTTCGTCGCATAGATGACGCCGGCCTCTGCGCAGGCTTCCGGCGTCAGATTGGTGCTCCAGGCGAGCACCTTCATGCCGAGTGCCTGCGCGATCCTGGCGACCTTGGTGCCGAGCTTGCCAAGGCCGATGATGCCGAGCGTCTTGCCTTCCACGTCCTCGCCGAGGCTCACCTGCCATGGCTCGCCGGCTTTCATCCGCGCATGCTCGAAACCGATCTTGCGCGTGAGTTCCAGCATCAGGCCAATCGTGAGTCCTGCGGTGGGATTGCCTACCATGGCGGTGCCGCAGACGGTAACGCCCTGCGCTTTTGCGGCCGCAAGATCGATGGCTGCATTGCGCATGCCCGACGTGATGAGTAGCTTCAGCTTCGGGAGCGCTTCGAACAGCGTGCGAGGGAATGGTGTGCGCTCGCGCATGGCGCAGACGATCTCGAAATCCTTCAGCGCTGCTGCAGCTTCATCGCCCGAGGCGAACGGCTTGTCGAACACCGTGACATCGATGCGGTCGCCGAGCGTGGACCAGTCGGCCAGTTCCAGGGCTACGTTCTGATAGTCGTCGAGGATTGCACAGCGCAGCAGGGGCATGAGGTCGGTCCATCCGGTCAGGTGACGGCGGTCAAAGGTCGTCAGGGGATGGAGACATCGCGCGACACGCGTGAGCGTGCAAGCGCCGTGACCCGCAATTCGGCGGCGATCAGCTCAATGTGAGGTCGGCGTCTTTTCCTTGGCGCGGCAGGCCGGACCGGGACCGCGCATATAATGCTGTTCCGGATGGTAGGGATTGAACGCCGCGACGAAAAAGGTCTGCCAGAACTGACGAATCTCGCGCAGCAGTCCGGGCTGCGCCGAGGGAGTGTCGGTGCGTGCGGTCGAAGGTGCTGATGCAATATTCGCCATGACGGGCTCCGCCTGTCTGCCCGCGGCTCCGGCCGCGGCGGGCGTGAGGAATCGCCCTGTCAGCACAGTGGTCGCCAGTCGTTAAAAAGCGGTTCGAATTGTCATGATCCGGAAGCGTCCGGAAGCTAGCGTTACCAAATGCTTAAGGCCCCCGGTTGCCCTTTGGGGGCGGCGCCGCTACATCGGTGGCAACCCGATTTTCACGCTCCAGCTCCGGCTTCAAGGATCACGATGGCTCGCCAGTTCGTCTATTTCATGCAGGGTCTGACCAAGGCCTATCCGACCCGCAAGGTGCTGGATAACGTTCATCTGTCGTTCTATCCGGACGCCAAGATCGGCGTGCTCGGCGTCAACGGCGCCGGTAAATCGACCCTGCTGAAGATCATGGCAGGCCTCGATAAGGAATATACCGGCGAGGCCTGGGTCGCGCAGGGCGCCCGCGTCGGCTACCTCGAACAGGAGCCGCAGCTCGATGCGAGCCTGACAGTGCGCGAGAACGTCATGCTCGGTGTCGCCAAGCAGAAGGCGATCCTCGATCGCTACAACGAACTGGCGATGAACTATTCCGAGGAAACCGCCGACGAGATGACCAAGCTGCAGGACGAGATCGAGGCCCAGGGCCTCTGGGATCTCGACAGCAAGGTCGATCAGGCAATGGACGCATTGCGCTGTCCGCCCGACGATGCCGATGTCAGCAAGCTCTCCGGCGGTGAGCGCCGCCGCGTCGCACTGTGCAAGTTGCTGCTCGATGCGCCGGAACTGCTGCTGCTCGACGAACCGACCAACCATCTCGACGCCGAATCCGTGTCGTGGCTGGAAGGCCATCTGCGCAACTATCCCGGCGCTATCCTGATCGTGACCCACGATCGCTACTTCCTCGACAATGTGACGTCGTGGATTCTCGAGCTCGATCGCGGTCGCGGTATCCCTTATGAGGGCAACTACTCGTCCTGGCTGGTCCAGAAGCAGAAGCGCCTCGAGCAGGAAGGCCGCGAGGACGCAGCGCATCAGAAGACGCTCGCCCGCGAGCAGGAATGGATCGCCTCGTCGCCCAAGGCCCGTCAGGCCAAGTCGAAGGCGCGTTACCAGCGCTATGAGGACCTGCTCAAGCAGGCCAGCGAGAAGCAGACCCAGACCGCGCAGATCATCATTCCGGTCGCTGAGCGCCTCGGCGACAACGTGGTCGATTTCGAGCATCTCAACAAAGGCTTTGGCGATCGCCTGCTGATCGACGATCTGACCTTCAAGCTGCCGCCGGGTGGCATCGTTGGCGTCATCGGCCCGAACGGCGCCGGCAAATCGACGCTGTTCAAGATGATCACCAAGCAGGAGACTCCGGACGGCGGCACCATCACCGTCGGCGAAACCGTGCAGCTTGGCTATGTTGACCAGTCACGCGATGCGCTCGACGACAAGGCGACCGTGTGGGAGGAGATTTCCGGCAAGAACGAGCTGATCCTGCTCGGCAAGAAGGAAGTCAATTCGCGCGGCTATTGCTCGGCCTTCAACTTCAAGGGCGGCGACCAGCAGAAGAAGGTCGGCTCGCTGTCCGGCGGTGAACGCAACCGCGTGCATCTCGCCAAGATGCTGAAGTCGGGCGCCAATGTCCTCCTGCTCGACGAACCGACCAACGATCTCGACGTCGATACGCTTCGCGCCCTCGAAGAGGCGCTGGAGGATTTCGCCGGCTGCGCCGTTATCATCAGCCATGATCGCTGGTTCCTCGACCGTATCGCGACCCACATCCTTGCATTCGAAGGCGACAGCCATGTCGAATGGTTCGAGGGCAACTTCCAGGATTACGAGAAGGACAAGATGCGCCGGCTAGGCCAGGACAGCATCATTCCGCATCGCGTGAAGTACAAGAAACTGACGCGCTAAGGGAGATAGCGAGATGTCGGACTGGAGCGCGCAGCAATATCTGAAATTCGAGGATGAGCGGACCCGCCCGGCGCGGGATCTGCTCGCGCAGGTGCCGCTGGCAGAAGCGCGAAAAGTCGTCGATATCGGCTGCGGCCCCGGCAACTCCACCGAGCTTCTCGTCAATCGCTGGCCGGATGCCGCGGTGGTCGGTGTAGACACCTCGGCCGACATGCTCCGTCAGGCGCGCGAGCGCCTGCCGGCCCAGACTTTCATCGAGGCCAATATCGCCCATTGGGTGCCGCCGGCAGGCTCCGACATGCTGTTCGCGAATGCCGTGTTCCAGTGGGTGCCGGATCACGTCAAGCAGCTCAAGCGCCTCGCGACCGGCCTTCCGCCGGGGGGCGTGCTCGCCGTGCAGATGCCGGACAATATCGATGAACCGACCCATATATTGATGCGTGAGGTCGCGCACATGGAGGCGTGGCGCAAAAAGCTCTCGAAAGCTGCCGAGTTGCGCGACGCGCTGCCGAAGCCCGGCGTCTATTACGATGCGCTGCAGCCGATCTGTTCGCGCGTCGAAATCTGGCACACCATCTACAATCACGCGCTGGCGGACGCGACTGCGATCGTGGAATGGGTGAAGGGCACCGGCCTGCGCCCCTTCGTCGATCCGCTCGAAGGCCCCGAGCGCAAGGCCTATCTGGCCGAATATACCGCGCGCATCGCGGCGACCTATCTGCCTCATGCCGACGGCAAGGTGCTGCTGCGGTTCCCGCGAATCTTCATTGTCGCTGTAAAGTAGTGTCGATGCGGCCAGTTGCCGCGTTGCCGGACATCATGATGTCCGGAACCACTCGATATAAGTCGGCATTGCAGACCGCACCGAAGATTCCCCCGACAACGAGAACTCCCGAATGTCCGTGACGCCTGAAATGCCGTCGTCGCCAAAGGCGCCGGCGATGCGCCCCATTCCGATTCTGATCTTCGGATCGCGCTGGCTGCAGTTGCCGCTCTATATTGGCCTGATCATCGCCCAGGGCGTCTATGTGGTGCTGTTCCTGAAGGAGCTGTGGCACCTCATCACCCATAGTTTCGATTTCAGCGAACAGCAGATCATGCTGGTCGTGCTCGGCCTGATCGACGTGGTGATGATCTCGAATCTTCTGGTGATGGTCATTGTCGGCGGTTACGAGACGTTCGTATCGCGTCTCAATCTACGCGGACATCCGGACGAGCCGGAATGGCTCAGTCACGTCAATGCGAGCGTCCTGAAGATCAAGCTGGCGATGGCGATCATCGGCATTTCGTCGATCCACCTGCTGCGCACCTTCATCGAGGCCGGCGGCCTCGGCAATACCGGTGCACGCACCACCAGTTTCACCGAAACCGGGGTGATGTGGCAGACCATCATCCATGTCGTGTTCATCCTCTCGGCCGTCGGTATCGCTTATGTCGACAAGCTCTCGAACAGCGGCGAGGCAGGCCATGGCAGCAAGCACAAGGCCGATCACGGAGTGCACGGGCATTGAGGGAATTGGGCAGGCAAATCGCACTACGCGCGCTACTTTGCGGCGTTCTGATCGGTTTTGCCCTGCCGGCCTCTCTGGCATCTGCTGCCGATGCAGCCTTCACCGGCTTCATCGCCTCGCTCTGGCCGGAAGCCCAGAAAGCCGGCGTGTCGCGAAAAACCTTTGACGACGCGACGCGTGGCCTCGAGCCGGACTACAAACTCCCGGATCTCCTGCTACCCGGCCGTCCAGCCACCGGCGCACCGGCGCAGGCCGAATTCGTGCAGGTGCCGGCCGACTATCTGAAGGAAGCCAGCATCGCGCGGCTCGCCGGGGAAGGGCGCCGCCTCTACGACCAGCATCGCGGGACACTGCAGGCCATCGAACAGCAGACCGGCGTACCCGGCGCCATCATCCTGGCGATCTGGGGCCGCGAGACCGATTACGGCCGCCACAGGCTGCCTTATGACGGTATCCGCACGCTGGCGACGCAAGCCTATGTCGGTCGTCGCAAGGAACAGTATCGCGGCGAGTTCATCGCAGCACTGAATCTGATCGAGAGCGGGGTCGTTTCGCGCCAGGATCTGCGCGTGTCATGGGGCGGCGCTACCGGCCTCACGCAGTTCCTGCCGTCAGAGCTTGAAAAGCATGGCGTCGATTTCGATGGTGACGGTCGTGTCGATATCTGGAAGTCGGTGCCGGATGCTTTGGCCTCGGCGGCGCAGCAGCTCGTCAACAAGGGCTGGCAGCGCGGCCTGCGCTGGGCCTATGAGGTGCGAGCGCCCGCTAACGCGGATTGCACAATGGGCGTCCCGGAAGTGACGCGGCCGATCGGCGAGTGGATCAGGGCCGGTTTCACCCTGGTGCGCGGCGAGAGGGTGAGCACTGCCGAACAGGCGCAGCCCGCCTCGCTGCTGCAGCCGGAGGGCATCTATGGTCCGGCTTTCCTCACGACGAAAAACTACTTCGTCATCAAGGAGTACAATTTCTCCGATCTCTATGTGCTGTTCGTCGGTCATGTCGCGGATCGCATTGCGGGCGGCCAGTCCTTCGCGACGCCATGGGCAGCGACCAAGCAGCTCCGCAGTACCGATGTCGAGGCGATGCAGCGCCATCTCACATCGCTCGGGCTTTATAACGACAAGGTGGATGGCAAGGCCGGCATGAAGACGCGTGCGGCGCTTGGCGCATTTCAGAAATCGGCGCGCTTGAAGCTCGATTGCTGGCCCAGCGAGGCGGTGCTGCGGGCCATGAACGCGCGATAACATAGGATCGCACACAAAAGAAAAACCCGGCAGCGCGAGCAGCCGGGTTTTCGATTGAGGCCGTGAGGCTGCGATTAATCGCAAACCTCGACCGGGCGGTAGCGCCAGACGCCGCGATAGTCGTCCCAGACGCGCTGACGAACGACACGGCAGGCCGGCTCGACATAAACCGGAGCAGGCGCGTAGCCGTAGCCGTAAACCGGCGCCGGACGGCTGGCAGCGATGGCGCCGCCGAGCAGCGCGCCGCCGATCAGACCACCGGCAACGCCGGCGGCGATGCGGCCGCCATCAGCCTTGGCGGCGGGCGCCACGGCAACGAGCGAGGCCGCAACCGTCGCAGCGGCAACCAGAGCGGAAACAGTCTTCTTCATTTCAAGTCTCTCCCACAAGGACGCCGCGAGCGGCGCGTTAAAGGTTCTCACGCGAGATTCGAACTGACAGCCATTTCAAAAGCCCAACCGTCAATCCGGCGTAAACACTCACGAAGCAGTGGCCCGAAAAAGCGGTTTTTTCGCGCCACTTCAAGTCGTGCACATCGGAATTGATCTGGTTCGATGTGCAGTGAATTTCTCAAGCCTCAGCCACAAACACGAACGCGGCGGACGCGCCAGCCATAGCCGTCCCAGAAGCGCTGGCGCTGCCAGTAGCAATCGCCGTAATAGCCGGGGCCAGCGACATAGGCCGGGCCGCCATAATAGCCGTAACCGGGGCCGTAGTAACCCGGGCCGGCTGCGATGGCGCCGCCGAGCAGGGCGCCGCCGATCAGGCCAGCGGCAACGCCGGCTCCAACGCCGCCGTGATGCCAGTGTTGTGCGCTTGCAGTGCTCGGTGCGGCCGCAACGGCCAGCGTGGCAACGGCGGCAAGGGCCATCAGGGTCTTCTTCATGGCTTCACCTCATTCACTTCCGATACGCACCAAATAGCGCGGCATGCGACCAAAAGTTTCACATCCGACTTGAATGATCAATGAACGGAACCGCGCTGATTTGGTCGCAAATTCAAAGTCGGTAACGGTTGGACGCGCGGTTTGATGAGCGGGTTCACGGCAATTATGGCTTGGCCGGTCCCATATTACCTATCGGAGGCCGTAAACCGCGAATTTTTCCTCTTTTAGAGTCGTTCCAAATTGTTCTGCGGGATCAGTAGTTTGGAATAGCTTGAAGGTGCGCGTTTTGGCTTTGCATCCGGGCAGCGGCTTCCATATCCAAGATATGTACCGACCTGCGAGCGTGCCTTCAGCTAATGATCGTTTGTTCCTGCAACGTCTTTTCCGACCATGACATCCGCAAGGCTGTCTCCGGGGCTCAGCCGCCGCGGACGCCGGGGCAGGTCTATGGCTGCCTGGGCTGCAGCGCCCAGTGCGGACGATGCGCGCGAACCATCAAGAAGATCATGGACGAGGCGCTCGGCGCCTGCGCCAAGTCCTGCTGCGCCGGCTGCCCGCATACCGCGGCTCATGGCTCGGCACCCGCAGTCGAGATGCCTGCGCCGGCCGAGATGAATGCCTCGACCACCATCGGTGTTGCGGCCTAAGGCCCTCTCTTCACAAGATAATCCTGAAACCCTTTGATTTCGCCTGGCTGCGGATCGAGACAGGCTTGTTCTCTCCCTCGAACTGATTTAGAAACGTTCTAAATTCAGTTTCGGGCCATTTTGGTTTGGCCTGGCAAGAGGAGAGAGCCATGAAGGGCGACCCGAAGGTCATCGATTATCTCAACAAGGGTCTGCGCAGCGAGTTGACGGCCATCAACCAGTATTGGCTGCATTTCCGCCTGCTGAATCACTGGGGCCTCCTGGACATGGCCAAGATGTGGCGCAAGGAGTCCATCGAGGAGATGCACCACGCGGACCGCTTCACCGACCGTATTCTTTTCCTGGACGGCTTCCCGAACATGCAGGTGCTGGATCCGTTGAAGATCGGCCAGAACGTCAAGGAAATCATCGAATGCGATCTGGCCGCCGAGATCGGCGCCCGCACGCTGTATGAGGAAGCCGCGACCTATGCCCACGGCGTCAGGGACTACGTCTCGCGCGACCTGTTCGAGTCGCTGATGAAGGACGAGGAAGGCCATATCGATTTCCTCGAGACCCAGCTCGACCTCATCGAGCGCATCGGCATCGAGCTCTACACCCAGAAGCACATGGGCGGTCTCGAAGGCGAGTTCTGAGCTTGCCAGCATGATCCCGAAAAGCGAGAACCGGTTTTCGGAAAAGATCATGCTCTTCTAAAAGCACTGCCCGGCGTCCTAATAGATGCCGGGCAGTCTCGCCCGCCCCGGATCGAGTTTGGGCGGCGCCGGCATGTCGCAATTGGCGAATGCCGCCCGGATGGCGGTCCACGCGCCGGAAACCGGATATTCCACCGTGGTGCGTCCGCCGTCGATCGATCTCATTCTCACATAAAGTGTCTGCGCCTTTTCCAGTTCGGCGACGAAGGTTGCGATGGCCTCGCGATCCTCGATGACGACGACCCTGTTGTTGCGCAGGACCCGCACCGCCACCCCCTCATGGCCGGGCAAGTCGTCGAAGCGATAGCCGAGCACCGTGTTGGAACGGGTGCCGATCCTGAAATCGAAGGCAAACCGGATCAGCGGTTCCTTGCGCTCGAGACATGTCAGCAGGAGCGACGATACGCGTGGATATTCGACATTGCTGTTCGACGCCTCCGCATAAACGAAGGCGCTCGGCAATTCGGCGCCGCTCACGCGATCGAACTGATGCGTAATCCACCAGTCACGAGATCTTGTTTCGTCTTCCTCGGTGACGAAGGGATCGCGCATGCAGCCGCAAAGCGCGAAGCTTGCAGCCACGATCATGCAAATCGACGCGACGCCACGCACAAACGCTCTCCCCAAGCTTGCATATTATGCAACTTTAGGGTGTTTATTGCAAGATGGGTTGTAGCGTCGCTCCGTTACAGATTTTTACGATAGGCGACTTCGATCTCGCTTTGGGTCATCGGGGCATCGCCCTCGGACTTAGTGTCGGCCTTGGTCTGGTCGAATACCATTTCCGAAATCGACGGCATCACGTCGCGCTTCACCTGCACCTCGGACGACCACAGTTTCGAGCGCATCAGCGCCTTGCCGCAATGGAAATAGGCTTCGGTGACGGTGATGCAGAGCACGGCGCGCGGCAGCTTGCCGAACTCTTCCATGGTCGCCATCAATTCCGGGTCCTTCGACAGTGTGGCGATGCCGCTGACGCGCAGCGTGTCGTCGATGCCGGGCACGAAGAAGATCAGCTGCACATGGCCGCTGCCGTTCAGCACGTTCTGGAACGTGTCGATGCGATTGTTGCCGGGGCGATCCGGCAGCCGCAGTTCGCTGGGCGAGGCGATCTGCACGAAGCCGGCGCCGCCGCCGCGCGGCGATGCATCGACGGTGCCGTCGGGGCCGGACGAGGCGAGCACGCAGAACGGCGACAGCGAGATGAACTTGCTCGAATGCATGTCCAGTGTCGGCCGTGCTTTCGCGATGACACGCGGATGCGGGGCAGGGTAGATCTCGCGCAGCTTTTCGGCGGTCACGTCAGTCACAGCGGTCTCCAATCGGCATGGCCATGATTCAGCTAGCACGCAGTCTTCATGCCGCAAAGCGTGCCAGGCTCACATCAGTTTAGGATCTGTCGACGATCACCGTATTCGGCCGGTCGTTGCCGGCCGCGGTCTCTTCGTGCCACTTGCCGTTTTCGTCTTCGTAGGAGATCACCTCGGTGCGGCCGGGCGTGCGCTGTTCGGCGGCGGCGCGGCGTGCGGCGGCGAGAGCGCGCTCGCGGGTCGGATAGGTTTCGGAAAACACGGCGCCGACCTTGTAGGCCCAGCCGCCATCATGCTCGACGATTGAATAGGTCACTTCCGCCATGTCGCTCTCGCTTGTCTTGCGCCGCCCCGCCGGGATCATACCGCATCGGCGGGCACGAAACAGCTGATGATAATTCCGTCGCCGCGGCGGATGTACCAAACCACCGCTTCGCCGACCGGATTGCCGCGATCGCGGATGATGGCGCGATCTGGAACCTGCATCCACACCCCGTCGATCGGCACCCAGTAGGCGCCACCGCGCACGTCATACTCGGTGCGATGGCCGTCGGAGATATCGCAGCACGGTACGCCCGTGGGGCTGATCACGCTCTTGAACCAGTTTCGGATATGTTCGGGGACATCGGCGAACTGGCCGCGGTCAACAGCTTGTGCCGCCGGGGCGAGGGCAATCGACATCGCGAAGAAGACAAACCGCATTCCTGACCGCATGCGAAACCTCACATCGGTTATGCCGGAGCGGCAGTGCCGCGACTCGGTCCGGCATTTCGAATTGTCCCGACAATTAAGCCTGAGCCGTGGCGAAGATGCATGCACAAATGAAAGGCCGCCCGAGCCTCGTGAAGTGCTGCACTGCCAAAAAATACCGCTGCGCGGGTGCCGCGTCCCGGCGGCAGCCGGCTCGGAAATACAATTCCGGACGACCTGGCCGATGCGCAGCAGCAACTACACATCGCAGCGGACGATGTGAGCTAAAGGCGTAGCCCGGATGGAGCGCAGCGCAATCCGGGGTCTAGCGATATGTGGCGCGCCAGAATCCCGGATTACGCTACGCTCCATCCGGGCTACAAAAAAAGCGGCACGGAGATGCTCCGTGCCGCTGGATGTTTGAATCGCAAGTGCGACGCTCAGTCGTCTTTCTTCTTGCGCTTTTTCTTTTTCTTGCCGTCGTCGTCTTCATCTTCGGTCGGCTCTGCCGCGGCGGCTTCCGCCTCGACGATTGCGGCGGCGCGTTCGGCCATTTCCTGCTGCTCGCGCAGCAAGGCGGCTTCGCGCTCCGCTTCCTCGCGCGCGCGCATCTTGCGATGGTCTTCCCACGCATCGAAGATCATGTGCAGCCAGGGCAGGATCTGTTCGAAGCTCGGCAGCGTGCCGGGCGGGCCCTGTTCGCCGCGCGGGCCAGGTTCGCCCTGAATGCCGATCGGGCCCTGCATGCCCTGCTCGCCGCGCGGTCCGAGCGGGCCGGCCTTGCCCTGCGGTCCCGCGGGGCCTGCCTTGCCGAGCGGGCCTTGTTCGCCGCGCGCGCCCTTCGGGCC
>JAEXHR010000218.1 GCA_023449855.1 Pseudomonadota bacterium | reverse complement strand
GGCCCCAAGAGGAAACCAGCATGACGCTCATCTATCCCGTCGAGAGCAATGCGGCCCACGCGCCGCGCCTCTCACCCGGCTACAAGAGCACCATCAAGCGCGCACCGCAGAAGCAGCGCATTTTGATGCCGCACACGATGTCGGAACTGACCGGACCCGTTTACGGTCACGAAACCGTGCGCCCCGGTGATCATGACCTCACCACCATGCATGCGGGCGAACCGCTCGGCGAACGCATCATCGTCCATGGCACCGTGATGGACGAAGACGGCCGCGGCGTGCCCAACACGCTGGTCGAACTCTGGCAGGCCAATGCCTGCGGCCGCTACATCCATGTCTGGGACCAGCATCCCGCCCCGATCGATCCGAATTTCACCGGCGCCGGCCGCGCCGTGACCGATGCGCAGGGCAACTACAAATTCGTCACCATCAAGCCTGGCGCCTATCCGTGGGGCAACCACCACAATGCGTGGCGTCCCGCCCACATCCATTTCTCGGTGTTCGGCCACTCCTTCATCTCGCGTCTCGTGACGCAGATGTATTTCCCGAACGATCCGCTGTTCCCGTTCGATCCGATCTTCAATTCGGTGACCGACGAGAAGGCGCGCCTGCGCATGGTGTCGGAGTTCGATCTCGACACCACCGAGCCCGGCTGGGCGCTTGCCTATCGCTTCAACATCGTCCTGCGCGGCCGCAACGCGACGCCGACGGAGAATCACTGATGCCCGGATTGACCCCGTCGCAGACCGTCGGACCGTTCTACGCCTATGGCCTGACGCCGAACGGCAAATATGCCTGGAACGACGCCTTCACCAACAACCTGCTGACGCCCGACGTCACCGGCGACAAGATCCGCATCGAAGGCGTGATCTATGACGGCGACGGCAAGGTGGTGCCCGATGCCGTGCTGGAAATCTGGCAGGCCGATGCCCAGGGCCGTTTCGCCGATCCGCAGGACACCCGCGGCCAGCCGAATTCGAGCTTCAAGGGTTTCGGACGCTCCGGCACCACGGACGCAGGCGAATATTCGTTCGACACCATCAAGCCCGGCGCCGTGCCCGGCATTGGTGGCAAGGATCAGGCCCCGCATATCGTGATGGCGGTGTTCGGCCGCGGCATGACCATGCAGTCGATGACGCGCATCTATTTCGAGGATGAAGCCGCAACCGCGAATGATGCTGTCATGCAGCTCGTGCCGGCCGATCGACGTAACACGCTGATCGCCAAGAAGACGGCCGCGGGCGTGTATCGCTTCGACGTCCATCTGCAGGGCGACAACGAGACGGTGTTCTTCGACGTGTGAGGTCATCTTCTCCCTCTCCCGCTTGCGGGGGAGTGCCGGGGTGGGGGCAGCCCCACACTCCGACGTCACGGGGGGGACCCCCACCCGGCGCTAAGCGCCACCCTCCCCCGCAAGCGGGAGAGGGAAGCCATCAGCACTTGCGCTTCAACTACTCCATCACCGCCGGATGCTCATCGCCACCAGGCTTCGCGGCCTGCGCCCTGAGCTGCGCCTTCGATGATCCAATGATCAGCGCCATCGGGATCGCGCACAGCGTCACCAGCATGATGAGCTGATAATCCAGCCCGAAGGCGATGATGGTCGCCTGCAGCGTCACGATGGCGTCCATCATCGCGCGGCCGGTATCGGTCGCCAGATTGATCGCACCCGCCACATTCGGCATCTGCAGCGCATTGTTGAACGGCGTGACGTGTTCCACCAGCACCGCATGCGCCATCCGTGTGCCCGAGGTCAGGTTCGCGATCACGATGGAAATACCCACCGAGCTCGCAACGTTACGCAGCAGCGTCAGCATCGCCGTGCCATCGGTCCGCAGATGATTGGGCAGTGTCAGGAACGCCACCGTCGACAGCGGCACGAACACCAGACCGAGCCCAAAGCCCTGCGCCACGCTGACGATGATGAATTCCGGCACCCCGGTCTGATCGGTCCACTTCGCCGTAAAATACATCGACACCGACAGCAGCGTCATGCCCGCCATGATCAGCGTCCGCGCCTCGATATATTTCATCATCCGCCCGACCAGCATCATCGCGACAAACGTGCCGGAGCCGCGGGTCGCCAGCAGCAGGCCGGCGGTGAGGATCGGATAACCGATCACATTCTGCAGGAAGGGCGAGGACAGCGACATGGTCGAATAGAGCACGAGGCCCATCACGCACATGAAGATGCAGCCGCCGACGAAGTTCTTGTCCTTGAAGATGGCGAACTGGATGAACGGCGTGGACGTCGTGAAGGAATGCGCGAAGAAGTAATAGAAGCCGATCACGGCAATGATCGCCTCGATGATGATCTCGTTGGATTCCAGCCAGCCGAGCTGCTCGCCGCGGTCGAGCGCCAGTTGCATCGAGCCGATACCGATGGCGAGCGCCAGGAAGCCGAACCAGTCGAACTTCATCTTCAGGTTCAATTCGGTCTCGTCCATGAAAGCGATCAAGCCCGCCACGGTGACGATGCCGAACGGCAGATTGACGAAGAACACCCAGTGCCAGGAATAGGTCTCGGTCAGCCAGGCGCCGAGCGAAGGCCCCATGATCGGGCCGAGCATCACGCCCATGCCCCAGATCGACATCGCCTTGGCGCGCTCATGCAGCGCGTAGCTGTCCAGCATCACCGCCTGCGACAGCGGCACCAGCGCGGCGCCGAACACGCCCTGCAGCAGCCGGAAGCCGACCATCTGCGTGATGTCCTGCGCGAGGCCGCACAGCACCGAGGCTACCGTGAAGCCTGCCGAGCAGACGATGAACACCTTCTTGCGCCCGAAGCGATTGGCGATGAAGCCCACCGGCGCCGTCATGATCGCAGCGGCGACGATATAGGAGGTCAGCACCCAGTTGACCTGATCCTGCGATGCCGACAGCGAACCCTGCATATAGGGCAGCGCCACATTGGCGATCGTGGTGTCGAGCGCCTGCATGATGGTCGCGGTCATGGCGCAGACCGTCACCATGTTGCGGCGAAAGCCCGGGACCGCGCTGGGAGATGGCGCTGACGTGCTCATGAGATCAGCCTCTTGCGATCAGTCCTGCGCGGCTTTCGCGGATGACAGGCCGAACAGACCCGCCAGCGAGCGGCGATGCTCGGTGTCGATGGTCGTATAGGTGCTCATGCCAGCCTTGAGCTTCTTCACGGCAGGATCGTTGTAGTCGAGATAGACGCGCACAGGCACGCGCTGCACCACCTTGACGAAATTGCCCGTGGCGTTCTGCGGCGGCAGGATCGCGAATTGCGCGCCGGTGCCGGGGCTGAGCGAGCCGACGGTGCCCTTGAAGGCATGGTTCGGGAACGCATCGACCTCGATATCCACGTTCTGCCCGACGGTCACATAGGTCAGGTCGGATTCCTTCAGATTGGCGTCGACCCACGGACGTGCATCGTCGATCACGGTGAGGATTGGCGTCGAAGCCGCGACGAAGCGGCCGAGCTGGATGTTGTCGACCTGCGTCGCCACGCCATTGATCGGCGCCTTCAGCACGGTGTGATCGAGATTGCGCTGCGCATCGCCGAGCGCCGCCTTGGCCTGGGCATAGGCGGGGAATTGCTCGAGCGGCAGATCGGGATTGCCGAGCAGCTTGTCTTTCGAAGTGCCGAGCTGTTGCTGCAGCAACTCAAGCTGCGCGCGTGCCACCACATAATTGGTGGTGGCTGTATCGAGATCGAGCTGCGAGCCCGAATTCGATTTCACCAGCGTCGTCTTGCGTTCGACGTCGCGCTGCTTGAGCTCCACACCCTGACGTGCAAGCTCCAGCATGTCGCCATAGGACTTGATGTTGGATTTCAGCGTCGCGAACGATACCTTGGCATCGTCCAGCTTGGCTTGCGCCTGCTGAAGCGCGAGCTGGAACGGCACCGGATCGATCTCGAACAGCGTATCGCCGGCCTTCACATGCTGCCCTTCGCGCACGACCACGCGCGAGACCTTGCCGGCGATCTCCGGCGTGATCAGCACTTTCTGCGCACCGACATAAGCATCGTCGGTGCCGACATAACGGCCGCCAGAGAGATAGAATGCAAAGCCGCCGACGAGCACAACTGCCGGCAAAACGACCAGCAGCAGTGGACGCCGGTAGCGCGTTAAAAAGCCTTTCACGCCCCGGCGCTGCTTCGTCGCGCTGCCCTCACCGCCTTCGGACGCTTCCTTATCGGGAAATTTCAACACGGGCTCAGCCATAAGCTTGTTCCTTGGTCCTGGTGGCCGCGGGGTTCAGCGCAGCACGGATATTGTCTTTGATGGTCTCGAGGTGATCGACCAACTGGTGCATGTCGGCTTCGCTCACGCCGTCGAACGCCACCTTCATCAGGTCGGCGCGAAGCACCGCCAGCTTGGCCGTCAGCGGGCGCGCGGCCTCGGTGAGATAGAGCCGCTTGATGCGACGGTCGGTGTCGTCATTGCGCCGTTCGATCAGGCCGCTGTCGCACAGCCTGTCGATCAGCCGTGTCAGGCTGATCGGCGCCATCTCCATGGCGTCGGCGAGATCGGTCTGTTTCTGTCCCTCATTGCGCTCGACCTTGGCCAGCACCGCCCATTGGGCACGGGTCATGCCGAGATGGCGGGCCTCCTTGTCGGCCAGCTGTCGCAGCATGCGCTGGGTTTCGAACAAGGCGGACAGGAAGTCGGTGCCCGTATCAGGCTGGGAAGACATCGATCTGCTCCATAAGCTCGCATAAAATAAGCTAGCTTATATTCTCGATCACCCTGTGCTAAAGTGTCGCAGATATGCGCGTGGCGCATGGGTCAGAGGCATTAAGGTCTTCTTGGGGAGCTTTGCGCGACCGCCATGGGCGAGCAGCCGCAAAGCGACTACATTAGGCATCATGAACGCGCCAAAGCCGACATTTCCCGCCCCGGACCATGACCACGACCGCTGCACCGCGGACGCGCTGCGTCATGCCGAGCAGGTTTGCGCCAAACGGTCCCAGAAGCTCACCCCGATCCGCCGCCAGGTGTTCGAGGCGCTGCTGGCGAGCCACCGGCCGCTGGGCGCCTATGAGATCATCGAGGAGCTGGCCAAGACAGTGTCACGCCCGGCGCCGATCACGATCTATCGCGCCCTCGATTTCCTGATGGCCAACGACCTCGTGCATCGCATCGAGAGCCGCAATGCCTTCCTCGCCTGCGCGCATGATCACGGCACCACGTCGATGGTCGCGTTCCTGATTTGCGACAAATGCGGATCGGTCGGCGAAGTGCCGGCGGCCCAGGTGGCGCAAAGCCTCAATGACGCCGCACGCTTGACAGGCTTCACTCCGAAACTTTCTGTTGTCGAGATCACAGGTACCTGCGCTCACTGCCAGGCATGAGCGGCACATAACAACACGGCGGCAAGCCGGACCGAGGCCAGATGTCTGCACAGCCTGTTTCCCACCCGCCCGGCGGACGTCCGCTGACCGTCGGCGCCATTCTTCTCGTACTGATGCTGTGCCTCACCTGGGGCTTCAACCAGATCGCCATCAAGCTGGTGCTGCGCGAGATCCCGCCTTACACGCAGGCCGCCATTCGTTCCGCCGGCGCGCTGCTGGTGATCCTGGCGATCGCCAAGTTTCGCGGCGTGAAACTGTTCGAGCGCGACGGCACGCTGGGCGCGGGCCTGTTCGTCGGCGTGATCTTCGGCGTTGAATTCCTGCTGATCTATCACGGGCTCGAACTCACCTCCGCGAGCCGCGCCGTCGTGTTCCTCTATACGATGCCGTTCTTCGTCGCGCTCGGCGCCTATCAACTGCTCGGCGAACGACTTCGTGCTGTGCAATGGACCGGCCTCGCGGTCAGCTTCGCTGGAGTGGCTGTCGCCATTGGTGTACCGCAGCCGAATGTGACGAGCAGTGTGCTGATCGGCGACCTTCTTATCGTCGGCGGTGCCGCCCTCTGGGCCGCGACGACGCTGGTGGTGAAACGGACGAAGCTGATCCACGCAGCCCCGGAAAAGGCATTGGGATACCAGGTTGGCATGTCCGTTCCGATCCTCGCCATCGGCGCCCTCATCGCCGGCGAGCGCATCCCTGCGGTTCCCGGCACCATGACCATCTCGCTGCTGGCCTTTCAGGCCTTCTGGGTGGTCGGACTGACGTTTTTGTTGTGGTTCGGCCTGATCAAGACCTATTCCGCCAGCAAATTGGCGGCTTTCACCTTCATCACCCCTTTATTCGGCGTGGCGGCGGGCTATCTGATCCTGGACGATCACCTGACACCCGCCTTCGGATTGGCTGCGCTATTGGTCATCGCCGGGCTGGTTCTCGTTAACCGCCCGCCCAAGGCCGCAGCCACTAACGCATTGCTGAATGTCACTAAAACCTGATATTCGAGACCCCATGAACAAGATCGAAATTCCGTCGGATATCGCCGGACCGGCGCCCCGGCACCTCACCACGCAAGTCATGGTCGGCAATGTCGCCGTCGGCGGCGGCGCGCCGATCGTCGTGCAGTCGATGACCAACACCGACACGGCCGACATCCAGGGCACCATCGAGCAGGTCGCAGCGCTGTCGCGCGCCGGCTCGGAAATGGTCCGCATCACCGTCGATCGCGACGAGGCTGCTGCCGCCGTGCCGCATATCCGCGAAGCGCTCGACAAGCAGGGCATCACCACCCCGCTGGTCGGTGACTTCCATTATATCGGCCACAAGCTGCTTGCCGAATATCCGGCCTGCGCCGCAGCGCTGGACAAGTACCGCATCAATCCCGGCAATGTCGGCTTCAAGAGCAAGCGCGACAGCCAGTTCGCCGACATCATCGAGATCGCGAACAAGAACAACAAGGCCGTCCGCATCGGCGCCAACTGGGGCTCGCTCGACCAGGAGCTGCTCACCAAGCTGATGGACGAGAATGCCCTTTCGGCGAACCCGAAGGACGTTCGCGCGGTGACGCGTGAAGCCATGGTGCAGTCGGCGCTGCTGTCGGCGGCCCGTGCCGAAGAGCTCGGCATGCCGAAGAACAAGATGATCCTCTCCGCCAAGGTGTCGGCGGTGCAGGACCTCATCGCCGTCTATCAGACGCTGGCCTCGCGCTCCGACTATGCGATCCATCTCGGCTTGACCGAAGCCGGCATGGGCTCGAAGGGCATCGTCGCTTCCTCGGCTGCGCTCGGCATCCTGCTGCAGCAGGGCATCGGCGACACCATCCGCATTTCGCTTACGCCCGAGCCCGGCGGCGATCGTACGCTGGAAGTGCAGGTCGCGCAGGAATTGCTGCAGACCATGGGCTTCCGCACTTTCGTGCCGCTCGTCGCAGCGTGCCCCGGTTGCGGCCGCACGACCTCGACCACGTTCCAGGAACTGGCGCGTTCGATCCAGGATTTCATCCGCATCGAAATGCCGACCTGGAAGACCCAATATCCGGGCGTCGAGAACCTCAATGTCGCGGTCATGGGCTGCATCGTGAACGGCCCTGGCGAATCCAAGCACGCCAATATCGGCATCTCGCTTCCAGGTACGGGCGAAACCCCGGCCGCCCCGGTCTTCGTCGATGGCGAAAAATTCCGCACCCTGCGCGGCCCGACCATCGCGGCCGACTTCAAGGCGCTGGTGATCGACTATATCGACCAGCGCTACGGCAAGGGTAGCAAGACGCCAGAGATCGTGACTGCGGCTGAGTAAGCCTCGCACGTCAACGGACAACGAAATCAGCCGGCGCGCGGATCATCCGCCGCCGGCTTTTTTTTCGTGCCGTGTGGCGAACGTGCAGAATCCTGACTTCACGCAGGTCCATGTCGACGCTGTAGTAGAGCATGTATGGATAGCGAACGAGAGGCAAAGCGTAAGTGCCTTCTTCGTCCGCTTCGACACCCGTGAAAGGAAAATCCGTAAGGCGCTCGGTCACACGATCGAGGCGAGCGACCACTGCTTTGGCGGCGCGTCTGTTACGCTCGGCAATATAGATGAATATCTCTTCGAGTTAGATCAGGGCGGTCGATGACCACCTGACCTTCATCAGCGAAAGCGGTCAAAAAGCGCGGAAACTTCCGCGTCACTCGCGAATTGGCCTGCACGCGCCTCGGCGAGGCCCCCCCGCACGGCAGCCCGCTCTTCATCGCTCAATTGATACACGCCGGAATACTTCGTTTCGGCCTCTTGCAATGATGTCAAAGACTCATCCTGCGCCGTATCCGGCCAGGTGGCGATCTCGTCCAAGGTCAGTTCTTTGTCATCGCGTCCCATTTCCGCATGTTACTTCAATCTCACCGGATAAACAAATTTTTCTATCTATACTTTTATGAAATAAAAATACATCTACAGCGGCATCCTTCGATACTCGCGATTGATCAGCCCCGCTTCCTCCAGATCGAGATCGCGCTCGATCCTGCGCCGACTTTCATCCGTGATCTTCCCGTCGCGGAGTTGCGCGTGGATGAACTTGCGCTCTTCCTTGATCAGCTCGCGCACGAGGTCAGTGCCAAGCGCCGAGACATCGACATCCGGATCGAGCTCGTCCGGCAACTGATTGGACCTGCTCTCATGCCGCGCCCGCAGAATCTTCACGACCTCATCCGATAGCTCGCGGTCGTCGGTCATGGCATCGAGCGAGGCCAGCGCGCGCGCCAGTGCCTCACGGCGAGCACGCAGTTCGGCCTCATGCTCGGCGACATGCTCGCGGCGGCCGATCTCGCCGATCTTCATCACCCGCACCACCAGCGGCAGGCCGAGGCCGAAGCCCACCAGCGTGATCAGGATGACGTTGAACGACACGAACAGGATCAGATCGCGCGCCGGAAACGCTTCACCGGACATCATCGTGAAGGGCAGCGCCAGCGCGGCGGCAAGCGACACCGCACCGCGCACGCCGGTGAAGGCAACGACGAAAGTCCAGCGCCAGTTCGGCGCGGGATCGCGCGTGCGCAGGTCGGCGCTCAGCATCCGCGGCACATAGATCGCCGCATAGACCCAGATGAAGCGCGCGGCGATGATGACCGCCATGACCAGCGCCGTGACTGCGACGATCTCGCCGAGCGGAAAGGCCTTCGACTTTTCCACGATGGCGCGCATCTGGAAGCCGGTCATCAGGAACAGCAGGCCCTCAATCAGATAGATGATCAAATCCCAGAAGAAGATGCCTTGCAGACGCGTTGCGGCCGAGATCAGCAACGGGCCGTTCCAGGAGATGTAGAGACCGCAGGCGACGGTGGCGATGACGCCGGAGCCGCCGAAGTGTTCGGGGATGAGATAGGCCACATAGGGCGTCAACAACGATAGCGTGATTTCCACCTGCGGATCCCTGGCCCAGTGGCGCAGGCGCAGGCTGAGCCAGCCGATGACGAGGCCGAAAGCGAGTTCGCAGGCGAGGATGGCCACGAAGGTGCCGGCCGCTTTCGGAAACGAGAACGCGCCCGTGGTGATGGCGGCGACAGCGAAGCGGTAGAGGATCAGCGTGGTCGCATCATTGGCGAGCCCCTCGCCTTCCAGCACCACCAGCAAGCGCCGCGGCAGGCCGAGTTTGCGTGCCACCGCGAGCGGCGCAACCACATCCGGCGGCGCGACGATGGCGCCGAGCAGGAAACCGACACCCCAGGGCAGACCGACAAGATAATGCGTAGCGGTCGCAACGAGACAGGCGGTGAAAATCACGCAGCCGACGGCCAGCAGCGTGATCAGCCGCAGGCTGAAGCGGAATTCGCGCCAGCTCATGGCGACGCCGGCCGAATAGATCAGCGGCGGCAGCACGCCGAGCAGCACCACATCCGGCGGCAGTTCGAGCGCCGGCATGCCGGGCACGAAAGCGAGCGCAATGCCGGCGAGCAGCAACAGGATGGCCGGCGCGATATTGATCCGCTTGGCCAGCAACGCGGTGGCGGCCAGCGCGGCGATCAAGGTCAGGAATATGGAAAACTTGGCTTCCACGCGGGCGGCACCTGTTGCGAAGTTACTTTGCGCGGATGCGGGAGGAGGTCAATGTCTCCGTCATTGCGAGGAGCGTAGC
>JAEXHR010000217.1 GCA_023449855.1 Pseudomonadota bacterium | reverse complement strand
CTTTCTGGATTGCTTCGCTACGCTCGCAATGACGGCGGCAATGACTGAGTTTTGATGATGAATTTCGTACTCGTCTTCATCGGCGGCGGCCTCGGCGCAACCTTGCGCCATGTGATCAACCTCACTTGTGCCCGCTGCATGGTCCCCGGATTTCCGTGGGGGACGTTCATCATCAACGTCACCGGCTCCACCGTGATGGGCCTGATCGCCGGCTATCTCGCCTTCAGGGGGGAGGCGTCGCAGCCCTGGCGGCTGTTCCTGATGACCGGTATTCTCGGTGGCTACACGACCTTTTCGGCGTTCTCGCTCGATACCGCGCTGCTCTATGAGCGCGGCGAGCTCGGCCTCGCGCTGGCCTATGTGCTCGGCTCAGTGATTCTTTCCATCGCCGGCCTTTTCGCAGGCCTCGCACTGGTACGTCATTTCGCCTGAGCCGGCGCTTGCGCTATGTTATAATGTAACATAGATTGAGGCCTCGGCGCTGCTTAAGCTCCTTGTTTTCATTGCGTTTCCCGGTCGGCCGCTCATGGCGCATGCACATTCTCACGATCATGACCACAGCCATGGTCACGCGCATGGCCATGCCCATCACAGCCACGATCCCGCAAGCCCGCATCCGGCCCAGCCATCGCCGTGGTCGATCATGCGCATGTCGCTGGCAGGCCGGCTCGCCGCCGCACTGGCGGTCTCCGCTGCGCTTTGGGCGGTGGTTCTGCTGGCGATGAGGCCGTCATGACCGCGCAGCTCACCTTTCGCGACGTCACGCTCGGCTATGACCGCCATCCGGCCGTGCATCATCTCAACGGCGAAGTTTCGCCGGGCGCCTTGCTTGCGGTGATCGGCCCCAACGGCGCCGGCAAGTCGACGCTGTTTCGCGGCATCGTCGGCATTCTCAAGCCATTGGCGGGCAAGATCACGCTCGGCGGCCTGAAGCCGCATGACATCGCCTATCTGCCGCAAAGCGTCGATATCGATCGCAGCTTTCCGATTTCGGTGTTCGATTTTGTCGGCACCGGCCTGTGGCGCACCACCGGCATTTTCGGCGGCCTCGGCAGGAAGGCGCGCGAGCAGATCGCGCAGGCACTTGCTGCCGTCGGCCTCAACGGTTTCGAGAACCGCAATATCGGCACGCTGTCCGGCGGCCAGATGCAGCGCATGCTGTTCGCACGCGTGTTGCTGCAGGATGCTGACGTGATTGTGCTCGATGAGCCGTTCAACGCGATCGACGCCAAGACGACCATGGACCTGATCGCGCTGGTGCAGCGCTGGCACGGCGAGGGGCGCACGGTGCTGGCGGCTTTGCACGACATGGAGATGGTACGCGCGCATTTCCCGCAAACGCTGCTGCTCGCGCGCGGCGCGGTGGCCTGGGGGAAGACGGCTGACGTGTTGACCTCGGACAATCTCAGCGAAGCGCGCCGCATGTGCGAGGCGTTCGACGATACCGCCGGTACCTGCGCGGTCGATCACGCGCCATCGCAGGCGGCCTGATCATGCTCTATGATGCGCTGATCGCGCCTTTCGTCGATTTCGAATTCATGCGCCGCGCGCTCGCCGGCGTAATCGCGCTCGCGCTTGGCGGTGCGCCGATCGGCGTGTTCCTGATGCTGCGGCGCATGAGCCTTGTCGGCGATGCCATGGCTCATGCGATCCTGCCGGGCGCGGCCATCGGCTTTCTAGTCTCCGGCCTCAATCTATTCGCGATGACCTTCGGCGGACTGATCGCCGGCTTTTCCGTCGCGCTGCTTGCAGGTCTCGTCTCGCGTGTCACCGTGATCAAGGAAGACGCTTCGCTCGCGGCCTTCTATCTCGTGTCGCTGGCGGTCGGTGTCACCATCGTCTCCATGCGCGGCACCAATATCGATCTGCTGCATGTGCTGTTCGGGAATATTCTCGCACTCGACGACCAGACGCTGCTGGTGATCGCCTTCAATGCGACGATCACCCTTGTCGTGATGGCCGTGATCTATCGTCCGCTGGTGATCGAATGCGTCGATCCTGTTTTTCTCCGCACCGTGTCGCGTGCGGGCGCGCCGGCGCATCTCGCTTTTCTTGCGCTCGTCGTCGTCAATCTCGTGAATGGTTTTCACGCGCTCGGCACGTTGCTCGCGGTGGGATTGATGATCCTTCCCGCCGGCATTGCGCGGTTCTGGTCGCGCGATATCACCGGCATGATGCTGATCTCTGTGGCGAGCGCGATGATTGCCGGTTACGGCGGACTCGTCATTTCGTTCCAGACCAAGGTGCCGTCGGGGCCCGCGGTCATCCTCGTGGCTGCGGTTCTGTACGTGCTTTCAGTGTTCTTCGGCAGCGTGTCCGGACTGCTCAAACAGCTGTTTCCGGGCCGACATCTTGAGGCTTAATCGTGACGTTCTTGCGTAATTCTTGCGGCGCGCTGCTCGGCGCTTTCGTGTTGCTCGTGTCGTCGATCGCGCCGTCGTGGTCGCAGGACAGGATGAGCGTCGTCGCCAGTTTTTCCATCCTGGGTGACCTCGTGCGCAATGTCGGTGGCGAGCGAGTCGCTGTGACCACACTGGTCGGCCCTAATGGCGATGCGCATGTCTACACGCCGACGCCGGCCGACGCGAAAACTATCACCGCGGCCAAGCTCGTTGTCGTGAATGGTCTCGGTTTCGAAGGCTGGCTGCCGCGCCTTGTCAAATCCGCGGGCGGTAAGGCGACCATTGTGACCGCGACGCAAGGCATCAAGCCGCGCGAGGCGGAGGAGGGCGGCCACGACCATGGCGGCAAGCACGATCATGGTCATGACGATCCTCACGCTTGGCAGTCGGTCGCCAATGCGAAGGTCTATGTCGCGAATATCCGCGATGCCCTGGCGAAGGCCGACCCGGCTGGCGCCGAAGTCTACAAGGCCAATGCCGAGACCTATCTGAAAGAATTGACCAGGCTGGAAGCCGAAGTGAAGGCCGCCGTCGCCGGCATTCCGGAGGCGCAGCGCAAGGTCATTTCGACCCATGACGCCTTCGGCTATTTCGCTGCGGCCTACGGCATCCAGTTCGTGGCGCCGCAGGGCGTCTCCACCGAATCCGAGGCCTCGGCGCGGGACGTCGCCCGCATCATCACCCAGATACGGCAGGCGAAAATACCCGCGGTGTTTCTGGAAAATGTGAGCGATCCCCGCCTGATCCGCCGGATCGCCGCCGAGACCGGGGCAAAGATCGGCGGAACGCTGTATTCGGACAGTCTGACCGCCGAAAACGGCGATGCACCCACTTACATTGCCATGGTCAGGCACAATATAAAGGCGCTGGCGGGCGCGCTGACCCCATAAGCCGCGCCTGCAAAGCCCTCATCCTGAGGAGCCCGCGCCAGCGGGCGTCTCGAAGGATGGCGGCTTTCCTCGATCTTCGTCTTCACCCTCCGAGACGCGCGCGAGGGCGCGCTCCTCAGGGTGAGGGCCGTGCCTGGAGAACCTTCGCAATGACGACTGCCGCTTCCGAAAAAATCCCCGTGACCGTGCTGACCGGCTATCTCGGCGCCGGCAAGACGACGCTCCTGAACCGCATCCTCACGGAGAATCACGGCAAGAAATACGCCGTCATCGTCAATGAATTCGGCGAGATCGGCATCGACAACGACCTCATCATCGGCGCCGATGAGGAAGTGTTCGAGATGAACAATGGCTGCGTCTGCTGCACCGTGCGCGGCGATCTCGTGCGCATTCTCGACGGTCTGATGAAGCGCAAGGGCAAGTTCGACGCCATCATCGTCGAGACCACAGGCCTCGCCGATCCCGCGCCAGTCGCGCAGACCTTTTTCGTGGACGAGGACGTGCAGGCCAATGCGCGGCTCGATGCCGTGGTCACCGTGGCCGATGCGAAGTGGCTGAGCGATCGTCTCAAGGACGCGCCGGAAGCCAAGAACCAGATCGCCTTCGCCGACGTCATCGTGCTCAACAAGACCGATCTCGTCACTGCACCGGAGCTCGCTGAAGTCGAAGCCCGCATCCGCGCGATCAATCCCTATGCCAAACTGCATCGCACCCAGCGAGCCCAGGTAAAACTGGAAGACGTGCTCGACCGCGGCGCTTTCGATCTCGACCGCATTCTGGAAATCGAACCGGAATTCCTCGAAGCCGGCGACGATCACGATCATCACCACCATCATGATCATGGCCATGATCATCATCACCACCACGATCATGACCACGGCCATGGCCTGAAGCACTATCACGACGAGGAGATGCAATCGCTGTCGTTGCGCACCGACAAGGCGCTCGATCCCTCGACCTTCATGCCCTGGCTGCAGGACCTGATGGCCAAGGAGGGCGGCAAGATCCTGCGTTCCAAGGGCATCATCTCCTTCGCCGGCGATGACGAACGCTATGTCTTCCAGGGCGTGCACATGATGCTGGAAGGCGATCACCAGCGTCCCTGGCGCGATGACGAGAAGCGCGAAAGCCGCCTCGTCTTCATCGGCCGTGAACTGCCCGAGCAGATGATCCGCGACGGCTTCGAACGCTGCATTCCCGCCTGATGTCCGATTTCAATCCGCTCAAGGAGCAAGAGTCGATCGTCTCCGTCACCGACCGGGTGGTCGGGGTGACGATCGGCGCCGCCGTCTCGGCCGTGCATTTTCTCGGTGACAGAGCCGCCTTTGTCGGCGCCGAGGAAAGGGTCACGCTGGTCGATCCGGATGGCAGTGCGTCGCCCGTCGATGTCGCCTTCGGCGGCATCCTGTGCTCGACATCGGACGGCAAGCGCGTGGTCATGGGCGCTGACGATGGCAAGGTGCTGGTGCTAGATCAGGCGGGCGCGATCTCGACCTTTGCCACCGATGCCAAGCGGCGCTGGATCGACAATGTCGCTCTGCATCCCGATGGCGCGGTGGCGTGGTCGGCCGGCAAGACGGCCTTCGTGCAGGCGCCAAAGGGCGAGGTGAAGAGCTTCGATGTGCCGTCCACCGTCGGCGGTCTCGCTTTCGCGCCGAAGGGCATGCGCCTCGGCATCGCGCACTATAATGGCGTGACGCTGTGGTTTCCCAACATGGCGGGCAGCGCCGAAGTGCTGGAATGGCAGGGCTCGCATCTCGGCGTGGTCTTCAGCCCGGATAACAAGTTTCTCGTCACGGCGATGCATGAGCCGGCGCTGCATGGCTGGCGTCTCGCCGACGGCAAGCACATGCGCATGACCGGCTATCCAGCCCGTGTACGCTCGATCGCCTGGACCGCTGGCGGCAAGGGCCTCGCGACCTCCGGCGCCGATACGGTGATCGTCTGGCCGTTCACCACCAAGGACGGCCCGATGGGCAAGGAGCCGGCGATGCTGGCGCCGCTCAAGGCCAAGGTCACCATGGTCGCATGTCACCCCAAGCAGGATATCCTGGCCTGCGGCTATAGCGACGGCACCATCCTGATGGTGCGCCTGGTTGACGGCGCCGAGATTCTGGTGCGCGCCAACAAGGGCGAGCCGGTGACCGCGCTGGCCTGGAATGCCCGCGGCTCGCTGCTGGCCTTTGCGGATCAGCAGGGCGACGCGGGGTTGCTGGCGGTGTAGCGCCATCCCTCATCCTGTGGAGCACGCCAAAGGCGTGCGTCTCGAAGGATGGCCGCAAGCTCGAAGCCCGGCGAACTCATGGTTCGAGACGGCGCTACGCGCCTCCTCACCATGAGGGACAGTGGGTGTTGTCATCCGCCTGTCATCTCCTGTACGCATGAGAAATCATGCGCTTTCTTGCCACTTTCCAGACCCTTGATTTCCTCGACACGCTGCTGAGCCTGGCTGCGGCCTTTGTGCTGGGCACGCTGATCGGCGCGGAGCGGCAATATCGCCAGCGCACCGCGGGCCTGCGCACCAATGTGCTGGTCGCTGTCAGTGCCGCGGCCTTCGTCGATCTCGCCATGAAGCTCGACGGCTCGGGCGGCGCGGTGCGGGTGATTGCCTATGTCGTGTCCGGCATCGGCTTCCTCGGCGCCGGCGTCATCATGAAGGAGGGCATGAATGTCCGCGGCCTGAATACGGCGGCGACATTGTGGAGTTCGGCGGCTGTCGGCTCCTGCGCCGGCTCTGACATGATCGTGCAGGCGACCGCTCTCACGGTGTTCGTGCTGGCCGGCAATACGCTGCTGCGGCCGCTGGTGAATGCGATCAACCGTTCGCCGATCGATGCGCTGTCCTCGGAAGTCACCTATTATGTGCGTCTGACCGTTACACCGGACGCGGTGGCCGAGATGCGCGAGAAGCTGCAGGAAGCGCTTGAATCCGCCAAATATCCCGTCGGCGATGTCGAGGTGAATGAACTGAGCGAAACGCAGCGCGAGATCGTCGCCACGCTGGTCTCGACTGCTGTCGATCCGAAAGAACTCGATGCGGTGCTCGTGAAACTCGAGACGCATCCCGGCGTCCGCAACGCCACCTGGGATTCCAGCACCAAGGAGTGAGGTTCGCCGTCGCGGGAACTTTTGCGGCTGCGTGTCCGTTGTCCCTGCAGATCAGATTGCGGGGGCTCCCATGAGTTCGATCAAATCGCTGACGCCCGGACGATGCCTTGCAATTGCCGTTGTGGTAGTCGCGGTCGTGCCCACATCGGCATCGGCTGGACTGTCATTGAGCCCACCGCCGTCGCGGCTGGCGCAGGCCACACCGCCCCTGCAATCGACGCCCGGCGCCGAGAGCAAGCCGGCAGCGCCCGCCGAACCTGCAACCACGGGGCAGCAGCGCCCGCATGAGACGCCGCCGCAGCCCGCGCGGCCCGATGCCGATGCCAAGGATGCCGGTGCGAAGCCCGCATTGCCGCCTGCGCCGGCAGAGAAGACGGCGCCACCGATCAAGTAGGATGGATGGGTCAGGTAGAATGGGTTGAGCGCAGGCGCGCCGCGCCGGAGCGATAACCCATCGGCGGAGTTTGCCGCGACAATGGACAGCATGGGTTTTCGCTACGCTCAACCCATCCTACGAGAGCGAGCGACTAGTCGGCGTTCGGATCCAGCAGCGCCAGCGTGATCCAGTGCGCTTCAAGCGCGGGCTTCTTGACGCCTTCGACCTCGATCACGGTGTCCCAGGCCGATTGGATCGACACCGCACGCTCCGTCAAACCCACCAGACGAAACTTGCCGCGCACGCGGGCGCCTTCCTTCACCGCGCTGTTGAAGCGCACGCGGTCAAACCCGTAATTGACGCCCATGCGCGCGCGTTGCACGCCCGGCATGGCGTCGAAGGCCAGGGTCGAGAGCAGCGACAAGGTCAGAAAGCCATGGGCGATGGTGCCGCCGAACGGGGTCTCCCTGGCGCGGTCGGGATCGACATGGATGAACTGATGATCGTGCGTCGCGTCGGCAAAGGTGTTGATCATCGACTGATCGACCGTCACCCAGTCCGACACCAGCTCCTCGCCATTCAGGAGCTTGCGATACTCTTCCAGCGGAATGAGCTTGGCGCGGATGGCTTCGAGCTGCTGGGTGGCTCGTTCTGCGTATGACACCGTGTGAGTCCTTGTGTTCGTCAGGTGCCTTTTAGCATGCGTAGGACGGATTAGGCGAAGCCGTAATCCGCCGGCGGAGTTCGTGGTGGAAGCTCCGCGGCGGATTACGCTCCGCTCATCCGCCCTACAGTTTACCAGCCCTGAACCAGGATGTTCTTGAACTGCCAGGGATCCGAGGTGTCGAGGTCTTCCGGGAACAGGCCGGGGCGGCCTTCGAGCGGGGTCCAGTCGGTGTAGTAACCCTTCACCGGCCCGAGATAGGGCAACTGGATTTCCAGGAGGCGTTCGAAGTCCATTTCGTCGGCTTCGACGATGCCTTCGTTCGGATTTTCCAGCGCCCACACCATGCCGCCGAGCACAGCGGATGTCACCTGCAGTGCCGTTGCGTTCTGATAGGGCGCGAGCTTGCGGGTTTCCTCGATGGAGAGCTGCGAGCCGTACCAATAGGCATTGTTGTCATGGCCGAACAGCAGCACGCCGAGTTCGTCGATGCCGTCGACGATCTCGTTTTCATCCAGGATGTGGTGCTTCTCCTGCATCTTCGCGGCCCGGCCGAACATCTCGTGCAGCGACAGCACGGCATCGTCGGCCGGGTGATACGCGTAGTGGCAGGTCGGGCGATAGACAGCATTTCCTGCGGCATCGCGCACGGTGAAGTAATCCGAGATCGAGATCGACTCGTTGTGCGTGACGAGGAAGCCATATTGCGCGCCGCGGGTCGGGCACCAGGTGCGCACGCGCGTATTGGCGCCGGGCTGCATCAGATAGATCGCTGCGCCGCAGCCGGCTTCGTGGGTCTTGGCATTCTCCGGCATCCACTTCTCATGGGTGCCCCAGCCGAGTTCGGACGGCTGCACGCCTTCCGACAGGAAGCCTTCCACCGACCAGGTGTTGACGAACACGTCCGGCTCTTTCGGATTCTTCGAGCGCTGGGTGTCGCGCTCGGCGATGTGGATGCCCTTGATGCCGGCCTGGCGCATCAGGTCAGCCCATTCGGCCTTGGTCTTCGGCTTCGGCGCATTGAGCTTCAGGTCGGCGGCCACGTTCAACAGCGCCTGCTTGACGAAGAACGACACCATGCCGGGATTGGCGCCGCAGCAGGACACGGCCGTGGTCGAGCCCGGCTTGCGCGCGCGCTTGGCGGCCAGCGTGTTTTCACGCAATGCGTAGTTCGAGCGTGCTTCCGGGCCCTTGGTGGCGTCGAAATAGAAGCCGAGCCAGGGCTCGTTCACGGTGTCGATATAGAGCGCGCCGATCTCGTTGCAGAGCTCCATGATGTCGGTGGAGCCGGTATCGACCGAGAGGTTGACGCAAAAGCCCTGACCGCCGCCTTCGGTGAGCAGCGGGGTCAGGAGTTCACGGTAGTTGTCCTTGGTCACGCCCTGCTGGATGAAGCGGACGCCCTGCTGTTCGCAATGCGCCTTGCGGCCCTCGTCCTTCGGATCGATCACGGTGACGCGCGACTTGTCATAGTCGAGGTGGCGCTCGATCATCGGCAGGGTGCCTTTGCCGATCGAGCCGAAGCCAACCATGACGATGGGGCCGGTGATGCGGGCATATACGGGCGAGGCGGGTGACGGCATTTACAGTAACTCCGAGATTGAGGTTGGTAACGGGGCCGCCGCAGAGGCTTGGTTGCCAGTGCTGAAAACGACAAAAAGTGGGGAAAATCAAGGCCTAATGGCGAGGCTCATGATGGCGATGCGTCATGCAACATTCACAAAATGCCGTAGGCATGATGATCGAGGTAGTACTCTACGCGGCGGGGGTGACAGGCTCGCATCGACGATCAGTCTGGCAATGCCGATTGGGGCGAAGGCCAGCAGATATCGGTGACGGTCAACGAGCGCAGACTGCCGGATGGTGTTTGAAACGCGATGGTCTGCCCGGTCGATAATCCGATCAGCGCGGCGCCTATCGGCGTCAGAACGGAAATCTTGCCGGCATCGACGTCGGCATCCTCCGGAAAGACAAGCGTCACCGTTCGGCTGAGACCGTTTGTGTTATCGCAGAACGTGACGCTGGACTGCATGGCCACGAAGGCCGGCATCTGTTGATCGTTCGGCTGGATTTCGGCTCGATCGATTTCGCGGGCAAGAAAATCTGCAGTCGTCGGGAACTTGTCCATGGCGGCTTCGGCAAGATGCCGAAGTCGATTCGCGTCGCGTGCTGTGATGCTAATCGCCGGGAGCTCCGTCTTTGCTTCCTGGTCCATAATCTTCATCCTTTGCCAGTTGCCGGCTTTCCGCCAGCAATGGTCGATCAACTGTGACAGGCAAAATGCCAACTCAATCGCACGCAGTGCGACCAGTGCCGCTCCGCATGCGATTTGATGCTATCGGAATCTTGGGGGAGTGATGCGTAACCTGCAGAGTATCCCGGAACGGCGCACATGCGCGTCCGCCCGGGCTACCTTCCTGCGATAAGGTGACCGGCGCGAAGCAGCAAACGATTGAGGCTGACATTCGGCATCATCCGGTCAACCTAGGATGATCCGTTCGGAAGTCAACGTAGCAAATGCGACATCTTGGCACGATCAAGCGGAATGGCGCTTTGCCGTCACTTCGATTTCGACTTTCATCTCGGGCTTGTAGAGCCCCGCGACCACGAGCAGCGTCGCGGCCGGGCGGATCTCGCCGAGATGCTCACCGGTCACCGCGAACACCTTGTCGGCCTCGGCGGCGTCGGTGATGAAGTAGCTGGCGCGCACGATGTCGGCCATGGCAAATCCGGCCTCCTTCAACGCGCCTTCGATGGTCTTGAAGCAGTTCTGTGTCTGCGCCGTGACATCGGCCGGCAGCGTCATGGTGGTGTAGTCGTAGCCGGTGGTGCCGGAGACGAAGCAGAAATCGCCATCGACCACCGCGCGGCTGTAGCCGGCGGTCTTTTCGAACGGCGATCCGGTGGAAATCAGCTTGCGGGTCATTGTGAGGCTCTCCTGCAGAGATGAGCCCCGCAATGCCGGTTCCTGGTCGTCAAATCAAGCCGCGCGGGCGAAGGGCTGAAACGCGCTCGCCGAGCTGCGGACCCGCTTACCGCTCGGCAGGATGATGCCACGGGCGCGATCCAGCGCGTCCGGCTTCAGTTCGAGGCCGAGCAGGCGCTCGCGCTCGAACGGGCCGGGCAGCGCCAGCGTGGCCATGCGCGCCGGCGTGAAGCCGAAGCGGGCATAATACGGCGCGTCGCCCAGCAGCAGGATGGCGCCGTGGCCGCGCGCCTCGGCTTCGGCGATCGCATGCTTCATCAGCGCGGCGCCGATGCCGAACGCGCGCATGGCGGGATCGACGGCCAGAGGGCCGAGCATCAAGGCAGCCCGGCCCCCGGCGTCGACATGCCAAAGCCTGATCGTGCCGACCAGCTTGCCCTCATAATCCACCGAGAAGGCGAGGCCTTCTGCGGGCAATCGTCCGTCACGCAGTCGCTGGCAGGTGCGGGCATGGCGCGAGGCGCCGAAGCACACATCCAGCAGGGATTCACGGGCGGCGATGTCGGAGCTCATCTCCGCACGGATCACGTACGGAGTGGCTGCGATGGTCGGGGCAACAATGTTGGTCTCGTGCAGATCGGTCATGGCATGTGTCCCCACTCCGCTTGCGGCGGAGTGTTGTCAGTCCGGTGAGTGACAGGATGAGACCCGGCGGACCGGCTCTCAGTTGGCCGTCATTGCGAGGAGCGAAGCGACGAAGCAATCCAGCTCTTGGCTTTCTGGATTGCTTCGCTGCGCTCGCAATGACGAGAGCGTGGTTTCCGTATCAGATATGATACGTCCGCAGCGGCGGGATGCCGTTGAAGGCAACCGCCGAATAGGTCGAGGTATACGCCCCGGTGCCTTCGATCAGCAGCTTGTCGCCGATCTCCAGCGTGACGGGCAACGGATACGGCACCTTCTCATACAGCACGTCGGCCGAATCGCAGGTTGGGCCGGCGAGCACGCAAGGCGCCATCTCCGCGCCGTCGTGACGGGTGCGGATCGCGTAGCGGATCGACTCGTCCATCGTCTCGGCGAGACCGCCGAACTTGCCGATGTCGAGATAAACCCAGCGATTGTCGTCCTCGTCGCTCTTCTTCGAGATGAGCACGACCTCGGTCTCGATGATGCCGGCGTTACCAACCATGCCACGACCCGGCTCGATGATGGTTTCCGGGATCGCGTTGCCAAAGTGCTTGCGCAGCGCGCGGAAGATCGAGCGGCCGTACTGCACAACCGGCGGCACGTCCTTCAGATACTTGGTCGGGAAGCCGCCACCCATGTTGACAAGGGTGAGGTTGATGCCGCGCTCGGCGCAGTCACGGAACACCGACGAGGCCATTGCCAGCGCGCGGTCCCATGCCTTCACCTTGCGCTGCTGCGAGCCGACATGGAACGAGATGCCGACCGGCTCGAGGCCGAGACGCTTGGCGAGATCGAGCACGTCGACGGCCATTTCCGGATCGCAGCCGAACTTGCGCGACAGCGGCCATTCGGCGCCGGCGCAATCATAGAGGATGCGGCAGAACACTTTTGCGCCCGGCGCGACGCGCGCGATCTTCTCGACTTCCGGCGCGCAATCGACGGCGAACATGCGGATGCCCAGCGCGAAGGCGCGCGCAATGTCGCGCTCCTTCTTGATGGTGTTGCCATAAGAGATGCGGTCTGGCGTCGCGCCAGCGGCGAGCGCCATCTCGATTTCAGCCACGGTGGCGCAGTCGAAGCACGAGCCCATGGAGGCCAGCAGCGACAGCACTTCGGGCGCCGGGTTGGCCTTCACGGCGTAGAACACGCGAGAGTCCGGCAGCGCCTTCGCGAAGCTCTGGAAATTGTCACGGACGACATCGAGGTCGACGACCAGACACGGCTCGGTGTCGAGGCCTTCGTTGCGGCGGGCGCGCAGGAATTCCTGGATACGTTCGGTCATAGCACTCTCCCAACGCCCTCCGCGAGAAGGGGCGCAAAAGCAAATATGCGTATGATCGAAGCTCTTCGGCGGCGTCACGCGATGGAGGCGGACGAGCCAAAACGCTCAGATCAAACTGTGCTGCCGTGGATTGGTTGGGAGATTTCCCGCCCGCACACCTGGCAATGAAGGACAAGCCTTTTCAGTAGCCCGCGCCGGCGTTGGACTGCCGGTAGAGACCAAAAAAGCCCGCTCCGTCGTTGCTTTAAGTCGCGTCCCCCGTTGAGAGCGGGGTGCGCCGGTTCGCCTCCGGCTGCCAGTCACGGTTGCAAAGAGCAAAGTCACCTTCAACGGCATCCCTGGAGAGAGATGCTGGCCTCGCGCAAAACGCAGCGAGAGACCCTCGGCTTCTTCGCCCCTTGGCGGCTGTCCGGCCTCTTGTCCGGATACCTACCGACTGACACACGACCACAGGCACGTGCGAAATTGGGCAAGACCGCAAATAAGTTCTTTGGACCCCCATCGCAACAACTTTTTTCGGTCGAGGGTCAATTTTCTCGATGCGAGTTCGCGGCGTTGCAAACGGGACGCACTCAGAGCGGCCAGGATGAACGTACGTTAAGATATCACGCGCGTTTGGCGCTAGCCGGCTAGCGATTTGCGACGATTCCTTGGCGATGATGTGAAGTATCAAAGTGAGGGGCAAGCTGATGCGTTTGGACTCCGTCCTCATCCTGAGGAGCGGCGTCTTCGCCGCGTCTCGAAGGATGGCCAGAGGCTCCGTCCGGGGCCTCATGGTTCGAGGCGGTGCTTTGCGCCTCCTCACCATGAGGGGCTGGCAGCGGGCCCATCGCAGTTCGCGGCTTACGCCGCGCTCTCCGCCCAGCTGCGGTTCGCCTCGGCATCACGTGCCGGCGGCGTGCCGAACATGCGACCATATTCCCGGGTGAATTGCGGCACGCTCTGATAGCCGACGGCGAAGGCGGCGCTGCTCGCCGTGGCGCCTTCCGACATCATCAGCCGCCGCGCCTCGATCAGCCGGAGCTGCTTCTGGAATTGCCGCGGCGACAGCGAGGTAACGCTGCGGAAATGCTCGTGGAACGAGGACGCGCTCATGCCGGCCGCTGCCGCCAGGCGCTCCACCGGCAGCGGCTGCGCGAATTCCTGCCGCAGGATGGTCACCGCGCGGGTCACTCGCTGCACATGGCTGTCCGGCGAACCGAGCCGGCGGATCGCTGGGCCGTGGCGGCCGGTCAGCAGCCAGTAGTGCAGCTCGCGCACGAGCTGGCCATGCAGCACCGGCACGGATTCCGGACGATCCAGCAGGCGCATCAGGCGTAGCGCGGCGTCGCTGACCTCCATGTCGGTCGGTGCATATCGGATGGCAGAGCCATCGGCGCCCGGCTCAGCCTTGATCTGCAGCGACAGCTCGGCGATCACCGCGGGGTCGAGATGCATCACCAGCGAGACATAGGGCTCGTCCGCGCTGGCGCGAATGATCTGACTGACATTGGGGACGTCGACGGTGATGAGCATGCTGTCGCCAGCGTTCAGGATCAGGCTCTCGGTGCCAACCGTGACCTGTTTGGCGCCCTGCAAGACCAGGCACACCAGCGGTTGGTAGATGGCGTGAAGGAGTCCACTGGGCTCGGCGACCCGGATGACCGTGAGGCCAGGGACGGGCGTTTGGGCAAGGCCGGCGGTGTCGCCATGGGCGTCCACATAGCGGCGGACTTTATCGCGCAGGGTGTCGGTCATGCGGTCACTATAACCCAATCCTGGTCGTGGCGGGCGCCATTCGGAGGATTAGGCAAATAGCGTCGAGGTTCCGGCAACGACGGCCGGACGGAGGAGCGATAGGTCAGGGCACTCCGAAATTCCACGAGGAATGCTTCCATGACCAATGCCACCACCAAGCTTGCGATCGTCACCGGCGCCAGCCGCGGTCTTGGCCGCAACACCGCACTCGCCATTGCCCGCCATGGCGGAGACGCCATCGTCACCTATCAGAGCCGTGCCGAGGATGCGCAGGCTGTCGTCGCCGAGATCGAGGCCATGGGCCGCAAGGCTGTAGCCCTGCAGCTCGACACCGGCGATGTCGCGGCGTTTCCCGGCTTCGTCGAACGGCTGCGCGCCGCGCTGAAGACGACCTTCGATCGCGACAGCTTCGATCATCTCGTGAACAATGCCGGTCACGGCGATTATGCGCCGCTTGCCGAGACCACCGAAGCCTCGTTCGACCGGCTGGTGAATGTTCACTTCAAGGGCGTGCTGTTTCTTACCCAGGCGCTGCTGCCGATCATGGCCGATGGCGGTCGCATCGTGAACCTGTCCTCCGGCCTGACCCGCATGACGCTGCCGGGCTACGGCGCCTATTCGGCCATGAAGGGGGCGGTCGAGGTGCTCACGCGCTATCTCGCCAAGGAGCTGGGCGGACGCGGCATTGCCGTGAATACGGTCGCGCCGGGGGCGATCGAAACGGACTTCGGCGGCGGGGCCGTGCGGGACAATGCGGAGATCAACAAACACATCGCCGGCGTCACGGCGCTCGGCCGGGTCGGCGTGCCCGACGATATCGGTCCGATGATCGCGAATCTGCTGTCGGAGGAAAACCGCTGGATCAATGCGCAGCGGATCGAGGTGTCGGGCGGTCAGGGTCTTTGACCTTTTCCCTCTCCCCGCATCTTGCGCGGGGAGAGG
>JAEXHR010000209.1 GCA_023449855.1 Pseudomonadota bacterium | reverse complement strand
ACCCTTACGTCCTGCCAGACTCGTCTTCCCTTCTCCCGCCCCCGACGAAGCCGGGGCGGGAGAAGGAGAAACAAGAATTACTCCCCCTTCACGCCGGCGGTCTTCGCGACCGTCGCCCAGCGGTCGAAATCGCGCTTCACCGTCTTCTCGAACGACTCCGCGCTATCGCCCACCGGCACCAGATTCACCGCCTGCAGGCCCGCGATGCCTTCCGGCGTATTGATGATGCGGCCGAGCTCGGCCGAGAGCTTGTTGACGATCGGCTTCGGCGTGCCCGCCGGCACGAACACGGCAATCCAGCCTTCGGCCTCGAAGCCGGGATAGCCGAGTTCGGCCATGGTCTGCACATTCGGCAGCTTCGCCTTCCGCTTCTCGCCGCCGACGGCGAGCGGACGGATCTTGCCGGCCTCGAGCTGCGGACCCGCGGTGGTGAAATCGAGGAACGAGGCCGTGACCTGGTTGCCGAGCAGATCGTTGAGCAGCGGGGCCGCGCCGCGATAGGGCACATGCGTCCAGTCGATGCCGGCATTCTTCTTCAGCAGCTCGCCATAGAGATGCGAGGTCGTGGCGTTGCCGAAGGTGCCATACTGAAACTTGCCGGTCTTGCCGAGTTCGATCAGTTCCTTCACCGATTTGATCGGCTGTCCATCGGGCACCACGAGCACGATTGGCGACGTTGCGATCTGCGTCACCGGCGCGAGATCCTTGAACACGTCGTAGGGCAGTTTCGACATCAGGCTCGGCGCCTGGATGATCTGCGTGATGGCGATGAGGACGGTGTAGCCATCCGGCGCCGCCTTGGCGACGAAGTCGTTGCCGATCACACCGCCGGCGCCCGGCTTGTTCTCGACGGTGACGACCTGCTTCCAGCTATCCTGAAGCTTCTGTGCAAGCAGGCGCGCGGCCACGTCGGTGGCACCGCCGGGCGCATAGGGTACGACAAAATTGATGCGCTTTTCGGGATAGGACGTTGCTGCATCCTGCGCCTTCGCAGGCAGGATCAACGCGGCACCGGCCGCGCCAAGCATCGTCAGAGCAAGCGCACGCCGTGTCATTGTCGAAGCAATCGTCATCGTCTCTCCCAACTGAAAGTTCTTTGGCGCGGACAAGAGTCCGCACATGCGAGTATCTCGCTGACGCCTTCATACAGGGGAGAAGCTTGCTTCGGAATGGCGCGATATGAGCAATCTCGCCTCTGCGCCCAATCATCGCAGCATTTTTGCTGAGTATGATACGCGCCATTCCATCGCATAAAAAATCGCCTGCAGGATGCCCCCTGCAGGCGATTTTGGCACGCGGCCATAGGGCGGACGAGCGACGCGCAATCCGCCGGCCGAGTTCATGTTGCGAAGAACGGCGGATGACGCCTCCGGCTCATCCGCACTGCGATTCCCGTTAGAACCAGCGTTCGCCGACCATCACCGTATCGCCGGGATCGATCGGCGTGCCAAGCGGGACCTCGGCACGATAGGAGCCTTCCGGGCGGTTATGCGTAAGCATGACCGCATCGCGCTTGGCGCGCGGCGAGAAGCCGCCGGCAATCGCCACCGCACTCTCGACGGTCATGTTCGGCACGTAGGGATACTGACCGGGGGCCGCGACTTCGCCGAGAATGAAGAACGGACGATAGGTTTCGATTTCCACCGCCACCGACGGCTCGCGGATATAGCCGTTGCGCAGGCGACCGGTGATCGCCGCCGCCAGCGAAGCCGGCGTCATGCCGCGCGCGGGCACACGGCCGATCAGCGGCATGGTAATCGCGCCACCGGCATCGATGGCATAGGAATTGGTGAGGCCTTCCTGCCCGTAGACCACGACACGCAGCTTGTCGCCGGCGTCGAGCTTGTATTGCGCATCGTATTTCGAACCTGGCGCGGCATAGGCGACGGGCACACCGGTGCGGTTATAGGCGAGCGTGTCGAGATCGGGCGGCACCGGCACCGCAGCGACGGGGCCGGGCCTGCGCATGCAGCCGGTCATGGCGAGGGCCATCACGGCGACGATCAGAGGCAGGCGTAACGCGCGGACAACGGGCACTGGACTCATCCCTCATGAGATCATCCGGTTGTGCGCCTTTATGGTTAACATAAGGTTGTCGCAGGCATTTTCAGCCAAGCAAAAGCCCGCTTCCGACGGCGTCGAAAGCGGGCTTTTAACGGTGTTTATCTCAGCTCAGGCCGTGACGCCGACACCGATCGGGCAGGACACGCCGGTGCCGCCGAGGCCGCAATAGCCGCCCGGATTCTTGGCGAGATATTGCTGGTGATAGTCCTCGGCGAAATAGAACTTGTCGATCGGCGCGATCTCGGTGGTGATCGCACCATAGCCTTTGGCATCGAGCGCCGTCTGGAATGTGGCTTCGGACTCCTTCGCCGCCTTCAGCTGCGCATCGGAGAAAGTGTAGATCGCCGAGCGATACTGCGTGCCGACATCGTTGCCCTGCCGCATGCCCTGGGTCGGGTCGTGATTTTCCCAGAACGTCTTCAGCAGCCGCTCGTAAGAGATCTTCGTCGGATCGAACACCACCAGCACCACTTCGGTGTGGCCGGTCAGTCCCGAACAGGTCTCTTCATAAGTCGGGTTCGGCGTGAAGCCGCCGGCATAACCGACGGCGGTCGTATAGATGCCGTCGCCCAGCTCCCAGAACTTGCGCTCCGCGCCCCAGAAGCAACCGAGCGCGAACACCGCCTGCTCCAGACCGGCGGGATAAGGCGGCAGCAATTTGCTGCCGTTCACAAAATGAGTGGTCGCCGTCGGTATCGGCGTAGCGCGGCCGGGCAAGGCATCGGCGGCGGTGACCATGGCAACGGGTTTGCGCATGAACAGCATGGATCGTCTCCTGCGTTTTTCTTCACCCTATATGGGTATCTTCGCACAAAACGGCAGAGCGTTACGCCCCCGAACGGCCACATGGCCGCCGCAAGGAAGACGCATCAATTTCGCGAATAGCCGATCAAAGGCCGCCGCGGACGGAACATCAACATCAGCAAAATGCCGAGCACGCCCATCACCGCCCAGGCCGGCTGATCGAGCAGCAATTTGACGCCGGCGCGCAGCCACGGCGCATCGGTATCGATCATGGCCAGGAAATTGCGCTGGCTGGCCTGATTGATATCGTTCCAGAATTCGCCGAGTTTGGTCAGTCGCAGCGCCTGATCGGCGATCGAGCGGGCGCCGTCATAAACCAGAAAAACGAAACCCGCGGCCAGCAACAACAGCCCAATCAGGCGGAAAAAACCGCGGATCATCCGAATCCCCTCGATGCTCGTCTCCCCGGCAATACTGGCCGGGGGCGAGAAATTCAACCGTTCCAGCTACTTACTCCAGCCGCGCGGCGCATTTGCCGCGTATTCGTCAGGTTACAAGCCGTTGACGCTGCAAAACGCGGCCTCTATAAGGATCGCCAAAGGCGGTGGGCGCAATCCCGCCGCCGCTGTTCTTTGAGCGGCGCAACCCTCGAGAGCGTCACCGCTCCGGGGATAGCATTTCAGGAACACCCCGGAAACAGATCAGCGTTGGCCGCAATGGGCGGCAAACGTCAATCAGCCCGGCGCCCGGATGGGTCGCTGCTGAAGGATATTTGAGAATGGCCAATACGACCTCCGCCAAGAAGGCGACCCGCAAGATCGCGCGCCGCACCATCGTCAACAAGTCGCGCCGCACCCAGATGCGTTCGGCTCTCCGCACCGTCGAGGACGCCATCAAGACCGGCGACGCCAAGGCAGCGAAGGAAGCGATGAAGCTCGCCGAGCCCGCCCTCATGAAGGCCGCTCAGCGCAACATCGTTCACAAGAACCTTGCGAGCCGCAAGGTCTCGCGTCTGACCCATCAGATCGCGAAGCTCGCTCAGTAAGGCGACACGCAGAATATGATTTCGAAAAGCCCGGCCTTCGCGCCGGGCTTTTTGTTTGCGCAACGATGCGGACGGCACACTTCATATGTGACAGACATCACCCCTCCGGATGATGAAGCTAGAAATTTGGATGAAGCGCAAAGCCTATGAAATCAGGCATCGATGCGCGTCGCGACATGTCGCATGAAAGACACGGCGGGAACGGCAAGCGCTGAACATGTGTCAACATGCGGACTCTGCCCGCGCCAGCGTGATTCTGAAAAAGCAAGCGTGTTGCGATGCCGATGCTGACGACGGGTTCAAGGTTACCCTGAGTCAGCGCACAGAAAAAATCGCGCCGCGATAATCACTTATCCACATAGCGAGAGTGAGCGGTTTGAATCGGCAGATGCCGCCCCTGCTTTCGTAAATGAAATATGAATTTCTTTTTTCGACCCACCGAATTTGAAACCCCACTGTCACAATTGGATTCAGTGCGCAGATTCAAAATCTTGCCGATATGTTTGAAAAACGGATCGGGAAACGAGAGCCTGCAAGTGCAGCTTTTGCGAGGCAGCGAAAAAATGATTCCGTTGCGAGAAAACTGCCGTGCTGTATTTCTAAATCATTCGCAGCGCCCCGCCGTTCTTGAGATCAGAGCGATTTCGGTACGAGGGCGAGCCTGAAGATCAGCGACGGTTTTCAGGTTTGGCGATGCTTTCCAAGTCTCAAGCGAGTGACAGCTCATAGCAATATGAGAACGGTTGTTCTGTGCCGAAATTTCTCAAGCATCCATGACGGATGCTTCGAAAAGAAATGCGAAGCAGAGATCGTGCACTGGCAAGGCTAAGGGGATCGTCCTGTGAAGAGGAGCGGGCTTAAAGACGATGCGACCTTGAACGTTTCCACGTTGAGCGTTGCGGACTGACTTTGGACCAGATTCGAAACTGACACCTTGCCGCGATGACCGCGGCGAGTGGGGGAGCTTCTATGCGCAAATCCATGATCACACGGTATTCTTCTTTGCGATCTGCGTTCGGCTTCAATACGTCTGCTTCCATCTGCTCCCGCCCCCCCGCCTGCGTCCCTGACAGAGCGCTCAGTACGCGCTGACCTCACCCGGCGCTTCTTTCGACACCGCCAATCCGTCCGCGGCGTGAACGCCGAACGGCGGAGCCGTGTCTGAAAGCAGCCGCGCGAGGTCATCGCACGCGTTTGCGTGCATTCCGTCGCGGGCGCTTCGCGCGCTCGGTTACCACCTTAGAATTGAGAAGTACGAATGATGTCGAACATGGAACAGGATCACTGGACTCGCGTGAAGGGCCGCCTGCGGTCGAGCGTTGGCGAGGATGTTTTCTCCAGCTGGTTCGCGCGCATGGATCTGGAAGCCGTGCAGGACGATTCCGTGCACCTCTCCGTACCGACCCGCTTCCTGAAGAGCTGGATCCAGGCCCATTATGCCGAGCGCGTGCTCGACGCATGGAAGGCCGAGATGCCGAAGGTGTCGCGCGTCGATCTCACCGTGCGTTCGGCCATGCGCAATGTCGCCCCGGCCAAGGAAGTCGCAGCTCCGGCCGAAGCACGCCGCATTGAACCGACGGGCAATCGTCCCGCAGCCGAACTGCGCAGCACCGCGACCGCGCCGGTTTCCGCCAGCCATGAAGCGCTCGGCGGCTCGCCCCTCGATCCGCGCCTGACCTTTGCCAGCTTCGTGCTCGGCCGCGCCAACACCTTGGCGCACGCTGCCGCGCGTCAGGTCGCCGAAGGTCGCCGTGGCGACCCGGTGATGTTCAATCCGCTTTACATCCATGCCGGTGTTGGCCTCGGCAAGACGCATCTGCTGCAGGCCGTGACCTGGGCCGGCAATTCGAGCCCGGACCGCAAGGTTTTGTATCTCACCGCGGAGAAGTTCATGTACGGCTTCGTCGCCGCGCTGAAGACGCAGACGGCGCTTGCCTTCAAGGAAGCGCTGCGCGGCATCGACGTGCTTGTGATCGACGACCTCCAGTTCCTGCAGGGCAAGACCACCCAGGCCGAATTCTGCCACACGCTGAATGCGCTGATCGATGCCGGCCGCCAGGTGGTGATCGCCGCCGACCGTCCGCCGGCCGACCTCGAAAGCCTCGACGAGCGCGTGCGTTCGCGCCTGGCTGGAGGCCTCGTCGTCGAGATGGGCACGCTCGGCGAGGAGCTGCGCCTTGGCATTCTGAAATCACGTGTCGCCGCGGCCCGCCTGCATCATGCCAGCTTCGACGTTCCGGAGCAGGTTCTGGAATATCTCGCCCGCACCATCACCCATAACGGCCGCGATCTCGAAGGCGCGATCAACCGCCTGCTCGCCCACTCGAAGCTGAACGCCACCGCCGTGACGCTGGAAATGGCAGAGCGCGAAGTGCGCGATCTCATTCGCCCGATGGAGCCGAAGCGCATCAAGATCGAGGACATCCAGCGCGTCGTCGCACGGCAGTATAATGTCAGCCGCTCGGACCTCCTGTCCTCGCGCCGCACCGCCAATGTGGTGCGTCCGCGTCAGGTGGCGATGTATCTCGCCAAGACGCTGACCCTGCGCTCGTTGCCTGAGATCGGCCGCCGCTTCGGCGGACGTGACCACACCACCGTGCTGCATGCAGTACGCAAGATCGAGGCGCTGGTCGGCAAGGACACGACCCTGCAGGACGAGGTCGAGAGCCTGAAGCGCCAGCTGGCTGAGTAAAGAACACAGCCAAGCAACGCCGTCATGTCTGGTAGTCCGCGACATGACGGCGGCATACCGCCGCTATGCCCTCTACCGGAAACCTTCGAGCATCGTCAGCACCTCATCTCCCGACCAGTCGACCTGACCGAGAAAATAGCCTTCGACAGCGCCTGATCTCCCGATCAAATAAGTGATCGGCATTGCATAAAGCACGAATGGACTTCGTTGCTCCGCATCCTTGCGGCTGATCAGCGGATCGGGCGCCAGCCCGATCGCGAGTTTTGAAAGGCCGAGCATCTTGGCGAAATCGGCAACTGTTTTCCTCGGCTCGCGATCTGCGGCAACGGCAAGGACCTCCAGACCGGGGATCCGTTTCGCCGCCAGATTTTGAAGCGCGGGCAGTTCCTCGCGGCATCCGGGACACCAGGTGGCCCAGAGATTTACGATCACGAGCGAACCACGCAACGATGCGAGCTCGATCAGCTTGCCATTGATGAGCGGGACCGGCACCGCAGGAACTGGCAGAGCTCCCCGGACCGCGATGAACCTGCTTCTGATATCCCCGCCAGGCGCGATGGCCGCGACCGCAGCGGGAGGTGATGGGGCGAGCGTCAAAAGCCCTCCCGCACCGACGGTAAGAAAGTCTCGTCTGCTGATCGTGTTCGGCATGATGGGCGTTCAGTTCCTCAGATAAGACCAGCCTGCTTCCTGCAGTTCGATCACCCGTGCCGGACCACTCGGCATGAGATCGACTCCCTCGATCAGGGACATCGGGCGGCCTTCCGATCGCTCCATGCCGGCCTTGGTGAGTTCACAGACCACAAAACGGATGACGCCGGGATTGATCGTCACCAGCGTCTTGAGCAGATCCTTGATGGGCGATGTGTCGAGCCGGAACATATGCAGCCCGGCATTGTAGGCGACGATTTCTATCGTCACATCCTCATTGATGGTTTGATAGTAGCGGGGCAGATTCAAGGCCGTGGACACCACTGCCCTCATGGTGGTCGGGTCGTCGGTATTGATCGACATGACGAGGCGATGAGATTTCCTCACAGCCGCTTCCGGGGTCTGCGTTTTTGAAGCTTTCGGATTCAGAGACTTGGAGAACAGCGCTTCAGGCAGAGCCAACATGACGATCATTGGGGCCATCAATGCCGACGAGAAGAGCAGCGGTTTGGTCAGCCTTCCCAGTTTCGATCTCAACATCGCAGCCGTCTCAAGTGCGATACTGGAGCCACGATGAAGGGGTAACCATCCGCGCCTGCGCGGCGAAAGAGGCCAGAGCGCGCTCTTCGGGAGATGCGGAGCAGGGAGCAACAACACTGGAATCGACAAAAAAGAGATTCATTGCAGGAGACTTCCGGTATCGGATTGTAACCGCTCCTAAGTGAGAAGCCGCCCGACGCCGCACAAGAAGGCACCTCCTTCATACTAAGGCACACAGATGTTCCTGTTCTCGCTGGCCCTCACGCTGTGACAGCGCGTCTCCATACGGCGCGATACCTTTGTTCTCGGGATGACGCCCAAGCATGTCGGGATCGCGGACGACCACACTATGATTATCCATGCCGCGAGAAAAATCGAAGCACTCGACGGCAAGGACAACACGCCGCAGGACGAGGTCGACAGCCTGAAGCGCCAGCTCGCGGAGCAAGGAGCGCTTGCTCTGCCCCTCGTGGTGAGGAGGCGCGCAGCGCTGTCTCGAACCATAAATGGCTTGGCTTCAGGGCTCGCTGCCATCCTTCGAGACACCCGCCTTTGGCGGGCTCGTCAGGAGGACGGCCGAATTCACGCGGGCGTCATGAAGCGAGACAGCGCCCGCGCTTAAACCGTGGGCAGCGGCGTCACATCCGCCTCAAAAGTCTTGCGCTTTCCGCGCTTTACCGTCACCTTGCGGTCCCCGCGGCGCTGTTCCGGCTGCCCGGAACTCCCATCGGTAATCGGGCGGATTTGCTATGAAGGTCACGGTCGAACGCGCGCAGCTCCTCAAGTCGCTCAGCCACGTCCATCGCGTGGTCGAGCGCCGGAATACGATTCCGATCCTCGGCAACGTACTGATCCGCGCCGAAAACGCCCAGCTCTCGCTGAAGGCCACCGACCTCGATCTCGAAGTGACCGAGACCCTGGCCGCCGAAACCGGCACCGCCGGCTCCACCACTGTCCCGGCCCATATGTTCTACGACATCGTCCGCAAGCTGCCGGACGGTTCGCAGATCGTGCTCGAGGCCGATGGCGATCGCTCGGTGATGGCGATCCGTGCTGGCCGTTCGCGCTTCACGCTGCAGACGCTGCCGGAGAACGATTTCCCGGATCTCGCCGCGGGCGAAATGACGCACTCCTTTGCGCTGCCGGCCGCTGACATCAAGCGCTTGATCGACCGCACTCAGTTCGCGATCTCGACCGAAGAGACCCGCTATTACCTGAACGGCATCTATCTGCTGGCCGCTGGCACCGCCGCTGCCGCGACCCTGCGCGGTGTCGCC
>JAEXHR010000136.1 GCA_023449855.1 Pseudomonadota bacterium | reverse complement strand
TTATTCATCCGCGGCCTGGGGGGCCCCTCTAATTGACGGGCGTAAGCGTCTTGACCTTCTTCCCCCGATCCGCTTGCCTGCGCCCGTAACAAATCGATCACCGGGAAGAAGCACCCATGTCATTCGTGATGGCCATCGATCAGGGCACCACCTCGTCGCGCGCGATGATCTTTGCCGCGGACCTTACGATATCGGCCGTCGCGCAGCAGGAATTCCCGCAGCATTTCCCGGCCTCCGGTTGGGTCGAGCACGAGCCGGAAGATATCTGGTCGTCGACGCTGTCGGTCTGCCGCGACGCCATGGCGAAAGCGAAGGTCAGCGCAAAGGACATCGCCGCCATCGGCATCACCAACCAGCGCGAAACGACCGTGGTGTGGGATCGCGTCACCGGCCAGGCCGTGCACCGTGCCATCGTCTGGCAGGATCGCCGCACGGCCGAGATCTGCGCGCAGATGAAGGCCGACGGCCATGAGCCCTTCATCAGCCAGCGCACTGGCCTCATCATCGATCCCTATTTCTCCGGCACCAAGGTGGCGTGGATTCTCGATCACGTTCCCGGCGCGCGCGCCCGCGCCGAGCGCGGCGAGCTGATGTTCGGCACGGTGGATTGCTATCTGCTATGGCGTCTCACGGGCGGGAAGGTCCACGCCACCGACGCCACCAATGCGTCGCGTACGCTGCTGTTCAACATCCACACCGGCGAGTGGGATGACGAGCTGCTGAAACTGCTCCGCGTGCCGCGTGCGATGCTGCCGAAGGTGCAGGATTCCTCGTCCGATTTCGGTTCGACCGATCTGTTCGGCGGCAGCATCGTGATCGGAGGCATCGCCGGCGATCAGCAGGCTGCGACCATCGGGCAGGCGTGCTTCGCGCCGGGCATGATCAAGTCCACCTACGGCACCGGCTGCTTCGCGCTGCTCAATACGGGGACCACGCCGGTGGTGTCGAAGCACAAGCTGCTCACCACGGTGGCCTATCAGTTGAACGGGGTGCGCACCTATGCGCTGGAGGGATCGATCTTCGTCGCCGGCTCCGCCGTGCAGTGGCTGCGCGACGGGCTCGGCATCATCAAGAGCGCCTCCGAAAGCGGTCCGCTGGCGGACAGGAACGATTCCTCGCAATCGGTTTATCTCGTGCCGGCTTTTGTCGGCCTTGGCGCACCTTACTGGAATCCCGATGTGCGCGGCGCATTGTTCGGCCTCACGCGCAACACCGGGCCGGCGGAGCTCGCCCATGCTGCGCTGGAGAGCGTCTGCTATCAAACCCGCGATCTCTACGCGGCCATGCGCGCGGACTGGCCGGATGTGTCAGCCGCCACCGTGGTACTGCGCGTCGATGGCGGCATGACGGCCTCGGACTGGACCATGCAGCGCCTCGCCGATCTGCTCGATGCGCCGGTGGATCGTCCGATGATCCAGGAAACGACGGCCCTTGGCGCCGCCTATCTCGCCGGCCTCAAGGCAGGTGTCTTCCCGGAGCCTGCAAAGTTCGCCGACAACTGGCGCCTCGAACGTCGCTTCAAGCCGGCCATGAGTGAGGAGACGCGGACGCGTAAATTGAAGGGCTGGGCGCAGGCCGTGAAGGGCGTGCTGGCGAGCGATCCGGGGCAGGGGTGATGCACTCTCACTGTCGTTGCCCGACTTGATCGGGCAACCCAGTAAGCGCTGGCTCCTCAGATGAAGCTGGGCCGCCCGCGTCTACTGGATCCCCGCTTTCGCGGGGATGACAAGCGGAGCAATACAGATCCAATAGTTCCTGTTTTGTTCTTGACAAAATTCCTCGCCCCGCCATACTCCCCGCCGTCTTCTTCGTGAGGGGCGTTTCTCTGAGACGTCTTGAAGCGGAAGAAGATGCGGCGCCTGCGGGTGGGGGAGGACGTACCCCTCACACTCGGGTGGCTGGAGGCCACCGTCCGACCCTACTACGGGGGTCTGCCGCTAGCGCGGCTGGACGCGGTGCGGGTGAAGGCAGGGAAACCTGCCGGATCAATCTCCTGCGGGAGATGGGCCCAGTACCCGGAAGAACGGTCCTTCGACTTGAACAACGTCGCGGTGGCGCGCCGTAAGGCGTTGCGCGGCTCAGGTTTGCCGGCGATCCGGCAGGCAGGAGCAGCGTCAGTCACCACCAAGTGCGCCTTACGGCGTGCTGCCTCCCCTCATGTCGCGAGGGGGGAAATGCTCATAGCTCGGACGCGCAAGCGCCGCGAGAATGCGATTTCATGTCTGCAGAAATGACGTGGCTGTTTGACAGGTCGATCAGGAAGCGACGCGGCTTTTTCTCCCTCCCTCAAGCGTGGCGCAGCCACGCGCAGCGGGGAGGGTGGCATGAGGCGAGCGTTCAGCGAGCATCATGACGGGTGGGGTCTATCCCCACGTGACGTCAGAGCTTATGGAAGCACCCCACCCGTCTCGAACGCTGCGCGTTCGATCCACCCTCCCCACGGCGCGGCTTCGCCGCTTGGGGGAGGGAAAAGACTACCCCCGAAAATCCCGCACGCGCTTCACCATCTGCTCCACATGGGCGATTGGCGTTTCCGGCTGGATGCCGTGGCCGAGATTGAAGATGAAACGTCCGCCGGCGTAATTCGCCAGCACGTCGTCCACCGCGCGGTCGAGCGCGGCGCCGCCGGCGATCAGCACCAGCGGATCGAGATTGCCCTGCACGGCGACGCGGCTCTGCACGCGCTCGCGCACGAAAGCGGGCTCCGCGGCCCAGTCGATGCTCACGGCATCGACGGATGTGGCTTCCACATAAGACGGCAGCAGCGCACCGGCGCCGCGCGGAAAGCCGATGATTTTTGCATCCGGCACTTTTGCCCGCACACCGGCGACGATCCGCTTGGTCGGCTCCACCGACCAGCGCTGGAATTCCGCCGCAGGCAGCACGCCGGCCCAGGTGTCGAAGATCTGCAGCACCTCGGCGCCGGCCTCGAGCTGGCGCAGGAGATACTGGATCGAGTTCTCCACGATGGTGTCGATGATCGCGGCAAAAGCCTCGGGATGCCGGTAGGCCATCATCCGCGCCGGGCCCTGGTCGGGCGTGCCGCGCCCGGCCACCATGTAGGTCGCCACCGTCCACGGCGCGCCGCAAAAGCCGATCAGCGTCACCTTGGGATCGAGCGCGGCGCGCACGCGGCGCAGGGCTTCGAACACCGGCTCGAGCTTGCCGAAGTCGGCGTCGCGCGCCAGCGTCGCCACGCCGTCGGGCGTATCCAGCGGATCGAGCCGCGGCCCTTCGCCGGCCTCGAAGCGCACGCTGCGGCCGAGCGCATAGGGGATCACGAGGATGTCCGAGAAGATGATCGCGGCATCGAAGCCGAAACGGCGGATCGGCTGCAGCGTGACTTCGGCGGCGAATTCCGGATTGAAGCAGAGATCGAGGAAGCCGCCGGCGGTCTCCCGCACCTTGCGGTATTCCGGCAGATAGCGCCCGGCCTGCCGCATCATCCAGAGCGGCGGCGTGCTCTGGCGCTGGCCGTTCAGGACGTCGAGAAAGGGCTTCTTGTCAGGCGCGTTCAAGGGCAGGTTCCGCAAGTGGCTGGAATGAAGGAGTTGCGGCCCCTGATACACGCTCGCATCCGGCTTGGCGAGGCGGAGGCCACGGGGCGCCGCGCATTCTTGACATATCGCAAGGTGTCATCGCGCGCGAAAGCCGCATATAACGCGCATGAGCAATATGATCCCGTTTCCCAGGAAGCCGATGAGCCCCGAGATTCCGCCCGCCATCGAACAGCAGCGCGCCCGCGCCAAGGTGTGGTTCGAATCCCTGCGCGACCGCATCTGCGCCGAGGTCGAGACGCTGGAGCGCGAGGCGCCGGAAGCGCTGTTTCCCGGCACGCCCGCACGGTTCGATTTCCGGCCATGGACGCGCAAGACCGGCAGCGGCGGCGGGGTCGGCGGCTTTCTCTCCGGTGGCCGGCTGTTCGAGAAGATCGGCGTCCACACCTCCTCGGCCAATGGCAAGCTGTCGCCGGAAATGGCGCGCGCGATGCCGGGCGGCGGTTCGCAGCTCGATTATGTCTCCACCAGCATCAGCCTGATCATGCATCCGCGCTCGCCGCGCGTGCCGACGGTGCACATGAACACGCGCTTTCTGGCGACGTCGGTGGGCTGGTTCGGCGGCGGTGCGGATCTCACGCCGATGCTGCCCGTGCAGCGCAGGGACGATGCGCCGGATACGATCGCCTTCCATAACGCCATGCGCGCCGCTTGCGATGCGCACGATCCCGGCTACTACAGAAAGTTCAAGGCCTGGGCCGACGATTACTTCTTCCTGCCGCATCGCGGCGTCGCCCGCGGCGTCGGCGGCATCTTCTACGATCAGCTCAGCCAGGATTTCGAAAAGGATTTCGCCTTCACGCGCGATGTCGGCGATGCCTTCCTGAACATCTATCCCCGCATCGTGCGCACGCGCATGCAGGAAGCCTGGACCGAAGAGGAGCGCGCGCAACAGCTGGAAACGCGCGGCCTCTATGTCGAGTTCAATCTGCTCTACGACAAGGGCACGATGTTCGGATTGCAGACCGGCGGCAATACCGAGACGATTTTAAGCTCGATGCCGCCGCTGGTGAGCTGGAAGTAATTTCCTTCCGTGCAAGCGGAACGGAGATGGGGCGCGTGCTCGGCCTGCATGGTTCGAGACGCCCGCTTCGCGGGCTCCTCACCATGAGGGTCTTCTGTAGCACACTCCATCCCTCATCCTGAGGAGCCGCGTAGCGGCGTCTCGAAGGATGGCCGCAAGCGGTGAAAGCTTAAGACACCTTCGCGCCTTCGATCGCCGCCTGCACCGCCCACGAAATATCGGTGTTGAGCTGGAACGCCACCGAGCCCTCGGCGACGATCGCCTGTGGATCGGTAGCACGCTTGCCGGCATCATCCAGCGCATTGCGATAGTCGCTCTTCAGCGCGGCGAGATCGGCATAAGCAGGGAAGTCGTAGAAGGTCAGTTCATTCGGCGTGAGGCCCGGTTTCTTCGCCAGCAGCTTCTTGAGGATCTGTCCGCCGGAGAGATCGCCGAGATAGCGCGTATAGGCATGGGCGATCAGCAGCGCGCCGTCGCCCTTGGCGGCATCCTCGATCCGCTGCGCATAAGCGGCGCCTTCGGGCAGCACCGGCACCTGCGAGAAGTCGCCGCCGCACAGCGCTTCGAGATCGGCCTTCAGTGCCGAGGCGCGATCCAGCCGGTAGGCCGCGAGCGTCGCCAGCAGCGGGTTGTCGCGATGCGTTTCCAGCCCGGCTTCGAGCGCCTGATAGGCCGGCAGCAGATTCCGCTGCAACAGGATGTATCCCTCGCGGCTGGCCTCGCCGCGCAGCATGTCGCGGATGATGCCGGAGCGCTCGGCTTCGGTGTGCTGGGTCTTGGTCGACAAATAGAGATCGGTCACGACGCTGGCTGGCGAGGTGGGCTGTGGCGTCGTCATCGAGGGCTCCGGTATGGATATCTGCAAAATGCGGCCGCACCATACCAGCCGCGGGAAATGTCACAAGTTTCCGTGGGTTAGAACGGTTCCAGCCTTGTCGTGCGGCTGCCTTGCGTGCCAGAACCGCGGCCTGACCTTCCTCCCGGAGACGTAATGACCGCCCCGATCGACCTGTTCCGCCACACCGCCGAATTCGCCGGCACGGATCCCCTCCGTAAGGCAACCGCGGCTGCGGTCGATGCCATCGCGCGGGCGTCCATCGCGATTTCGGAGCTGATCGGCCGCGGCGCTCTCGCCGGCATCACCGGCGCCGTGCAGGGCAGCGAGAACGCCGATGGCGATGTGCAGAAGGATCTCGACGTCCGCGCCGACGATATGATCCGTGCCGCGCTGAAGGATGTCGCATGGGGCGCGCTGGCCTCCGAAGAGGCCGAGACGGCGGATATCCGCGGCGGCGGACTCATCGACATCGCCTATGATCCGCTCGACGGTTCGTCGAATATCGAGACCAACATGACCGTCGGCACGATCTTCTCGATCATGCCGAATGTGGCCGGCCAGACGCCGTTCACCTCGCCGGGCAGCGCGCAGGTCGCTGCCGGCTTCGTGGTCTACGGCCCGCAGACCTCGCTGGTGCTTACGCTTGGCGACGGCGTCCACATCTTCACGCTGGATCGCGATGCCGGCAGCTACAAGCGCATTCGCGCCAATGTGCAGATCTCGGCCGATTGCGCCGAATACGCCATCAACGCCTCGAACCATCGTCACTGGGAAGCGCCGGTGCGCGATTTCGTCGAGCAGTGCCTCGCCGGCAAGGAGGGCGTGAAGGAAAAGAACTTCAACATGCGCTGGATCGCGGCGCTGGTTGCCGAGGCCTATCGCATCCTCGTGCGCGGCGGCGTGTTCCTGTATCCCGGCGATGCGCGTGCGGGCTACAGCGATGGCCGATTGCGCCTCGTCTATGAGGCGCATCCGATGGCCTTCATCGTCGAGCAGGCGGGTGGTGCTGCCACGACCGGCCGTCAGCGCATTCTCGACGTGGCGGCTACGGCGATCCATCAGCGCATTCCGCTGATCATGGGTTCGCGGAACGAAGTCGCCTGTATCGAGGCGCTGCACCGCGATGCAGATGGTGCGGCCGTGCAGGCTGCGGAGTAACTACACTTCGAGAATCCGTAGGGCGGATTAGCGCAGCGTAATCCGCCGTTCTTCGCCACATGCAATCGGCCGGCGGATTACGCCTTCGGCTCATCCGCCCTACGATCTGGAGCCATTCAAAGCTACAGGGCTTCTAAGCGCGGGAGCCCGGAAAGCGGTTGAGCGACGCACCCACGCAGCCTAGACAGGCGCGGGGTCGCAAAGGAAAAGCTCATGCTGCCACAGCCGGTCAAAGCCTCCGATATCACCGACGAAAACTCGGCGCGGACCTATCTCAACCAGGCCATCATGACGACCTTCTGCCGCGTGCTGGATAGTTCGCGGCTGCCGCCCGATGTGGTGATGAAGCTGCTGGCATCGGCGCTCGGCCAGACCTATCGCGAGGTCGCCGCTGCCCATCAGGACGGCGGTTGCCCATGCGGTTGGCGTCCGCAGCCGATCGTGGACATCGAAACTCTGCGCGCCTCGCTCGAAGATGCTGCCGCCCCGCGCCGCAGCGACGATCTGCTCAGCATGGTGACAATCGGCAGGGCCTGAAACAAACCGGCCAGAAATTCAGCTTTCGCGCTGCAGAACCGTCATCGCCATGACAGGCGAGGGCGGTTTGCTGTTGTCTCACGATAGTCTGATGAGACAATCGCGCGGAGTTTGTTAGATTGCTTTAGGCCTAAACTTTCTGGCCCGATCCTTGAATGTCGTGACCATCATTGCTTCGAGCAGAGTGACCGCATGACATCTTCTCCTGCCGCTCAATCGGCGCTTGCCCAGGTTGCAAATGCGCCCGATTCAATTCCGGTCTGGCGCGCCGTGGCGCGCGCGATTGCCGATATCGGCGCGAAGCGCTGTTTCGGCCTCGTCGGCGGCGCCAATTTCAAGGTGACCCTGGCGCTCACCGATCTCGGCATCGAATTCGTCGCTGCGCGCCATGAAGGCGGCGCGGTGAGCATGGCCGATGTCGCAGCAAGGCTGACGCGCGAACTCGTCGTGGTCAGCGTCACCGCCGGTCCCGGTCTCACCAATGCGATCACCGGCATCGGCGAGGCTGCCAAGAGCGACACGCCGCTGCTGGTGCTTGCGGGCGACGTGGTCACCGGCGACAAGCAATCGGCCTTTGCCTTCAATCAATTCGAACTGGTCCATTCGGTCGGCGGCGAGTGGCGCCAGATCACCGATCCGCAGACCGCCTATCTCGAAACCTGGAACGCAGCCGCGCGCGCAATCAAGGAGCGCAAGCCGGTGGTGCTCAGCCTGCCCATCGATGTGCAGGAGATGCCGGTGACGGCGACCATGGGCAAACGCCATCCGCCGCTCACGCCGCGCCGCTCGCTGAACGCGGACAGGTTTGCTGAGCTGGTCGCCACCATCCGCTCGTCGCGCCGCCCGCTGATCCTCGCCGGTCACGGCGCCGTGGTCGCCGACGCGCAGCCGCTGCTGGTCGAACTCGCGGACAGGCTCGGCGCGCTGCTGTCGACCTCGATCCAGGCGCATGGCATGTTTTCCGGCCATCCCTGGAATCTCGGTATCGCCGGCGGCTTCTCGTCGCCGGCCGCAGCCGAGTTGATCGCCAAGAGCGACGTGATCCTCGCTTTCGGCATGTCGCTGAACATGTGGACGACCAAGAAGGGCCGGCTGATCGACGATCACGCCCAGCTCGTGCAGATCGATGTGGAGAAGGGCCGCATCGGCAAGCATCGCCCGGTCGATCTCGAACTCGAAGGCGATGCATCGCAGGTGGCGACTGCTCTGCTTGAGGCGCTCGCTGCGGAAGATATGTCGGGGATCGGCTGGCGTACGCCGGAGATTGCTGCGGTCATCGACGGCAAGAGCAATCGCAACACGTTCTATGATGACACAAGCACTTCAGAGCACATTGATCCGCGCACGCTGAGCAAGGCGATGGACGATATCTTGCCGAAGGATCGCACGGTGGTCGTCGATGGTGGTCACTTCGTCGGCTGGGTGGCGCGCTATCTGTCGGTGCCCGATCATCGCGGCTGGTGCATCCCCATCGCCTTCCAGTCCATCGGCCTCGGCCTTGCCGGCGCCGTCGGCGCATCGGTGACGCAGCCCGATCGGCTGACGGTGCTGGCGGTCGGCGACGGCGGTTTTCTGATGTCGATCGCGGAACTGGAAACGGCGGTGAGGCTCAAGCGGCGCATCTGCATTTTCATCTACAACGACAGCGCCTATAGCGCCGAAGTGCATCACTTCGTGCCGGAGGGCTATTCCGCCAGCATGGCGCAATTCCCGGTCACCGATTTCGCCGCAATCGCCCGCGGCTATGGGGCCGACGGCTGCGTTGTGAAGACGCTTGGGGATCTGGACGCCGTGAAGCGCTGGGTCGACGATGGTGCGAACGGCGTGTTCATCGTCGATGGGCGCATCAATCCGAAGCTGATCGCGGATTGGTACAAGGAAATTTTCGGGTCGGCGAACTTGTAGCAGCGACCTGTAGCCCGGATGGAGCGTAGCGAAATCCGGGAATGTCGAACGTATGGAAACGCCGGCTCCCGGATTGCGCTTCGCTCCATCCGGGCTACGCGCTTATGCGACTCGTCTCGTCCTCGCGGCTTCGCGCTCTTGCAACCACTCACTCGCCACCGTCACATCCGCCTGCGACAGCTGATGCCCGATGGGCAATGTGCGATGCTGCACATCGGCGCCGGACCTCGCCAATGCCACAGCCAGTCGCTGCGCATTGCTCGCCGGGATGATCGGATCGAATTGACCCGACACGATCAGCACCGGCTTGCCGGTGAGATCGACCGCCGGCGCCTCGCGGAGCGGCACCATGGCGCGCAGCAGGATCGCGCCCGCCAGCACATCCGGCCGCAATTGCAACACGGCTGCCGCGATGTTCGCGCCATTCGAATAGCCGAACGCAATCGGCGCCGGCAGATCGTAACGCTCGCGGGCGTCATTGACGAAGTCCGCCAGCTCATTGGCGCGACGACGCAGGTCATCCTCATCGAACACGCCTTCAGCGAGCCGACGGAAGAAGCGTGGCATGCCGTGTTCGAGCACCTGACCGCGCGGCGAGAGCAGCGATGCGCCGGGCGCCACAGCCTGGCCGAGCGGCAGGAGGTCGTTCTCGTCGCCGCCCGTGCCATGCAACAGCAGGAGAGGCGTTGCTTCGTGCCGGTTGCCCGGCACGAAGCGATGGATGTGAGACAGGTCGGTCATGCATTCACCTCGTTACTTGCGAGCGGCGGCAGCACGCGCTCGATCTCGCTGCGGTGCTTCTCGAGGAAAGCCGGCAGCTTCAGATGTTCGCCCAAGGACTCGACGGGCTCGTCGACGGCAAAGCCGGGGTCGTCGGTGGCGATCTCGAACAGCACGCCGCCGGGTTCGCGGAAGTAGACCGAGCGGAAGTAGTTGCGGTCCTTCTGCTCCGTCACATGCTGGCCGTGCACCTCGACAAGCTTGCGGCTCATCTCGGCCTGTTCGGCGTCATCCCTGGCGCGGAAAGCGACGTGATGCACCGAACCGCGTCCCTGACGACCCGGCAGGAAGCCGCCGGCTTCGTAAATATCGACCACGGCGCCCTCGCGGGCATCGCCGGTCAGGCGGATGATCGAGCCTTCGCGGGCGATTTCCTTGAAGCCGAACACGTCCGTGAGGATCGCGCTCGTCTTCTCGGCCTTCTCCAGCAGCAGCGTGACGCCGTGGAAGCCGCGGATCACATGCTCGGCCGGGATGTCGCCATTGCTCCAGCCCGCTTCGCTCTCAGCGCCGGCGACGCCGACGAGCGCGAGGCTCATGCCGTCCGGATCGGTGAAGGGCAGCACCGCTTCGCCAAAGCGCTTTTCAAGCGCCTCATGGGCGATGCCCTGCTCGATGAAGCGATGCGTCCAGTAGCCCAGCGAGCTGGCCGGCACGCGGAATGCGGTCTGCTGGGTCTGGCCGACGCCGCCGCGACCGGGCGCCGCGTGCTCCCACGGGAAGAAGGTCAGGATCGTGCCGGGCCGGCCGGCTTCGTCGCCGTAATAGAAATGGTAGGTGCCGGGATCGTCGAAATTGACGGTCTTCTTGACGAAGCGCAGGCCCAGCGCGCGGGTATAGAAGTCGAAATTGCGCAGCGCGGGGCCTGCAATGGCGGTAACGTGATGGATGCCTGACATGGTCTTGTCTCCGGTTTGGGAGGGCATTTCGTCCTCCGTTGCCCGGATAATTGGTTCGTTCCCGTTCAAAGACAATCTGGCTTATTGTGACATGACTGTCTATGATTTGAGGACAATCAGATGAGGCCGGAATGGACAAGCTGGGCAGCCTGCGCGCCTTCGTGAAGGTGGTCGAACTCGGAAGCTTCTCCGAAGCCGGGCGTCAGTTGCGATTGTCGCGGTCGGCGATCTCGAAATATGTCGGCGAGCTTGAGGAGAGCCTTGGCGTTCAACTGCTGAACCGCACGACGCGCCATGCCAGCCCGACCGAAAGCGGCCAGGCCTATTTCGAGCGGACGCTGACCATTCTCGCCGATCTCGATGCGGCCGATCAGGCGGTGGCGCAGGCGCAGTCGTCGCCGCGCGGGCTGTTGCGGGTCAACGCGCCGATGTCGTTCGGCACACTGCAGCTCGGGCCGGCGGTCGCGGACTTTATGGCGGAATGTCCGGAACTGCAGATACAACTCGTGCTGTCGGACGATCAGGTCGATCCGATGCAGGGTGGCTTCGACGTCACGCTCCGGATTGCCGACCTGGAATCGTCCAGTCTGATCGCACGCAAAATCGTCGCCATCGATCGCGCCGTCTGTGCGTCCCCGGACTATCTGAAGGAGCAGGGAACGCCAAAGCTGCCGGAGGATCTGCGCCGGCACGCGTTGCTGACCTACGGCTTCCTGCTCACAGGCAATCAGTGGAAGCTGACCGGCAAGGATGGCGATCACTGGATCCAGCCGAGCTGGTCGCTCTGCGTCAACAATGCCGAGGTGCTGCGCGATGCCGCGGTGAGGGGCAGGGGCATTGCGCTGTTGCCGACCTTCATCGCGGGCGATGCCTTGCGAGACGGTACGCTGCAGCGCGTGCTGAAGCCCTACAAGGCGCCGCCGCTGACGCTCTATGCGATCTATCCGCCGACGCGGCACCTTGCCGTGAAGGTGCGGCTGTTCATCGATTTTCTGGTAGCGCGATTCAACGGCGTGCCGAGCTGGGATGTGGAACTCTGAGCCGTAGCATGGGTTGAGCGCAGCGAAACCCATGCTGTCTGTCGCTGCGGCAAGCTCCGCCGATGGGTTGTCGCGCCGGCCTTCGGCCGACGCTCAACCCATCCTACCTTCGTAAGTTACGCCGCCCGCACTTCGCGCAGGAACGCGTCGACCTGAGTCTTCAGGTCCTCGCCATTGCGCGACAGTTCCCCGGCGGATTCGACCACCTGCGACGCGGCGACGCCGGTTTCGCGGGCAGCGTCATTCACACCGGCGATGTTCTGAGAGACCTCGCCCGTGCCGCGCGCGGCCTCGGCGACATTACGCGCGATTTCCAGCGTAGCGGCACCCTGTTCCTCGACCGCTGCGGCGATGGTGCTGGCGATCTCGCTGACGCGGCCGATGGTCATGGTGATGTTCTGGATCGAATCCACCGACAGGCGGGTGGCGTTCTGGATCGAGGAGACCTGGGTCGAGATCTCGTCGGTGGCCTTCGAGGTCTGCGTTGCCAATGCCTTCACTTCCGACGCGACGACGGCGAAGCCACGGCCGGCTTCGCCCGCACGCGCGGCCTCGATGGTGGCGTTGAGAGCGAGCAGATTGGTCTGTGCGGCGATCTCGCTGATCAGCTTGACCACGTCGCCGATTTTTTGCGCGGCTTCGGCGAGGCTCTGTACCTCGCCATTCGTCACATTGGCCTGCGAGACGGCGTCGCCGGCGACGCGGGCGGATTCGTTGACCTGCTTGGCGATCTCGCTGATCGAGGCGTTGAGTTCCTCGACCGCAGCAGCGACGGCCTGCGCGCTCTGTGTTGCCTCTTCGGATGCGGCTGCAACGGCGGCGGTCTGGTGCATCGACTCGCCCGCGGTCGCTGCCATCGACTGTGCGGTGTGGCGCAGCTCGGTGGCCGCCGAACTGACAGCGCTGACCACGCCGCCGACGCCGCTTTCGAAACGTGCCGCGAGCGCATTCATGGTGTCGCGGCGCTCATGCTGGGCGCGTTCGCGCTGCTGGTCCTGCGCGGCGCGCAACTGTTCGGTTTCGATCAATCCGGTCTTGAACACCTCAACGGCGCTCGCCATGGAGCCGATCTCGTCGCTGCGGCCAGCGCCCGGCACGGCGATGTTGTGGTTACCGCCGGCAATCGCCCGCATCGCTTCTTCAAGGGCATGGATCGGCTTTGCCATGCTGCGGCCCATGAAGGTGGCCACGGCGGCGGCAAGCAGCAACACGCAAGCGGAGATGATGCCAAGCCAGGTCAGCGAGGAGCGCATCAGGCTCTGATAGCTGCTGGTGTCGCGCGTGATCTCGAATATGGCGATGTTGTCACCCGAGAAGCTCTTGATGGCGCCGAAGGTGGTGGCGATCGGTTTGTTGTCGAGCTCGCCATATTGTGTGACGATCTCGCCGGCAATGGCACGGCGGAGCAGCGCAACGTCGGGTGCTGCTGCCTTCAATGTCGAAGCCAGCGTCTTGGCAGACTGACCATCGATCTGGTGAATGCCGACATCGACTCCGAAGCGAGCCTTCATGCCATCGACGAAGGTCTTTCCGAACGGGGCGCCGACATCCATGGTGCCGATCAGCTTGTCTCCGTCCATGATCGGGGCAACGCCAAATACGTTGAGTGCGTCGCGACCGGGTTCGATGCCGCCGAGGGCCTTCTTCGTGGACTGCGCTGCGACAATCATCTTCCGGCGGTCGGCGACGTTATCGCCAAATGTCTTTGGATTGTGAACGCGGGCGAAGGTGATTGCGGAAGGCGCCTGGATCGTGATCAGTTCGAGGCCGCGCGGCTTGATCAGTTGCAGCGCTTCCTTGAGGCTGTCGATCATGCCGTCGCGATCGTTGCTCTTGAGGGCATCTCTGGTCTTCTGCGCTGTAGCCATCGTCTCGGCCACGGCGAGCACCGTGCGGGTTTCCGCATTCAACGCTGCAGTGAGATTGGCATAGTCGCCGCGTGCTTCGCGATCCAGCGCAGTATCGATGATCGCCTGCTGCTGCCACATGCTGAAGACCGCGAGCGCGGCGCATGAGCCGGCGCCGACCAGCGTGATGGCAACGATCATGCGTGCCGAAATCGACTTGAGTACGATCATTTGAAATGCCCCTTCCGTCGCAGCAAACAAACCGCTGCGATCGCAAAAATCCCCTGTCCAGCCTTAGGGATTTCCAGTGAAGGAGGTATTAATTACCTTTCAGACTTAGCTGATTCGGTAATATAGTGCCGCGCACGAGGCTCGGGCGTGCCGGACGGTTGATAATCGCGGGCTGGAAGTCTGCTACGCCGCAATTGCGTCGCTCGACATCGCATTGAGCAGCGATTCATGAACCTGAATCTTGGCGTCGTAGCTGATGAAGCCGAGGCGCCTGAACTTGTTCATGAAATAGCTGACACGCGAACGCGTCGTGCCGATCATCTCGGCGAGCGTCTCCTGACTAATGTCAATGTCGATCGGCCGGCTGCAGCCGTGCTCGCCAAAGCGGGCGAGGATCAGGAGCAGTCGCGCCAGACGCCTTTCGCTCGAATTGAAAAGCTGGTCGACAAGGTCTTCCTCGATGCGGCTGTTGCGCGCCAGAAGATAGGCCATGAAGAATTCGGCCATGGCCGGTTCGTCACGCTAGGTTGCCAGCATCGTCGCCTTGTTGATCACGGCGATGCTGCTGTCTTCCATCGCTGTCGCTGTCGAGGTGCGCACCTGAATGCCGTTCAGGCAGCATTCGCCGAAGAACTGGCCGGGCTCGAGCAGACCGACCACGGCCTCCTTGCCCTGTTCGGATAGCACCGTGAGTTTGACCCGTCCCTGCAGGATGAAGAACACTGCATCGGCATTGTCGCCTTGTCCAAAGACGATCCGGTTCTTGCGAAAGTCTGCGATGGTCTTGCCAGCGCCCGGTGTCGACAGGAAGTCGGACGTGTCGAAATCGGCAATGGTCGGCATCTTCAGGACGGCGTGTCGTGTCATTATCACGCTCCGGATCACAATCGGATCGAATCTAGTCGAGGTTGTGTCGCTTGGTTTCTGTTTTAGATAATTGCATTCCGATTGTGAAGGGAGACGAATGAGCAACCGTATCGCATGATGAATCCATCAGTTTGGATCGGTACATAGCTACGCAAATGAAGTCGCGTGGGTAGCAGGTTCTAACGATCGCGTTCACTGAGGCGAAACGTCTCCGTCGCATGTTCATTGCATCAACCTCTGGAGCTGGACGATGACCGCGCGGGCGGCTGCCCTCGAATTGCGAGGGTTAACGAAACGTTTCGAACGGCTCGCGGTCGATGCGCTCGATCTCACCGTCCATGCGGGCGAGTTCTACGCGCTGCTCGGCGCCAATGGCGCAGGGAAGACCACGACACTGCGTATGGTCGCAGGGCTGTTGCCGCCCGATGCAGGCACGATCCGTATCGCAGCGATCGATGCGTTGAAGGATCCCGTCGCGGCCAAACAGGTCATGGCGTGGGTCTCCGACGAGCCGATGATCTACGACAAGTTGACGCCGCTCGAATATCTCGAATTCATCTCCGGCCTGTGGGGCTGCGACCCTGCTGCAGCAGATGTCGCGGCGCATGAGCTGCTGACTTCGCTCGGCCTTGCCGCTCATATGCATGAGCGGTGCGAAGGTTTCTCGAAGGGGATGCGGCAGAAGGTGGCGCTGGCCGGCGCGCTGGTACACGATCCCAAGCTCATCATTCTCGACGAGCCTCTCACCGGCCTCGATGCCGTCTCCGCGCGCCATGTCAAAGGGCTGCTTCAGGCTCGCGTGCGCAGCGGCTGCACCGTGATCATGACCACGCATATTCTCGAGGTCGCCGAGCGCATGGCCGATCGTATCGGTGTGATCGCGGCCGGGCGGCTGATCGCCGAAGGCACGCTCGCCGAGCTGCGCCAGCAGATGGGGCAGAGCGACACCAGTCTCGAAGAGATGTTCGTTGCACTGGTCGAAAACGCCTCGGCGGCCGCATGAGCGCAGCTTCCAGTGCTCTATGGTTCGCGCGGCACGAGCTCCGGCTCGGCTGGCGTGAAATGGTCGGGATGCTGACCGGAGGTCGCCGGCGCCGGACGCGCAGCGCCACGATACTGTTGTTCGTATTTGTGATCTTCCTGCACCTTCCGGCCTATGCGGTTGTCGGCCGCTTCGCCGATGTGCAGACGCCGCTGGATCAGCAAAGTGCGATCGTCATCACCGCGAGTGTCTTTCTGGCCTGGGCGCTGATCCTGTCGCAGGCGATCGAGTCGGTGACGCGCGTATTTTATGCGCGCGCCGATCTCGACTTGATCGTGTCGTCTCCAGCGCCGCTCACCAATGTGTTTTCCGTGCGGATCGCAGCCATTGCGCTTTCGGTCACCGTCATGGCGGTGATGCTGGCGACGCCCTTCATCAATGTGCTGGTGATCGGCGGCGGAGCGCGGTGGTTCGCGGCTTACGGCGTGGTCGTCACCATGGGCCTGTCGGCCTCGGCTATCGCGATCGCCATCGCGGTGGGCCTGTTCGAACTTTGCGGCCCGGCGCGCACGCGCATGGTCGCGCAGATCATTTCGGCGGTCACCGGCGCCGGTTTCGTGATCGCGCTGCAAGTGGCGGCGATCATGTCCTACGGTACGCTATCGCGTTTCGCCGTGCTGACGTCGGATGCGGTGACGGCATTCGCGCCGGATGCAGGAAGTATCGCCTGGTGGCCGGCGCGAGCGATGCTTGGCGATGTCGCCGTGCTGCTTCCGCTGCTTGCCGCCGCGCTGCTTCTGCTCGGTCTGACGATGGCGCTGTTCTCGCCGCATTTCGGTCGTTACGTCGCGAGCGCTTCGCCGCAATTGGCATCGCGCAAGGCGGGGAGTGCTCAGCCGTTCCGCGCAATGTCGCGCCGGCATGCGCTTCGTCGCAAGGAGTTCAGACTGCTGTGGCGTGACCCCTGGCTGATGTCGCAGACGCTGATGCAGCTGCTCTATCTGCTGCCCCCGGCCCTGATGCTGTGGCGGAGCTTCGGTGAGGGCGCCGGCGCCTTCGTGGTTCTGGTGCCGGTCATCGTCATGGCGGCCGGACAGCTGGCCGGCGGCCTTGCCTGGCTGACGATCTCCGGCGAGGACGCCGCCGACCTGGTGGCCACCGCACCGCTGCCGGCAGCGACGCTGCTCAGCGCCAAGATCGAGGTCGTGCTGATCTGCATCGCCGCAATCTTCACGCCGCTGATTGCAGCCCTCGCGCTGGTGTCGTTGCATATGGCATTGGTCGCCGCCCTCGCGACGGTCGTTGCTGCGGCATCGGCGACGTCGATCCAGTTGTGGTTTCGCGTGCAGGCCAGGCGAAGCCAGTTCCGGCGAAGGCAGACATCGTCGCGCATTGCCACCTTCGCCGAGGCGTTCTCGTCGATCGGCTGGGCCGCGACGGCGGTGCTCACGCTGCTCGTGCCGATCGCGGGTACCATTTCCGGCCTGCTGACAATCGGCGTCGTTGCGCTCGCATGGAAACTCAGCCCGTCGCGGGCATGATCATTTCTGCAGCGACATCAGCAGCAGCGAGCGCCCCGTCACCTGGTACATGGCGCCGAACGGGAATGTCTGTCCGCCCGGCGCGTCCGGGATATTGGTGTCAACCAGCAGCTCCCAGCCCTTGCCGCCGAAGGCTTCCGGCATGGTGAAATCCACCAGCCCCTCGAAGCCGTTGAGAATGACCAGCATGGTCTGGTCGTCGGCCTGTTTACGGATGCCGGTTTTCTGCGCACGGCCGTCCAGCAGCATGCCGAAGCATTTGACGTTGCCGTCCTTCCAGTGGTCTTCCTGCATCGGCCCGCCATTGGCATTGATCCAGGTGACGTCGCGGACGTCGAGATGTTGATCATGCTCGCCGGTGAGAAAGCGTGAACGGCGCAGCACCGAGCAGTCGCCGAGCAGACCGATGAGCCGCTTGGTGAACGCATGGAGGTCCTTGCCGTCTTCGGTCCATTTCCAGTCGAACCAGGAAATCTCGTTGTCCTGGCAATAGGCATTGTTGTTGCCCTTCTGGCTACGGCCGAATTCGTCGCCGCCGAGCAGCATCGGTGTGCCTTGAGCGAACAGCAGGGTTGCCAGCATGTTGCGTTTCTGGCGCTCGCGCAGCGCCAAAATATCTTTGTTGTCTGTCGGACCTTCGGCGCCGCAATTCCACGAGCGGTTATGCGAATGGCCATCCTTGTTGTCCTCGCCATTCGCTTCGTTGTGCTTCTCGTTGTAGCTGACACAGTCATTCAGCGTGAAACCGTCATGGGCGGTGACGAAGTTGACGCTGGCCCAGGCGCGGCGGCCCTGATGATTGAACATGTCGGCCGAGGCAGAGAGACGCGGTGCGAGATCGGCCACCGGCGCTTCTTCGCGCCAGAAATCCCGGATCGTATCGCGGAACTTGTCGTTCCATTCCGCCCAACCCGGCGGGAAGCCGCCGACCTGATAGCCGCCGGGACCGATATCCCATGGCTCGGCAATCAGTTTTACGGTCGTGAGCAGAGGGTCCTGATTGACCGCTTTGAGGAACCCGCTCTGTTCGGTGAAACCATAGACCTCGCGGGCGAGAATGGTGCCGAGATCGAAGCGGAAGCCATCGATATGCATCTCGCGCACCCAGTAGCGCAGGCTGTCGGTCACCATGCGAATGACATTCGCGTTGGACAGATTGACGGTGTTTCCGGTGCCGGTGTCGTTGATGTAGTAGCGCGGCTTGTCGGGCATCAGCCGGTAATAGCTGGCGTTGTCGATACCCTTGAAGGAGAGAGTGGGGCCCAGCTCGTTGCCTTCGGCAGTGTGGTTGTAGACCACGTCGAGAATGACCTCGAGCCCGCCGGCATGTAGCGCCGCCACCATCTCCTTGAATTCGCGCAGCGAGTTCGGCACGTCCGACGCGTAGCGCGGATCTGGGGCAAAGAAGCCGATGGTGTTGTAACCCCAGTAATTGACCAGCTTCTTTTTCAGGAGATAGTCGTCATTGATGAATGTGTGCACCGGCAGCAGCTCGACCGAGGTGATGCCGAGGTCGCAGAGATAATCGACGACAGCTTTGCTGCCGAAGCCGGCATAGGTGCCGCGCAGCTTCTCCGGAACGTTGGGGTTGAGTTTTGTAAAACCTTTGACGTGGGTCTCGTAGACGATGGTGCGATCCCACGGCACCGGCTGGCGGCCGGCCTCACCGGTCCAGTCGAAATCGCGATCGACCACCACGCATTTGGGCATGAAGGGCGCGGAGTCCCGTTCGTCGAAAGTGAGATCGTCACCGGTCTCCATCTTGTAGCCGAACACGGCCGGGTCCCATTTCAGCGTGCCTGCATGCGCGCGCGCGTAGGGGTCCAGCAGCAGCTTGTTCGGATTGAAGCGGTGGCCGTTCTCGGGCTCATAGGGGCCGTGAACGCGGTAGCCGTAGAACTGGCCGGGGCCGATCTCAGGCAGATAGCCGTGGAAGATTTCGTCGGTATATTCGGGCAGTTCGATCCGGGTCTCCTTGTCGCCGTCGAACAGGCAGACCTCGACCTTGGTGGCATTGGCGGAGAACAGTGCAAAGTTGGTCCCGTTGCCGTCCCAATGCGCTCCCAGCGGATAGGGTAGGCCTTCCTCGACAGCTTTGCTCACGATTGCCCCGTTCGGTTAAAATGATGAAATGAAACGCGCACTATAACGGCGTGCGTTCGATTGCGTTGCACTGCGGCGAGCGCATTTCGGACATTATTTTCACGATTTTGCCGCGCCAACGTGACAAGCGCGGTGGCATTCCAGGAGCTGATGCATGAGCCTTTTTCGTCCGAACCGCATTGCCCTGCTGGGTGCCCCCGTCGAGATCGGCGCATCGCAGCTTGGCACGCTGATGGGGCCGGATGCGATGCGGACGGCCGGGCTCAAGCCGCTGCTGGAAGAGCTTGGCTTTGCCGTCGAGGACCACGGCAATCTCGCTCCGCCGAAGCCGGTGGGCGACGACGCACCGCCAGCCAATGCGAAGCATTATCGTGACATCCAGACCTATGTTCAGACGCTCAGCGCGCGTGCCTTCGAGCTGGCTGCGTCCGGGGCGCTCCCGATCTTCATCGGCGGCGACCACAGCCTGTCGATGGGCTCGGTGAACGGCGTCGCCCGGCACTGGCACGCGCAGGGGCGCGAATTGTTTGTGCTGTGGCTCGATGCCCATGCCGACTACAACACACCGCACACCACCATCACCGGCAATATGCACGGCATGTCCGCGGCCTTCCTGTGCGGCGAACCTGGTCTCGACGGCCTGCTCGGCGATGAGCCGCGTGCGTCCATCACGCCCGATCATCTCGACCTGTTCGGCATCCGCTCGATCGACAAGCTGGAAAAAGAGCTGGTGAAGCAGCGAAAGGTTTCGCTGATCGATATGCGCCAGATCGATGAATTCGGCGTCGGCGTGCTGATCCGCCGGGTCATCGACCGTGTAAAGGCCCGCAACGGCGTGCTGCATGTCTCGCTGGACGTGGACTTCCTCGATCCCATCACCGCGCCTGGTGTCGGCACCATGGTGCAGGGCGGAGCGACCTATCGCGAGGCCCATCTCATCATGGAGTTGCTCCATGATTCCGGCCTGCTGTGCTCGCTCGATGTGGTCGAGCTCAATCCCTTCCTCGACGAACGCGGCCGCACCGCGCGGGTGATGGTCGAGCTTGTCGGCAGCCTGTTCGGTCAGCAGATCACGGACCGGCCGACGCCGACCAACGCGATCACGGCGGCGGAATAGCGTCCCCGCGCAACGATCTCGCCCTTGGTTCCTCGCGGTATCGCGATTTATCTTACGGTTTCGTCATCTGCCGCTGGAACGAACGCCGCGACCCCGGATTGCCTCCACATCATTACGCAACAGAGGAGAGCAACGCCATGATCAAGCGAATTGCCATTGTCGCCGCTGCTGCGGCAGCTATTGCGAGCGCCCTTCCAGTGACAACCGCCAGCGCGCAGGATGTCGGCGTGGCGGTCGGCCCGGGTGGCGTCACCGTGGGCGCCGTTGGCCGTGATCGGTATTATCGCGACTATGACCGCGATTACTATCGTGATCGCCGCGACCGCAATGAGACGGTCATCATCAAGCGCAACCGCGACCGCGATCGCGGTTACTACGACGGCGGCGTCGAGCGTCGAACTGTCATCGAACGCTACTAGTATTCGGATATTGCGATTCGGCGGCCCTTCCTCGGAAGGGC
>JAEXHR010000089.1 GCA_023449855.1 Pseudomonadota bacterium | reverse complement strand
GTTTCGCACCGAACTGCGCAAATGGATCAAGGGCGAATCGTCGCCGGTCTCGGAAGCCGATATCGCGCTCAACGACCTGATCGAGAAACGGCTGCGCAGCGCCACACCGGATTATGGCTGGTTGTCGGAGGAAAGCGCCGATGACGACGCCCGTCTCGGCAAGCGACTGACCTGGATCATCGATCCCATCGACGGCACCCGCAGTTATCTCGCCGGCCGCGAGGACTGGTGCGTTTGTGTCGCACTGGTGGAGGACCACCGTCCTGTAATGGCTGCAGTCTTTGCGCCGTCCACAGATGAATTTTTCCTCGCCATGCGCGGGCAGGGCACCACCTGCAACGGCCGGCCCGTCCAGGCCATTTCGGGAATCGATCTCGATTTCGCCCGCGTGGCCGGCCCCAAGCCCCTGGTGGAGCGCCTGACCCATCCACGGCAGGACCTGGAGTTGCATCCGCGGATTGGCTCGCTGGCGCTGCGGCTCTGCTGGATCGCCAATGGCCGGCTGGATGCAGCCTTTGCCGGCGGGCAGAGCCGGGACTGGGATCTGGCGGCTGCGGATTTGATCGTGCATGAAGCGAATGGTAGAATGACCGAGCTTTCGGGCGATCCCATTCAATACAATCGCCGGGAAGTCACGCATGGGTTGCTGGTAGCAGCGGGGGCCGATCGTCATGCCCATATCGTTGAGCAGTTCCGGACCAACCGGGCATAACCAGCCGCACCACCACCACCTTCTGGAAATCTGATCGCAGCCGGCCGCTGCAGGAAAAATCTATGCCCGACACATCACAGCAACTGCTTCATCTGGTCATCGGCGGCGAGCTCACCGATCTGAAGGGCATTACCTTCAAGGATCTGGACAAGGTCGATATCGTCGGCGTGTACCCGAATTACGCTTCGGCGCTGGTCGCCTGGAAGGCCAAGGCGCAGTCGACCGTCGACAATGCGCATATGCGCTACTTTATCGTCCATCTGCATCGGCTGCTCGATCCGGGCCAGGACGCAAAGCCTGCCACTTGAAACGTCTGCTGCGAAACACGCTGCGCAGCAGCTGGGTGCAACGCGCCGCGGGATTTCTCGCGGCCGAATTTTTGCGCCTTGTGTGGAAGACCAACAAGTTCACCTTCGACCCCGTCGATGTCTATGACATCGTCGAGCCGGAGATGCCGGTCATCCTCGCTTTCTGGCATGGCCAGCATTTGATGACGCCGTTCATCAAGCAGAAAGACTATCGTGGCGCGGTGCTGATCTCGAAGCATCGCGACGGCGAGTTCAACGCGTTAGCAGCTGAGCGACTCGGCATCGCCACAGTGCGCGGCTCGGGCGACCATGGCGGCGCGTTCCATCGCAAGGGGGGCGTCGGCGCTTTCAAGGAGATGGTGCGGGTGCTGGAGAGCGGCGTCAATATGGCGCTCACGGCCGACGTGCCGAAGCGCTCGCGCGTCGCCGGTCTCGGCATCATCATGTTGGCGCGCGAGAGCGGGCGACCGATCATGCCGTTTGCCATGGCCACCAGCCGATTCTGGCAGCTCAACAACTGGGATCACACGACCATCAACCTGCCGTTCGGCCACGGGGCGCTGGTCGGCGGCGAGCCGATCACCGTGCCGGCTGATGCGGACAGTGCCATGATGGAAGAGCTGCGCCTGAGGCTGGAGGCGACGCTGAATGATGCCACGCGCCGCGCTTATGAAGCTGTCGGCCGGCCGGACGGCAATCGTCATGGCTGACGCGCTGCCGATCACGCTGCGGGCCTATCGCAGTCTCTCCGCATCGCTGACGCCGGTGGTGCCGCTGCTGATCAAGCGGCGTCTGCGAAACGGCAAGGAAGACCCCGAGCGGATCGACGAACGTCGCGGCATCTCGGCGATCGAACGGCCGGCGGGGCCGCTGGTCTGGGTGCATGGCGCGAGCGTCGGCGAAGTGCTGGCGGCGGCCGCATTGATCGAGCGCCTGCGTGCCTCGAAGATGCGTATCCTTCTGACATCGGGAACCGTGACCTCGGCTGCTATCATCGCCAAGCGCTTCCCGCCGGATATCATCCATCAATATATTCCCTATGACTCGCCGCGTTACGTCGCACGATTTCTCGATCACTGGCATCCGTCGCTGGCGCTGTTTATCGAGAGCGACCTCTGGCCGAACCTGATCATGTCGGCCGCGAAACGGCGCCTGCCAATGGCACTGATCAATGCGCGGATGTCGCAGCGCTCGTTCCCGCGCTGGCAGAAGATGTCGAAGACCATCGCGGCGCTGCTCGGCCGTTTCGAGATTTGCCTCGCTCAGTCCGACACAGACGCCGAACGCTTTGGTGCGCTGGGAGCCCGCAGCGTGATCGTCACCGGCAACCTGAAATTCGATGTCCAGGCGCCGCCCGGCGACGCCGCCAAGCTCGATGCGCTGAAAGCGGCGACGCGCGGGCGTCCGATCGTCGTCGCGTCGTCCACCCATCCCGGCGAAGAGGAGATCATCCTCGAAACGCATAAGGCGCTGGCGAGTTTCTTTCCGTCGCTGCTCACGGTGATCGTGCCGCGTCATGCCCATCGCGGCGGATCCATTGCGGATATGATCAAGCCGAGCGGTGCCCGCGTCGCGCTGCGGTCGCGCGGCGAGCTGCCGGGCGCGAATACTGATATCTATGTCGCCGACACCATGGGCGAACTCGGCGTGTTCTATCGTCTCGCGCCTGTCGTCTTCATGGGCGGCTCGCTGGTGCCGCATGGCGGGCAGAATCCGATCGAACCGGCCAAGCTCGGCGCATCCATCGTGCACGGGCCGCATGTGTTCAACTTCACCGACGTCTATGACGCGCTCGATCGTGCCGGCGGCGCGCAGCAGGCCAATTCGTCCGAGCAGCTCGTCAAGCAACTCGGCCAGATGCTCGGCAATGTCGCTGCGCGCGATGCCGCCATCGACGCGGCGGGGCAGGTCGTCGCGCGGCTTGGCGGAGCGCTGGATCGCACGCTCCATGCGCTCGAACCCTATCTCATGCAGTTGCGTTTCGAGATGGGTGGGCATCATGCGTGAGCCGGCGTTCTGGCAGCAGCGGAGCAGCTTGCTGTCGCGCCTGTTGATGCCGCTCGGCGCCGTCTACGGCGAGATCACCGCTTCGCGTATGGTGCAGCAGGGAGCGGTGGCCGGCATTCCCGTGATCTGCGTCGGCAACTATCACACCGGCGGCGCCGGCAAGACGCCGACCACATTGGCGCTGGTGACAATGCTCCGCGAACTTGGCGAGACGCCGGTGGTGCTCAGCCGCGGTCATGGCGGCAGATTGCGTGGGCCGGTCAAGGTCGAGCCGGGTCGCCATGGTGCTGCCGATGTCGGTGACGAGCCCCTGATGATGGCGCGTGACGTCACGGTCGTGATCGCGCGCGATCGCGTCAATGGCGCCGCGCTGGCGCGCTCCACCGGCGCCAGCGTCATCGTGATGGACGATGGTTTTCAGAATCCGGCACTGGCAAAGGATCTGTCGCTGATCGTGATCGACGGCAATCGCGGCCTCGGCAACGGTCGCATATTCCCAGCCGGTCCACTGCGGGCGCCACTGGATCGCCAGATCGCACGCACCGATGGTCTCATGGTGATCGGCGACGGCGTTGCGGCCACCGGCGTCGCTGCGATGGTGCATGGCCGCGGCGGCAAGGTGTTTACGGCGCGGCTGAAGCCGGAGGCTGCGTCACTGCAAGCATTGCAGGGCAGGCGCGTGCTGGCCTTTGCAGGAATCGGCGATACCGGCCGTTTCTTTCGCACATTGCGCAATGCCGGCGTGGATGTCGCAGCGGAGAAGGCGTTCGGCGATCATCATCCATACACGCCAGCGGAGATCGAGGCGCTGGTCGCGCAGGCGCGCGGCGAAGGGCTGACGCTGGTGACGACGGAGAAGGATCTGGTGAAGCTGCGCGGCATGCCCGCGGCCGCGGAGATTGTTGGTTTTCCCGTCGCGCTGGATGTCGAGGACAAGGAGGGGCTGCGCAGTTTCGTGCGGGAAGGCCTCAATCGCGCAAGGATAAGACGCTGACCCGTAGGGCGGATTAGCGAAGCGTAATCCGCCGTTCTTCGCCACATGTACTCTGTCGGCGGATTACGCCTTCGGCTAATCCGCCCTACTGACCTACTTCACCTGCTCCGGATAATACCGCTTCAGTACTGCCGTATGCGTTGCATAGGCTTCCTGTCGGTCGACGCTCCAGTATTTCAGCTCATCCAGCGGGATGCGTTCGCCCGAGATGGCGCAGGTCACATAGGTCCCCGGTGCGACCACGCGGAAATCGCCGTCGAGATATTGCAGCTTGGCTTCGCCGTGGCCGGATGGCCCGAATTTGTTGAGCACGGCTGGTCTCCTGGAACGCTCGGCCGGAATGCCGCAGGCGGATGGATGATGCTCCGCCATAGATAGGGCCTTCGCGGCGCGAATGAAAGCGCCCGGAAGCCGACGTCGAATCGGGGGTCCGGTGCCGGCGGGGGCAGATCCCCGCCGACCGCGGATCAGGAGGGCCTCATCGGCTGATCCGCGCGTCCGCCACGGCCCGCTGGAACAGCGCCGTCATGGCCTCGGAAATGCCCTGGGTCGGGCTGACCTCGAAATAGAAACCCGGCGATGCGCAGGACTGCATGTTGGCTGCGATTTCGCTGTTCGTGGACGGCCCGTAAGGGCCTTTGTTGAACGGCGCGATCCACGTGTTGTACCAGGCGTTGGTCGGCAGATCGAGATAGGTCGTATAAAGGACCGCGATCTTGACGCCGCGATTCTTGAGCGCGGTGCAGAGCGATGGATCCAGCGGGGACTGGCATCGGCCGCCCGTTGTCTTCTTCAGACATCCGGAGGGATTGTACTCGTCAGCCACGCCGTCCGAGACGAAGAAGAGATACTTCGCAGGCGCGTTCGCTGTTCCGTTACCGGTGTTTGCGATAGTCTTGTCGATCGCCGGAATGACCGACGAGAATTGGGTGTCCTGATCGTTATTGTCGTTCTGGCCGTTGACCGACATCAGGTCGATCGCGCCGGCTGCCGTCTTCGCGCTCGACAGGCTCGACGACAGGCTGAACAGCGGCCGAAGGCTTGCGGTCGAAGCGCTGCCGCCGAAATCGTAGATCGCGACCCTGAACTGGTTGGGATAGGTCTGGGTCGAGGCCGCGGTGTCCATCAGGCTCTGTGTGGCAGACCGCAGCACATCGATGCGCGTGGTGACGCCAAGCTTTTTGGCGAGGTCGTAGTAGTTCGATTTGTTCGCGGTGTCATGGCAGGCGAACGCGCATTTGTCGGGCGTGTTGTTGACCATGGTCGCGACATCGGCGGGCGTTGCGCCGACGCCCATCGAGGGCGAATTGTCGAGCAGAAGATAGAAGTCGATAAATTGCGGCATGGTGGCCGTTGCGGTCGCGACACCGGTGACGGTCAGTTTTGGAAAGCCCATGATGGAGCTGAACGTGGTCGGCACGTCAGCGGAGAACTGCATGCTGGACGTCACGACGCCATTGGCTCTCGATACTTTGGCCGTCACGCTGTTGATCGTGTAGCCGCTCATGCTCGAGGAGTTGGCGTAGAAATAGTTGACTGCCGTGGTCGAGCCGCCGGGAATGTCGCCATCCGCAGACATGGAGCCGGCTGTGGCAAATGCCGTCGATTTCTGGACGATCGCCCCGATGGCGGCAGAATCCAGCGCCCCCTGAAGCTTGGAGCGGATCATGGCCGCGCGACCGTGATCGATGGCCCCGCCGACAAAGGATATCAGCGGCACCGAAGCCAGCGCGAAGATGACGGCGACGTTGCCCCGGCGATCCCTGACGTAGGAATTAAAGCTGGATCGAAAATTCCTAAACATAAAATGCGAACTCGTTCTGAGTACCGAAGCGCAGATGAATACCTATGGAAAATCAACCAATGGTTAGAAAAAGCGATGCAAATCGAAATAATTGTAGTCAGCGTGATTTCGCGGCGTCCGATCGGGTGAACCGGACTACACATTTCCGCGGGGCGTGCGCGTCCGAGCGTGGGGACAACACAGCGTCCTCGCGGAAAAGAAACACGTGCCTTCGTTGAAGGATATGTTCCTAGAGAGGTCGCGCCAGCTTACTCGAAGGCGTTGGACGCTAGAACAGATCGCCCTGGCCGATCTTTGCAGTGCGTTTCGATGGCTTGGATCTGGCCGCGCTTGATTTATCCGCACGCGACGATGCCGGCTCTGCGCCGTCGGCGGTCACATCGATACGGCCATCGGCAAACTCGATGTTCAGTCGCGCGCCGGCATTGATACCTGCCAGCTCATGCACGGCCGTTCCGTGTTCGTCACGCACCAGCGCAAAGCCGCGCGCGAGCACGCCGCGATAGGAGAGGGCGGCGAGCAGTTTGTTCGATGCCTCGACGCGCGCTGCCTGCCGCTGCAGCAGCGTCGTCAGTGCGCGGCGGGCGCGCTCGGTGAGGCGCAAGGCACGTTCGCGATCCCGGATGACGGCATTGCGCTGCGCTTGCGCATTGGCGGATTTCGAGGCCTTGAGGCGCAGTTCGAGATTGCTGAAACGCTCGCGGCGCTGGCGCAGCAGAGCGCGCGCGGAGAGCTTCAAGCGCTCGCCGTAGGTCGTCTGCCGCTGCGTCGCATGGGCGATCTGCGCGCGCAGCACACGCAGCGTCAGGCCGGATGCCGCCTGCACGAAGCGGCGGTGATGCGCATGGGTATTGGCCTTGAGCGCGCGCGGCAGCGATGCGCCGGCGCTATCGAGACGCTGGCGCGGGATCGCAAGCAGATCGGCGGCATTGGGCAACGCACGTGCGGCGGCACGCAACTCGTTGCGGCGGGCTTCCTGCGCGCGCTGCCAGCACAGCATCAGGCGGCGCTCGAAGGTGCCGATCTCGACCAGCAATTCGGCGCGCACCGGCACGGCCATTTCGGCTGCAGCTGTCGGCGTCGGCGCACGCTTGTCCGAGGCGAAATCGATCAGCGTGATATCGGTCTCGTGGCCGACAGCGGAGATCAGCGGGATCATGCTTTCCGCCGCGGCGCGCACCACGATCTCTTCGTTGAACGACCACAGATCTTCCAGCGAGCCGCCGCCGCGGGCGACGATGAGCAGATCCGGGCGCGGAATCTTGCCGCCTGGCTCCAGTGCATTGAAGCCGTGGATCGCCGCCGCGACCTGTTCGGCCGAGCCTTCGCCCTGAACCCGAACGGGCCACACCAGCACATGGCGCGGAAAGCGATCGTTGAGGCGATGCAGGATGTCGCGGATGACAGCGCCGGTCGGCGAGGTGACGACGCCGATGACTTCGGGCAGCCAGGGCAGCAGTTGCTTGCGCGCTTCGTCGAACAGGCCTTCGGCGCCGAGCTTGCGTTTGCGCTCTTCCATCAGCGCCATCAGCGCGCCGACGCCGGCGGGCTCCAGCGCCTCGATGACGATCTGGTACTTCGACGAGCCGGGATAGGTGGTCAGCTTGCCGGTGGCGATGACCTCGAGGCCCTCCTGCGGCCGGAACCGCATCCGGCCATGAACGCCTTTCCAGATCACCGCCTCGATCTTGGCGCTTTCGTCCTTGAGCGAGAAATAGCAGTGGCCGGAGGAATGCGGCCCGCGAAAGCCGGTGATCTCGCCGCGCACGCGCACATTTCCGTAGGCGTCCTCCACCGTCCGCTTCAGCGCCTGCGAAAGCTCGGAGACGGTGAATTCGGTGGAATTCGTCAACGGGGCGGCGGCAGTTTTGGGCATCGGGGACTCGGGCTGTTGCGGCAGCGGATTAGCATGCTAAACGCTGGCAAAACCATCCAAAACCCCGGCCAGGCAGTCTTCCCATGAACATTCTTCTCATCGGTTCCGGTGGCCGCGAACACGCGCTGGCATGGAAGCTGGCGGCATCGCCGTTGCTGACCAAATTGTGGTGCGCGCCCGGCAATGCCGGCATTGCGCAGGAAGCCGAATGCGTGGCTTTGGACGTGGCGGACCATGCTGCTGTGATCAAGTTCTGCGGCGACAACAAAGTCGATTTCGTTGTAGTCGGCCCGGAAGCCCCGCTCGCAGCCGGCATCGTGGACGATCTCGCCGCGGCCGGCATCAAGGCGTTCGGGCCGAGCAAGGCCGCCGCCCGTCTCGAAGGCTCCAAGGGTTTCACCAAGGACATCTGCAAGGCCAACAGCATCCCGACCGCCGCTTACGAGCGCTTCAGCGATGCGGACAAGGCCAAGGCGTATATCCGCGCCCAGGGCGCGCCGATCGTGATCAAGGCCGACGGCCTCGCAGCTGGCAAGGGCGTCGTTGTCGCCATGACGCTGCAGGAAGCCGAAGAGGCCATCGACATGATGCTCGGCGGCGGTTTTGGCGCGGCTGGCGCGGAAGCCGTGGTCGAGGAATTCATGGTCGGCGAGGAAGCCTCGTTCTTCGTGCTGTGCGACGGCGAGAACGCGCTGCCGCTGGTGGCCGCGCAGGACCACAAGCGCGCTTTCGACGGCGACAAGGGGCCGAATACGGGCGGCATGGGCGCCTATTCGCCGGCGCCGGTGTTCACCGATGCGATCCAGAAGCGCACCATGGACGAGATCATTCTGCCGACGCTGAAGGCCATGAAGGACATGGGATGCCCCTATAAGGGTGTGCTGTTCGCCGGCCTGATGATCACGGACGAAGGCCCGAAGCTGATCGAATACAATGCCCGTTTCGGAGATCCCGAAACCCAGGTGCTGATGGTTCGCCTGATGTCGGATCTGCTGCCGGCACTGATCGCGTCGGCGGACGGCCAGCTGAAGAATTTCGATCTGCGCTGGTTCCCGGAACCCGCCCTGACCGTCGTCATGGCCGCCAAGGGGTATCCCGGTGACTACGACAAGGGGACGCGGATCGCGGGCATCGACCGCGCCGAGCAGATCGAGGGCGTGGAGGTGTTCCATGCTGGAACCAAGGCCTCAGGCGACTGGATTCTGGCCAATGGCGGGCGCGTGCTGAACGTGACGGCCTCAGCCAAAACCGTGGGCGAGGCCCAGCGCCGGGCCTATGAGGCCATCGGCCTGATCAATTGGCCAGAGGGCTTCTGCCGCCGCGATATCGGCTGGCAGGCTGTCGCGCGGGAGCGTCAGGGGAAATAACGTGACGGGAGGTTCCTGGGCCTGAGGAACCGAAGGTTGTGTCGCGCGTTTGGGACTCGAAAGGGTTCCACATGGCGCATTATTATTTCGATTTGAAAAACGGAATGACCGAACGCGACCACGCTGGCCTCGATCTCGAAAGCGATGCCGAGGCGATCGCGCAGGCCCATGCAATTGCTGATGAAATCGGCACACGGCCGCCTGCTAATCGTGAACACGAGCGGCATATCTGCGTCATCCACGAAAACGGCCATGAGGTGACCCGCATTCCCGTGGTCACCCGCGCATGAAATTCAGCGCCGGGCCTGGAAGAAATCGCGGAGCAGTTTGGCGGATTCCGTCTCGCCGACGGCGGAATAGACCTCGGGCGCATGGTGACAGGTCGGCGAGGCGAAGAATCTGACCCCCGATTCGACGCCGCCGCCCTTCGGATCGGCAGCTCCGTAATAAAGCCGGCGGATGCGGGCGAAGGAGATGGCGCCGGCACACATGGTGCAGGGCTCCAGCGTGACATAGAGATCACAATCCGCCAGCCGCTCGTTGCCTAGCTTTTCGGCGGCCTGTCGGATGGCCAGCACTTCGGCATGGGCCGTGGGGTCTTTGTCGGTCAAAGTGCGGTTACCGGCGCTGGCGATCACCTCACCGTTTCGCACGATCACGCAGCCGATCGGCACTTCGCCCGCTTCTCCGGCGTTTTCGGCGGCTTTCAGGGCCAAATCCATGAAAGAAGGGGCGGTCAAAAGCTCGTTTCCTGCGCAAAACTCTGCTACGGAGTGGCCTTCAGCAAAGAGGATTCCGGTTTCGCGTGACGTTTGCGCCCGATGAGCGCGCAATGTCGATCCGCAAACCCCATCCGCACCGCTCAACCCAATTCAGCTTCCGCTGCAGCGAGACCTTTCATGCCCCGCGATAACGATAAAAACAACGGCCCCTCGCGCGGCCGGCCGACCGGCGGCAAAGGCCCGGGCAAGGGCGGCCGTTCCGGCGCCGCCCGCGGGCCGGAGAAGAAGTTCGCCAAGCGCGACGGCAGCTATACACCGCGCCCGCCCCGCGATGGCGATGGCGAGAAGCGCTCTTACGCCGGCAAGCGTGACGGTGACCGCGCGCCGCGCCGAGACTATGGCGATGCGCCGCGCCCGCGTTTCAATCGCGAGGACCGCCCTGCGCGTAGCGAGGGCGAGCGTCCGTCGCGCGGTCCGCGCAAGGACTTTGGCGATCGCCCGCCGCGTCGTGATCGCGATGACGCGCGTCCGGCCGGACGTTTCTCCGAGAAGAAGTTCGGCGACCGCAAGCCGCGTGATGGCGGCGGCGAGAAACGCGCCTATGCGCCTCGCGGCGATCGCCCGCAGGGTGATCGTCCTTTCGGTTCGCGTCCGTCGCGTGACGGAGATCGTCCGCGCGGTGACCGGCCGTTCGGCGACCGCAAGCCGCGCGACGGTGGCGGCGAGAAGCGCGCTTACGCGCCACGTGGCGATCGTCCGCAGGGCGATCGTCCCTATAGCCCGCGCCCGCCGCGCGATGGCGACCGTCCGCGGGGAGAGCGGTCGTTCGGCGAGAAGAAGTTTGGCGACAAGAAATTCTCGCGCGGCGCGCCGGATCGCGGCGGTCCGCGTAAATCTTTCGGCAGGGATCGCGATTTCGAGCACGGCCCCGATCGCAGCGATGAGAAGCCGTGGCAGAGCCGCGAGCGTAGCGACGATCGCGGCAGCCGTCCTGCGCGTGCCCCGCGCGATGGCGACCGCAAGTTCGACAAACCGCGTTTCGATCGTTCACGCGACGATCGGCCGGAGCGCGGCGATGGCGAGCGTCCTCGTTTCTCGCGTTCGCGCGAGGATCGCCCGGAACGTGGTGACCGTCCGCAATTCGAGCGTTCGCGCGAACCGCGTGGGCGCATGGACTGGCAGGAGCAGCCGCGCCGTGGCCGCGAGGGCGACCATGACGAGCGGCCGCGCCGCGACAACGAGGACGACAGCCGGATTTTCCAGAAGCGCCCGGCCTTCGGCGGCCGCGGCGAATATCGTCCGCGTGATCCCGATGCGAAGAAGGCGCCGCGCAAAGCTGCGGCTGAAAAGAAAACGGGCGAGCGCGTCGCCAAGGTGCTGGCCCGTGCCGGCCTGTGCTCGCGCCGCGATGCCGAGGAATGGGTGACGCAGGGCCGCGTCTCCGTAAATGGCCGCATGATCAATTCGCCGGCTCTCGATGTGACGTCGAGCGATGTGATCACCGTGGACGGCAAGCCATTGCCGGCGCGCGAGCGCACACGGCTGTTCATGTATCACAAGCCGCGCGGACTGATGACGACCCATGCCGATCCGGAAGGCCGGCCGACGGTGTTCGACCATCTGCCGGAAGACCTGCCGCGCCTGATTTCCGTCGGCCGGCTCGACTTCAACACCGAAGGCCTGCTGCTGCTCACCAATGACGGCGGGCTCGCACGTACGCTGGAGCTGCCGGACACCGGCTGGCTGCGCCGCTACCGCGTTCGCGCCCATGGCAATGTCACCCAGGCGCAGCTCGACGAACTCAAGAACGGCGTCGAGGTCGATGGCGTCAAATATGGTGCCATCGATGCGACGCTGGAGCGCGACCAGGGCGCCAATGTGTGGCTCGTCTTCGCGATCCGCGAAGGCAAGAACCGCGAAGTGCGTAATGTCTGCGCCCATCTCGGTCTCGAGGTGAATCGCCTGATCCGCATCTCCTACGGCCCGTTCCAGCTCGGCGAGCTGGCGGAGGGCGAGGTCGATGAGGTGAAGACGCGCGTCTTGCGCGAGCAGCTTGGTGAGAAGATCGCCGAAGCGGCCGGCGCAGACTTCGGCCGGCAACTGCCGAGCAAGGGCGATGTCTCGCTCGATCCTGTTATCGTCAAGAAGCCGGTGTTGAAGCGCTCCACGGTGGAAGACCGCAAGGGTCGCCGCGTCGTCGTGCAGCGCTCGGGCTCGGAGACATCGCGTGCGCGCAACGAAGCCGAAGCCCTGTTCGGCGGCCCGAAGAAGCCGCCGAAGCGCGGCTACAAGGGCAAGCGCGATATCAAGCCGCGGGACGAGTAATCCATGCGCGTGATCGGTGGCCGGCTGCGAGGCCGCAACATTGCGGGTCCCTCGACGCAAGCGATCCGCCCGACGCAGGATCGTCTGCGCGAGTCGCTGTTCAACATCCTGATGCATGCCTATGAGAACCCGATGCTGGATGCGCGGGTGCTCGATCTCTATGCCGGCACCGGCGCGCTCGGCATCGAGGCGGTGTCGCGCGGGGCGAAATTCACACTGTTCGTTGACAACGGCTCGGAAGCGCGCGCGCTGCTGCGCGACAATGTCGAGAGCCTCGGCCTCGGCGGCGTGACGAAAGTCTATCGCCGCGACGCCAGCGATCCCGGCCCGGCGCATCCGGTGGAGCCGTTCGCGCTGGTGTTCATCGATCCGCCCTATCGCATGAAACTGGCGGAAAAATCGCTCGCAGCGCTGCGCGATGGCGGCTGGCTGGTGCCGCAGGCGCTTGTCGTGGTGGAAGAGGCGAAGGACGCGGGCTTCGTTGCGCCCGAAGGCTATGAAGAGCTCGAACGCCGCGCTTATGACGAGACCGAATTCACGTTCCTGAGATACACAAAATAAACGGGAGAAACCGATGACGCTCGCCTGCACCTGGGACCACGTCCATATCCGCACGCCGGATGTCGAAGCCACCGCACAGTGGTTTGCCGACAAGCTCGGCGCCGAGATCCTGCGCGCGCCTGGCCGTGTTGATATCGCGCTCGGCGGCGGCAAGATTTTCCTCGCCCCTGTTACGCCCGACATGGGCGTCAATCCGCCGCCGGTCACGCCCTATCAGGGCCTCGATCACTTCGGCCTTGCGGTGAAGGACATCGATGCTGTCGCTGCGGATCTCAAGGCCAAGGGCGTCGAATTCACCAAGGAGCCGCATACGCTGAAGCCCGGCCTGCGCATCTGCTTCATCCGCGCGCCGCAGGGTGTGTCGATCGAACTGCTTGAGCGAGATCCGAAATATACGTGAGACTTTGTAGCCAGGGTGGAGCGGAGCGTAACCCGGGGACCGGCAATATGATGAGGCTCTGAATCCCGGATTGCGCTTCGCTTCATCCGGGCTACGGGAGTTTCATCTTCTCCCGAACAGTTTCTCGATATCGTTGAGCTTGAGCTCCACATAAGTCGGGCGGCCGTGATTGCACTGGCCGGAATTCGGCGTCTCTTCCATCTCGCGCAACAGCGCGTTCATCTCTTCCGGCCGCAGCCTGCGGCCGGAGCGGATCGATCCGTGACAGGCCATGGTCGCGGCGACATGCATCAGCCGGCGCTCCAGCGGCAGCGCTTCGTCCCATTCGGCCATGTGTTCGGCGAGATCGCGCAGCAGAGAGGCCGCATTGGTCTTGCCGAGCAGCGACGGCGTTTCGCGCACCGCGATGGCGCCGGGGCCGAAACTGTCGATCGCAAGGCCGTAACTCGCCAGTTCCTCGGCGCGTTCCACCAGCTTCTCCACCGTCGCCTCGTCCATCTCGACGATATCGGGGATCAGCAGGATCTGCCGCTGCACGCCGTTCTTCGCCAGCGAGGCCTTCAGCTTCTCATAGACGATGCGCTCATGCGCGGCGTGCTGATCGACCACGATCATGCCGTCGCGCGTCTGCGCGATGATGTAGTTCTCATGCACCTGTGCGCGCGCGGCACCGAGCGGTCGATCGAGCAGATCGACCTGCGGCGCCTCTTCGAAACGCACGTCGGCGGTCGGTGTGCCGACATCGAACGCTGCCTGCGGTGGTTCGGCAAAGGCTGCAGCGCCATCGAAAGCCGGCGCAGGCGCCACTGGATAGGACGGCGAGCGCTGCCAGTCCCAATTGGCATTGCGTTGCGTGAAACTCGGCGCGCTGTTCGGCCGGAACGAGGACAGCACCGCACCGGCATCGTTGTTCGCCGCCGTGCGCTTGCCCTCGCGCGCCAGACCTTCCTTCAGCGCATGCACGATCAGCGCGCGGACGAGGCCGGCATTGCGGAAGCGCACTTCGGTCTTGGCGGGATGCACGTTGGCATCGACTTCCTGCGGATCGAGCGTCACGAACAGTGCCAGCACCGGATGGCGGTCGCGCGGCAGATAGTCGGAATAGGCCGCGCGCACCGCGCCGACGATCAGCTTGTCGCGCACTGGCCGGCCATTCACGAACAGATACTGGCCGAGCGCATTGGCCTTGGTCAGCGATGGCGAGGCGGCGAAGCCTTCGACGACGACGCCTTCGCGCTCGCTGCGCACTGCAATCGCGCTGGCGCGAAAATCCGCGCCGAGAATGTCGCCGAGCCGGGTGAGCTGTCCGGGCGCGCCGGGCAGCGCAGCAGCCCAGGTGATCGGCGCACGTTCTTCGCCCGAGAGCGTGAACGCGACATCGGGCCGCGCCATCGCGAGGCGGCGAACGACTTCGCGGATGGCTTCCGCTTCGGTGCGGTCGGTCTTGAGAAACTTCAGCCGCGCCGGCGTGGCATAGAAGAGATCGGCGACCTCGATGCGTGTGCCGTGGCCGAGCGCCGCCGGTACGATCGGCTCTTTGGTGCCGGCATCTACCGTCAGCGACCAGGCATGCGGTTCGCTGGCATGGCGCGTGGTGATGCCGAGCCGTGCTACCGAGCCGATCGAGGGCAGCGCCTCGCCGCGAAAACCGAGGGTGCGGATCTGCAGCAGGTCCTCGTCGTCGAGCTTCGAGGTGGCGTGGCGCTCCACGGCGAGCCCGAGATCGGCATGGGTCATGCCGTGGCCGTCATCGGTGATGGCGATCTTCCGCCGCCCGCCGCCATCGGTGAAGATCTCGATCCGGCTCGCGCCGGCATCGATGGCGTTTTCCACCAGTTCCTTGACCACGCTTGCCGGCCGCTCCACCACCTCGCCGGCGGCGATGCGGTTGACGATGGTTTCTGGCAGTTGGCGGACGGGCATGGGTCTCGGAGCGTAGATGACGGGTCGGGGATATGTAGGGAACTCAGGGTGTTATTCTAAGCCCCACCAGCTCTCATGTCCCGGTCTGATCGGAGCTGTCCCCGGCTCGATGCGCCGATTCGTAGGGCGGATGAGCCGAAGGCGTAATCCGCCGGCCGAATTCATGGCGGAGGCTCCGCGGCGAATTACGCTGCGCTAATCCGCCCTACGGCATAGCCCTCACGCGAATCGGCCGCCCTTTTCGATGACCTCGATCTTGTAGCCGTCGGGATCGGTAGCGAAGAAGAAGCGGGCCAGCGGCTTGCCGCCATGCTGCAACTCGCGCAGCGGGCCGGGTGCCAGTTTTTCCCGCTCGAACCGCGCATGTTCTGCGGCGAGATCATCCACCACCACGGCGAGATGGCCGTAGCCATCGCCGAGCACATAGGGCTCGGTGCGGCCCTTGTTGACGGTCAACTCCAGCTCGAAAGGCGAGGACGGATGGCGCAGATAAACAAGCGTGAAATCGTCAAAGGCCAGTCGCTCGGCGATGTCGAGGCCGAAGGCGCGCTTGTAGAAATCGAGCGAGCGCGCTTCGTCGAGCACGCGAATCATGGAGTGAACGGGTTTGGCCATGGAGCGGTCCTTGCAGTCGTGGTCTTGAAAATCAGTCGGTGAAGCGTCCGCTGCGGCCGGCCTTGACATCGCTGCGGCGCTTCTTGCCGTCGAGGCGGCGCTTCTTGGAGCCGAGGGTCGGCTTGGTCGGTCGCCGCGGTGGCTCGCGATAGGCGGCCTCCTTCAGCAGCTCCACCAGCCGCTCGATGGCATCGGCCTTGTTGCGCTCCTGGGTGCGGAAGCGCTGGGCGTGCATGACGATCACGCCTTCTTTGGTCATCCGCTGGCCGGCGAGGGTGCGCAGGCGGATTTCCATGTCTTCGGGAATCGTCAGCTTCTTGCTGTCAAAGCGCAATTGCGCAGCGGTGGAGACCTTGTTGACGTTCTGCCCGCCGGGGCCGGACGCGCGGACATAGACGATCTCGATGTCGTCTTCCTCGATGGCGATGGAGCGGGTGATGCGGAGCATGGTGCCTCCGTAGCATAGTATGGCGCGCTTGGCTTGCTGCTCCATGACCCCGGGCTTCGATCTCGAAGATATGTACGGCACAGGGCGGCCATCCGGGAACAGGCGCTCCGCTGGAGCTTATCGTTGCACGATCAGCCAGGGCGGACGCCACATGACCAGAACCTCCCGTAACATCCTGACCATCGATATCGGCGGCACCCATGTGAAGGTCATGACGAGCCGTGAAGGCATCAAACGCGAATTCGAATCCGGGCCCGATCTGTCCGCGAAGACGATGGTCCGCAAGGTCAAGACGCTCACGAAAGACTGGTGCTACGACGTCGTCTCCGCCGGTTACCCCGGCCCGGTGGCCGGCAATCGCCCGCTCAAGGAGCCACGCAATCTCGGCGCGGGCTGGAAAGGCTTCGATTTCGAAGATGCATTCCGCAAGCCCGTAAAGCTCGTGAACGATGCCATGATGCAGGCGGTCGGCAGCTACGATGGCGGGCGGATGCTGTTTCTCGGCCTTGGCACCGGGCTCGGCGCGGCCATGATCGTCGACGGTGTTTTCGAGCCGATGGAGCTTGGCCATCTGCCTTATCGCAACCGGACATTCGAGGATTATGTCGGTGCGGCCGGCCTCGAGCGGCTGGGTAGGAAGAAGTGGCGGCAGCGCGTTGCCGAGGTCGTTGCCGATCTCGCGGCGGCGTTGGAGCCTGATTATACGGTGCTCGGCGGCGGCAATGTCGAGAAGCTCGACAAGCTGCCGCGCAAGACCCGGCGCGGCGACAACGCGAACGCGTTCAAGGGAGGCTTCCGTCTGTGGGACCCGCCGCAGCGGATCAAGCGCCGCTAGAATAGGCGCGCCGCGAGCCGCTCCGCTCGACGAGTTTCACCATCACCTGCAGCGCATGATTGGTGGGGGTCGGGATGCCATGTTCGATCCCCTTGCGGACGATGAAGCCGTTGAGAAAGTCGATCTCCGAAGGCTTGCCGCGGCCGAGGTCCTGCGAGGTCGAGGACTGCTGGTGCGGCATCGTGGCGGCAAGGCCAAGCGTCTTGTCGAGTAGATCGTCCGGCAAAGTCACGCCGCAGGCCCGTGCCACCGCGAGGCATTCCTTGACGGCGTTGGTGACGATGGCAGGGACGCCTTCGACCTTGAACATCTCGCCATAAGCGATGCCGGCCACCGCCGACAGCGCATTATAGGCGCAATTGTTGATGAGCTTCGACCACTGCACCGCATCGATGTCGTCGGCCACGGTGGTGGGCACCCGGGCGTCGGACAGGAGCTTTGCCAGCGCGGCACTTTGCGGCGCGGCGCCGATGATGAGTTCGCCGCGGCCATTGTGTTTGACATGGCCGGGCCCCGGCATTTCGGTGGCCACATAGACGGCCGCCGCGATCACCGGCTGGCTGAGAACCTTGCGCAGCCGCTCGGGGTTGTCGACGCCGTTCTGCAGGCTCAGCACGATCGAGGCAGGCTTGAGCACCGGCCGAAGCGTTCTTGCCGTATCGTCCGTATCGCCGGACTTGACCGCAAACAGCACGAGATCGGGCGAGGTGAGGGCCGCGATCTCGGTCACCGCCTTCGCCGGTATGAAGCCGGTGAAGGACGCGCTTTCAAAATGCAGGCCCCGCGCATTGATGGCGTCTACATGGGCGGGACGTCCGACCAGGGTCACGTCATGACCGGCGCGAAGCAGCATGGCGCCGTAGTAACAGCCGACAGCTCCTGCGCCGATGACGGCGATCTGCATCAGTTCGCCTTTGGTGCCGGTGCCACCGGCTGCGCCGCCGCCTGCGGCGCGCGGCCGACCACGACGCTCAGGAGTCCGTCGGCCCACAGTCGTTTGGCAGCCGCCTTGGCCTGATCCAGCGTTACCGCATCGATGATGGCGCTGCGCTTCTCGATATAGTCGATCGGCATCTTGTCGAGCTGGTACTGCAACAGCGCGCCGGCCAGTTTCGACGAGGTGTCGAGCGCCAGCATCTGCGAGCCGTTGAGATAGGACTTGGCTTCGTCCAGCTCCTTCTGCGTCGGGCCTTCCTCAGCGAGCCGCTTCACTTCGCTAGTCACGGTGTCGATGGTCTCGGTGGCGCGGTCGGCGCGGGTTGCGGTGTTGCCGATCCACAGGCCGGAGTGCTGCATCCAGATGAGCTGACTCGAGACGCCGTAAGCGAGGCCGCGCTTTTCACGCACTTCGTGATAGAGCCGTGACGACAGCGTGCCGCCGCCGAGAATATGATTCACGATATAGGCCGCCATGAAGTTCGGATCGTCACGCTTGATGCCGGGGCTGCCGAAGGTGATCACCGTCTGCGGCACGTCCAGCGTCACGAACGCTTTCTGCGGTGGCTTGCTGACGGCGATCTCCGGCACCGGTACGAGATCGGCCTTGGCGGGCAGGGCGCCGAACGTCTTGTCCAGTAGACTGGCGAGCGTGTCGGGGTCGATGTCGCCGACCACGGAAACCTTCAGCGTGTCCCTGGCGACGATGCGCTGCTTGTAGGCCTTGATGTCGTCGACGCCGATCTTCGGCACATCGGTCAGGCTGCCATTGGACTGGCGGCTATAGGGATGATCGCCGAAAGCCACCTGCAGGAACTTGCGCGTTGCCAGCGCATTCGGATTCGTGCTCTCGCGGCGCAGACCGGACATGATCTGCGCACGGATGCGTTCGACATCCGCCGTATCGAACCGCGGCGAGGTCACGGCGAGGCGCGCAAGGTCGAAAGCCTCGTCGCGATGATCCTTCAGCATCCGCAGCGAGCCGCGCAGATAGTCGCGCTGGGCGTTGAAGCTGAGCTCGATGGCGCGGCGCTCCATACGTTCGCGGAATGCTGCGGAATCAAGATCGCCGGCGCCTTCATCCATCAGGCTGGCCACCATATTGGCGGTGCCGGATTTGTCCTTGGGGTCCTGCGCTGCGCCGCCGCCAAAGGCATATTCCATGGCGATCACGGGGACGGTGGCGTCCCGGACGAACCAGGCCTCGATGCCGCCCGGCGTGACCAGGCGCTGCACCTTGGCCGCTGCGAAAGATGGTGTGGTCACGAGCGCTGCGAGCGAGAAAGCGGTCGCGACGGCGATGCCGAGACGGCGTGGGTTGAAGATCATGCTCACGACCGCTTCTCCTCGCGCTTCGCCGTAGTGTCCTTGATGAGATAGCCGGTGACCGACCGCTTCTTGTCTAGCCATTTTTGCGCGGCGGCGCGGACCTGCTCGGCCGTCACCGCCTTGATGCGGTCCGGCCAGCTGCGGATGTCCTCGACGCTGAGGCCGGTGGTAAGCGCGGCGCCATACCAGCGCGCCAGCGAGGCTTGGCTGTCCTGCGCATAGATCGCCTCGGCGACGAGCTGCGTCTTGACGCGTTCGAGGTCAGCGGCCGGCACCGGATTGGTGGCGACGTCGGCGATCACGGCGTCGATGGTTTTCTCGATATCAGCGAATTCAATGCCGGGTTTTGGCGAAGCCGAGATCATGAACTGGGCGCTGTCGAGGGCTGTGCCCTGATAGGACGTGCCGGCATTCACCGCGAGCTGCTTGTCGATGACGAGGGCACGATAGAGATACGAATTCGGGCCGCCGCCGACCAACTGCGCCAGCACGTCCAGCGCCTGGCTTTCACCCGCCGCTGCGGTGGTGGCCGAAGGGACGAAATAGTAACGGCGCAGATTGCTCTGCTCGACGCGGGGATCGGCGAGCGTCACCGTGCGCGGTGCGGCCGGCGTCGGTTCCTGCGGACGGATGCGATGCTCGGGAATCGCGGGCTGCGCGGGGATCACGCCATAGGTGCGCTCCACCATCGGGCGGACGTCTTGCGGATCGACGTCGCCGGCGATGATCAGCGTGGCGTTATTCGGTGCATAGAACCGCTTGTAGAAAGCGAGCGCATCTTCGCGGTCGAGCTTCTCGATCTCCTGATGCCAGCCGATGATCGGGCGGCCATAGGGATGGTTGAGATAGAGCGCCGCCATGATCTGCTCGGTCAGCCGCGCTTCCGGGCTGTTGGCGACGCGCATGTTGTATTCTTCGAGGACGACGTCGCGCTCGGGCAGCACGTTCTCGTCTTTCAGTACGAGACCGGTCATGCGATCGGCCTCGAATTCCATCATCTGGCCGAGCTTGTCCTTGGTGACGCGCTGATAGTAGCCGGTGTAGTCGGTGGAGGTGAACGCGTTCTCTTCGCCGCCGATGCGCTGCACGGTCTGGGAGAATTCACCGACGGGATGTTTCGCTGTGCCCTTGAACATCAGATGTTCGAGGAAATGCGCCAAACCTGACTTGCCTGGGGTCTCGTCGGCGGAGCCGACCTTGTACCAGATCATCTGCGTCACCACCGGAGTGCGGTGATCCTCGATGACGACGACCTGCATGCCGTTGTTGAGCTTGAATGTGGTCGGCGGCTTCGGACTGTCGGTCTGTGCTTGTGCTGCGATACTGCTGGCGATCAGCAGCGTGGCGACTGTGGCGGAGCGCGCGGCACGGGCGAATGATGTTCTCATGGCTGGGCTAGCTGCTCCTTGGCGCAGGCGAACGATCGCGCCGGCTGCGGTTGCAGCCGGTCGATGCGATAAATCGGTCCTGGAAAAATGGCGAAGCACAATGTGCGCCGCAAGTTAAGTCGCGGTAACGTGGATTGCGGCAACAGCAATGCCGCGATCAATACTTACCCGTCATCGGGTTGAGGTGGTACTCGTTGCGCATGACTTCCTTCGGGCCGGTGCCATAGGCATAGCCCTGCGCCGGCGTCTGGTAACCGGCCGGCGGCTGCGTGAGTGAGTCACGGGTCGGCTCACCCTTGAATTCCGCCGTCTCGCCCTTGTTGCCGCCGAACATGTTCTTGAACATGCCGGGTTCGACGCCGAGCTGCGACGGGCTCATCACGATGTTCTTGCTCGGATCACCCGGATGCGAGTTGTCCACCGCGGAAGACGAGACCTTCGCGCGCTTCGGCGCCATTTCCGATGGTGTGAGCGGGCGGGAGGCTTCGAGTACTTCTTCCGGTCGCCCGCGCTTGGCGGCTGCAGCGGCTTCGCGCGCGCGCTTGACGTCGGGATCCTTCGGCCAGTTGGCGACATTGGCCGGATTGCTGCTGGCGGCGGGCTGCGGCAGGTCGAGGCGCGGCGGAACCACCAGCGGCGAACGCTCGCGATAGTCGATGCCGGAATTATCCATATTGGTGCCGCCGAGGCCGGTCATCAGCGACTTGATGGCGCGTTCCTCGAAGGTCAGGCCGTCATCGTCGTCATCGGCCGCGTGAGCCATCGTGACGGACATCGCAAGGCCGAGGCTGAGCGCGACCGTGGCCAGTCGCAGGGAGCGCTTCAGAGCGCCCGATGAAAGGTGCAGAGGCCAACCGGTCTCGGTCTCGCGCATCGTGTTCATCCTGTTCAAATCTCTGGCAGATCGCCCAAATAGGCGCAGTTCCACCCGCATCGCCCGTGGCCTCGCATATCGGCTGGGATCAGGGCGCTTTTGCGGCGGGGGCGCCGAAGAAGGAGTCATACAGCAGAGCCGCCACACCGGCAACGATGGCGACATCGGCAAGGTTAAACACGTACCAGTTGTAGGTTTTGCCGCCGATTTCAGCGTGCAGCAGCGCAAAATCGACCACCGCGCCATAGGCGAAGCGGTCGATGGCATTGCCGATCGCGCCGCCGATGATGAGCCCGAGTGCAATTGTCGCAACGCGGGTATGGGCGCGGACCATCCAGACGGTGAGGGCGATCACGGCCGCGATCTTGAAGACCACCAGCACGACCTGGCCGGTCGGCCCTGAATCCGAGAACATCCCGTAGCTGATGCCCGTGTTCCAGGCGAGAATCAGGTCGAAGAACGGCAGTACCTTCACCAGCCCGCGGTGGCCGAGATCGAAGCTGTGCAGCAGCCACAGCTTGGTGCCCTGATCGAGGATCAGGGTCACCGCGGCGACGATCAGGCCGGTGATGGAGGCTGGGGTCACACAGTGACTCCCAGCGCCTTCCATTCGCGCAGCGCCTTCGCGTCGCGCGGGGTGACCTCCGGATACTCCTTGTCCTCGCCGACCGTGGGGAGGATCTTCCAGGAGCGCGCGCATTTGGAGCCGATCGCTTTCTCGACCACCACGCCGACGCCCGGCACGTCATGGAGCCTGAAGGCATCCGCAGGAGCTTCGCCTTCGCGCACTTCATAGCTCGAGGTGATGCAGACTTCCGCAAGATCGATGTCGAACAGCGTCGCGATCAGCGCGCGGTCCGCGATGTAGATCACCGGCGAGGCTTCCAGCGACGAGCCGATCTTCTTGGCCGCACGTTCGAGCTCCAGCGCGCCGGTGACGACGCGGCGCACATCGCGGATCGTTTCCCACTTCGTGCTGAGTTCGTCATTGCGCCAGGCCGCGAGCACTTTCTGGAACGGCTGCAGATGGACCGAGGTCTCCGCGGCGCCATAACGCGACAGCCAGGCCTCATCCGCGGTGAAGCTGAGGATCGGTGCGAGCCAGGTCACGATGGAGCGGAACAGATAATCGATCACCGTCAGCGACGATTTGCGCGCCACCGAGGACGGTGGGTCGCAATACAGCATGTCCTTGCGGATATCGAAGTAGAACGCCGAGAGTTCGGTGTTCATGAATGCCGCCAGCGTCGCCACCACGGTTTTGTAGTCGAACTCCGTATAGGCTCGGTGGATCACGGCATTGACCTCGACGAGCCGGTGCAGCATCAGCCGCTCCAGCTCGGGCATGTCGTCGGCCTTGATGCGATCCTCATCGCGGAAATGCGCGAGGCTGCCGAGCATCCAGCGCACGCTGTTGCGCAGCTTGCGATAGGTCTCGATGGTGTTCTTGATGATCTCGGGGCCGATGCGCTGGTCGTCGGCATAGTCGGTGGCGCAGACCCACAGGCGCAGGATGTCGGCGCCGGAATCCTTGATCACCTTCTGCGGCTCGATGGTGTTGCCGATCGATTTCGACATCTTGCGGCCGTTCTCGTCCAGCGTGAAGCCGTGGGTGAGCACGACGTCATAGGGCGCGCGGCCGCGCGTGCCGCAGCTTTCCAGCAGCGACGAGTGGAACCAGCCGCGATGCTGGTCCGAGCCTTCGAGATACATGACTGTATCCTGGCCGCCGTCGACCTTGCGCTTGATGCCGGCGAGGCCAGGGAAGTGCACGGGGTCTTCCAGCACGAAAGCATGCGTCGAGCCCGAGTCGAACCAGACGTCGCAGATGTCGTCGACCTTCTTCCACTCTTCATTGGAAAGCGAGCCGAGGAAACGTTCGCGTGCGCCCTCCGCATACCAGGCGTCGGCGCCTTCCTTTTCGAAGGCATCGGCGATGCGCTTGTTGACGGCTTCGTCCTGCAGGATTTCGGCGGAGCCATCGCCGTTCTCACGCACGAATACGGCGATCGGCACGCCCCAGGCGCGCTGGCGCGAGATCACCCAGTCCGGGCGACCGGCGATCATGCCGGTGATGCGGTTCTGGCCGGCGGCCGGTACCCATTGGGTAACGGAGATCGCCTGCAGCGAACGCGCACGCAGCGTGTCGCCGGGCTTGGCAACGCCGTTGTCCGCGATGTCCTTGTCCATCGCGATGAACCATTGCGGCGTGTTGCGATAGATCACCGGCTTCTTCGAGCGCCAGGAATGCGGATATTGATGTTTGAGGCGCGCACGCGCCACCAGCATGCCGCGCGCGACCAGTTCCTTGATCACGGCCTCGTTGGCGTCGCCCTTCTCCCCCTTGTCGTTGAGCACGCGCGTGCCGGTGAAGCCCGGCGCCGCTTCGGTCAGCGTGCCGTTCTCGTCGACGGTGTAGGGGATGGTGGTGGCGATGCCGCGCTCGGTGAGCTGGCGCCCGTTCGACATCCAGATGTCGAAGTCGTCGCGGCCATGGCTCGGCGCGGTATGCACGAAGCCGGTGCCGGCATCGTCGGTGACGTGGTCGCCATCGAGCAGCGGCACGATGAAATCATAGCCGCCCGCATAGCCGTTGAGCGGGTGACGGCACTCCAGATCCTCGAGGATGTCCGACGACAGATCACTGCTCTTCTTGAACGAGGTCACGCGCGCCTGTTTGAACACGCTTTCGGCCAGCGCATCGGCGAGGATCAGGAGGTCGCCGGTCTTCAGCCAGTTGTCCTCGGGCGCCTCGGTCACCTCATAGAGGCCATAGGCGATCTTGCTGGAGAACGAGATGGCGCGGTTGGCCGGCAGCGTCCATGGCGTCGTGGTCCAGATCACCACCGATGCCTTGGCGAGACGGCCATATTCGGCGGCGACGGGGAATTTCACCCACACCGCATCCGAGGTGTAGTCCTCGTATTCGACTTCCGCCTCGGCCAGTGCAGTCTTCTCCACCACGCTCCACATCACGGGCTTGGAGCCGCGATACAGCGTGCCGTTGGCGGCGAATTTCATCAGCTCGCGGGCGATCTGCGCTTCGGCGAAGAAGTCCATGGTGGCGTAGCGGCCGGCCCAGTCGCCGATGATGCCGAGGCGCTTGAATTCCTCGCGCTGGATGTCGAGCCACTTGTTGGCATAGGCGCGGCATTCCTGGCGGAACGCGATCATCGCCGCGCCGTCCTTGAAGTTCGGCTTGGTCTTGCCCTTGGAGCGGTAGTTCTCTTCCTCGATCTTCCACTCGATCGGCAGGCCGTGGCAGTCCCAGCCCGGCACGTAGTTGCTGTCGAAGCCCAGCATCTGCTGGCTCTTGGTCACCACGTCCTTGAGGATCTTGTTGAGCGCATGGCCGATATGGATCTGGCCGTTCGCATAGGGCGGGCCGTCATGAAGCACGAATTTCGGCTTGCCCTTCGCAGCTTCGCGCAGCTTGCCGTAGAGGTCGATCTCGTTCCAGCGCGCCAGCATTTTCGGCTCGCTGGTGGGCAGGCCGGCGCGCATCGGGAACTCGGTCTGCGGCAGGTAAAGGGTCTTGGAATAGTCGTTGGTGGCGGGCTTGTCGGACATGGAATAAGGGCTCGGTGCTCTGGCTGGCTCGAATGGCGCAAAAACGCGTCGAAAACGCGATGAAACAGGTCGGTCCCGGTCTTGCGCCGAGCAAAGCTCAGGCGGAAGCCGGGCCGATAATGCTTATGATGGGGCGCCGTGCAGACATCCGGCATTCCATAGCAGGGGGAACAGGGATCGCAAAGCGTCCGATTGCCGTCGAAATGGCGGGTCAGCCCCGCGGAGGGACCGGACGGGCGGGATTGCCGACCACGGTTGCCCCCTCCGGCACGTCCCGTGTCACCACGCTACCCGCTCCGATCAGGGCTCCGTTGCCGACGGTTACCCCCGGCAGGATGATCGCCCCGCCGCCGATCCATACATCGGACCCGATGGCCACGGGCCGGCCGAATTCCAGCATGGTCCGCCGGGTGGCCGCGTCGCGCGGATGGTCCGCCGCAAGGATCTGGACGCCCGGTCCGATCTGCGTGCGGTCGCCGATGGTCACGTCCATGATGTCGAGGATTACGCAGTTGAAATTCATGAACACGCCGTCGCCGACGCTGATGTTATAGCCATAGTCGATGAAGAAGGGCGGCCGGATCACCACATCCTTGCCGACACGCTTGAACTGCTCGACCAGCAGCGCATGGCGCTCATCATTGGTCGCGTTCATGGTTGCATTGTAACGCGCCATCCACGCCTTGGCGGCAGCCTCATCCGCGGCGAGTTCAGCATTGCCCGCAGGATTGTAGAGTTCGCCGGCGAGCATCTTTTGTTTTTCGGTCCTGGTCAGGTGACGTCTCCGAGCTTTGGAAACGCATTCGGCGCGGCTGCCAAAGCGGCGCGCGCTTTCGCGCTGTCATCGTTCATTTGAACGACTAACGCGTCGATCCCGTCGAATTTAAGTTCATCCCGCACATAAGCGATGAACGCCACATCGAGCGTCTGCCCATACAGGTCGCCCTTGAAGTCGAACAGGAACACTTCGAGCAAAGGCGCGCCATTGTCGAAGGTCGGGCGGCGGCCGAAGGATGCAACGCCGTCGAACCGCTCGTTTCCGCGGCCGACGCGCACCGCATAGATGCCGTGCCGCAAGCCGCAACTCGCGGGCAGGCGGATATTGGCGGTGGGAAAGCCGAGGTCGCGACCGAGCTTCTTGCCGTGGATCACCTCGCCGGTGATGAACCAGGGTCCCTGCAGCATCTCTGTCGCTTCGGCGATCTGCCCCTCGGCCAGCGCCATGCGGATGGCGGTGGAGGAGACCGGGCGTTCGTCAATGTCCACATGGGGCTGGATATCGACCTCGATGCCGAGTCGCGGCGCCTCGCTCGCCAGCAGGCTGGGGGAGCCGGTGCGTCCCTTGCCGAAATGGAAGTCGTAGCCGACGGCGATGCCGCTGATGCCCAGCCGCTCGATGAGATCGTGGTGAATGAAATCATTCGCGGTGGTGCCGGCGCGGCCCTTGTCGAAGGTCATCACCACGGCGCCGGCAAGGCCGGTGCCCGCCAGCAGCCGCAGCTTGGCAGGCTCGTCGGAAAGCCGGAATTGCGGGGTGTTCGGGCTGAAAAACAGCCGTGGATGCGGCTCGAAGGTCACCGCCAGGGCCTTCGTCCCGTGTAGCTTCGCCATGCGGAGCGCGGCACCGATGACGGCGCGATGGCCGAGATGCACGCCGTCGAAATTACCCATCGCCACCACACATCCCTTCGGGATGTCGCTCGCGGGGGTGCTGTCGCGGATTACAGTGAATTCAGACGTCATGATTGGATTCGTTGATGGTTTTCGATCTGCGCGGACCGTGGCGCGGGGGCGGCACCCAGTCAAGCCAAGCGCAAACCTGTTTCGACATGGGTATTCCACTCCAATTTGACGGATTTACCGCCGGCTCCCGGTTAACGGGAAATTTAACCGACCCTGCTAAATCTCAACCCGGATCGGTTTGCCGTCCGGCAAACTCAATATTGCGATGCGCGTATCGTGCCTGAGGGGGACTGAAGATGGCGGTTGATTTGTCGATGTCGGTGCTGGTGGTGGACGACTACAACACCATGATCCGCATCATTCGCAATCTTCTGAAGCAGCTCGGCTTCGAGCATATCGACGATGCCAGCGACGGTTCGATGGCGCTCGAGAAGATGCGCACCAAGAAATACGGCCTGGTGATCTCCGACTGGAACATGGAGCCGATGAGCGGCTTCGAACTGCTCCAGAAGGTCCGCGAGGAGACGGGGCTGGCGGAGACGCCGTTCATCATCGTCACGGCCGAGTCGAAGACCGAGAACGTCGTCGCCGCCAAGAAGGCCGGGGTGAGCAACTACATCGTCAAGCCGTTCAACGCGCAGACGCTGAAGACGAAGAT
>JAEXHR010000040.1 GCA_023449855.1 Pseudomonadota bacterium | reverse complement strand
TTTTCTTCGGCCGCGCCAGCGGTCGGCTGCACCACGGGTGCGAAAACGGTGAAGGTGTAGGAACCGTCAGCACCGATCACCAGTGTGGCCGCATTCGTGTAATGGCTGCTGGAGGCCGTGAAGGTCGTCGACCCGTCGTTGCCCTTGACGCCAGCGCCCCAGGTGATGGTTTCGGTCTTGGCGAAACCACCGTCCTTGTAGACGACGTCGAACACACCGCCGGAGATCGTTACCGCGCGCACGCCATCGGCGCCGGCACTGAACAGCGTGCCGGCACCGCCACTGACAGTGTTGGTGTCAGCCACATCATCCGTGCCGCCGGCATTGACCGGCGTGAAGATGCTCTGCGCCTCATCGTCGAGCACCGTGGAGGCGGTGACCACCTTGGCGATCGGTGTGTCGTCATTGACGCTGACCGAGAGCGAACCAACGGCGGCATCGCCATCGCCATCCGTCACCAAATAGGTGAAGGTCAGCGTCTTGGGTTCTTCGATACCGGAAAGCGGCAGGTCATGAGCGACCGGCTTCGACAGCGTGAAGCTGTAGGACCCATCGGCCTTGATCACCAGCACCGCAACCGTGTCGCCGGTCTCATGCCCCGTGGCAGTGAAGGTCGTAACGCCGTCCGCACTGCGGACGCCATTGCTCCAGTCGACGCTTTCGACCCTGGCAAAACCATCAGCCTTGTAGATGGCATTGAAGCTCGGCAGGCCCACCGACAGAGAGCCGAGACCGTCGGCCCCCATGTTGAACAGCGTGCCGGCACCGCCCGAGACCGAGCCGACATTCGGCGACACGTCACCGATGCCACCATTGTTCACCGGGGTGAACAAGGCCTGGGCCTCGTCGTCCATGACCTGCGAACCAAAGACGATCGAGGCCACCGGAACCGGAGTATCGTCATTGACATCGACCCGCAGCGTCGCTGTCGCCTGGTCGCCGTCGCCATCGGTGACGGTAACACTGAAGGTCAACGTCTTGTTTTCCTCGACGGCCGGCAACTGCAGGTCGTGGGCCACAGGAGCCGACAAAGTGAGTTTGTAGGAACCGTCGGCGCCGATCACCAGCGTCGCAGCAGCGCTGCTACCGTTGGAACCAGTGTAATGCGCGCTCGTCGCCGTGAAGATCGTGTTGCCGCTGGCATCCTTGACGCCCGCACTCCAGGAGATGCCTTCGATCTGGGCGAAGCCCTGGGCATCCTTGAAGATGACGTTGAAGGCCGGTCCGGCAAGCGCGACCGAATTGACGCCGTCGGCACCTGCGGTGAACAGCGAACCTGCCGCGCCAGAGACCGAATTGACATTCGGAGACACGTCCCCGATGCCGCCGCTATTTGTCGGCGTGAAAACGCCCTGCGCTTCGTCATCGAGCGCACGCGATGCCGTGATGGTGTGTGCGACCGGCGTATCGTCGTTCACATTGACCGACAGCGAACCCGAGGCGGTGTCGCCATCACCGTCGGTGACAGTGACGTTGATCTTGATCGTCTGGTTCTCTTCGGTCTTGCCGGCCGTCGATTGCACCACCGGCGCATAGGCCGTGTAAGTGTAGGAGCCGTCGACATTGATCAGCAGCGTCGCCGCAGCACTGCTGCCGTCCGAACCGGTGTAATGCGCGCTCGTCGCCGTGAAGGTCGTGTTGCCGCTGGCGTCCTTGACACCCGCCCCCCACGTCACGCTCTCCGTCTGAGCGAAACCGTTCGCATCCTTGTACACGACCTCGAAGGCGCCGCCGGAGATCGTGACGGACTTCACGCCATCCGCGCCTGACGTGAACAGCGTGCCCGCAGCGCCCTGCGCCACATTGGCGTTCGCCACGTCCCCCGTGCCGCCGGCGTTGCCCGCAAACACCGCCTGCGCTTCATCGTCAAGAGTCGTCGCTGCCGTCACCTCATGCGCGATCGGCGTATCATCCTGCACATTGACGGTGAAACTGGTGTTGACGGTGTCTCCATCGGCATCCGCCGCCTGCACCGTAAAGGTCAGGCCTATGGAATTCGAGTTCACTGCATGATCGAGCTGACCGATCAACGTGAAGGAATAGGCGCCATTCGGCGCAGTCGGATCGAGCGTCACCGTAAAGACGACATTGCTCTCGCCGGGCGCCCCCCTATAGGCGGTCAGCGTCTCGCCGCCATTGACATTGACCGTCACCACATATTGCAGCGCGACACCGCCCGAGGTCAGAACCGCGCCGTTCTCACCGGTGATTGCCAGCGCGAGCGACGACACGTTGCCGGCACCGAGCGGATTCTGAGTCTCGCCTCCCGACAGGAACGACAGCGTCCGGCCATAAACGTCGCTTCCGCCATTGCCGCGCGTATCGTTGTCGGCGCCCCAATTGATGTTCAGAGCGATATTCGAGAGCGTGGCGTTGTCCGCCGCGTCATAGCTGCCACCCTCCTGGTTGGCGCCGGGAAGACCATCCTCGCCCAGATTTCGCGCGGCGACCGCTTCACCGATGGTCGGCAAGGTATCTGTGACCTGAATCGTAAAGGTGCCATCGAACGAATCGCCATCGCTATCGGTCGCGCGGAACTGGAACGACAGACCGATCGACGAAAAATTCTGACCGCCGCTGACATGATCGAGCGGTTGATACTGGGTGATCGTGTAGCTGCCCGCATTGCTGGCGTCAGACAGCGTGACGACAAAGACGATATTGTTGCCGACTTCGGTCCCCGGCAGCGTCGGCACCGTCTCGCCCGTGTAGGCGACGAGCGTGGTGCCGTTCGCCAGCAACACATAACGAACGGTCTCGCCATTGGACGTCAGCGCGCCCACCGTAAACGCGTCTCCCGTCGAAGTACCGCTCACATTGACGACCGAACTCGCGAAGATGACCGAACGATCACCGTTCCCGCCGGTGCTGCCGGATATGCCCCCATCGACCGAATTGTTGAAGCGATCGGCGCCCCACGAGATTCCGAGCGAACCGGACTGCGCAGATGACGCGCCGTCCAGCGGATCGACGACGGTAGCGCCAGCGGGAGCACCGATCGTCGGCGTGTCGTCATTGATTCCGATTTGAATCGTGACTGGCGCGGTATCCGAGCTGCCATCGATCGCCGTGACGCTGATCGTCAGATTGAGCGTTTCCTCAATCGTGCCCGGCTGCGAGTGATCGAGCGGACGCAGCAAGTTGAAAGTATAGGTATCGCCGGTCTCGGTGACATTGAGGGTAATCGTGAAGACCTGATTGGCTGCCACGCTGGAATCGGCGCCGACATAACCGATGAGCGTCGGCACGCCGCCAATGTTCGCGATCGCGAGCTGAACGGACTGACCGCCGGAGGTCAGCCCCTGCAAACCGGGTTGATCAGCGTTGAACGCAAAGCTGCGACCGACGGAATCGGTACCAAAATTGACATTCAACGAGCCGGTCACCGACGTCGCGGCTCCACCGGTATCTCCGCTGCCGCCAAGGTTACCTTCAGCAAAGCCGTCTTCATTCAGAACAACAGAAGCAACACCGTTCGGATTCGGCGTCGCATTCGCTTGCGTCTCCGTATCGGCCGCGAAGGTGCCAGCGCCATCCTCTCCGACCAGCAGACCCAAACGCGCGCCGGACCCGGCGAGCGCAGACACGGATGCATCCGCGAAGTTCGCACCACCCGTGGGGCCAGTTGCACCGCCAGCGGCCGGCAGCACCGATTGATCGGTCGTGATGGGGAAAGCTTGCGCGAACTGCTCGCTGCTCAGCGTGCGATCGGCGCCCATGTCGAATGCGAGGTCCGTGACCGGACGACCATTGTTGTCGAATACCGGATCGATCGTCACCGTCGACTGATTGTCGAACAGAATAACGAGCTTCTCGCCAACTCGAACAAAAGTAAGTTTCTCGCTCGCGATATCGCCGAGATCGAGCCTGCTTGCTCCGTCGAGATGGACAGTCACCGCCTGACCGTTTTGCGGCTTCTCGATTTTCAGATTCTTTGGCGACGCGGGCGTCTGCGCAGAAGAACCGGCGAGTTGAGCAAGCAAAACGGGAGCATTCATCGTCACAACCCCAAGCTGATCGACCGCTAGAAAGGCTGCGGCCCTGCAAGGGTTAAAATACGATTAAGCTCCAATTTTCGTCAATAAATGCGCTTCAAATTTTCAGCTCTTTGACTGGATTGGTTAAGTCCAGAAACGGAACCTCAAGTAATAGATGCTTACTATAGTATTAAAAGGTTAAAATATCGGGCAATTCGACCGAAAATAGATCTGAGTTCCGAAGAATGCGGCGAAATAAGACTAGTGAACTTTACAAAATCGCGAATTAGACTTAATTAATACTTTTATTTACTTGGAACGGAACCTGCGATCAAGATGGCATCAATGCACAACCAGAGGAGATAGCGAGAACATTGCCTTCCTACTTCCCGCTCCAAGTAGACCGGGAAACGACTGCTGGTGAACGGCCGTTCATACCCCGGCTCAGAACGACACATTTGGCCAGATTGGGACACCGCCGATGGCGGCATGAGCGGCGCAACGCCGCAGTCCAAGAGGCCCTCAAATACAAAAAGCCGCCGGCGTCAGGAGCGCCAGCGGCTTCTCGAAAACACAAATTCGTTCAGCGATTAAATGCGTGTCACGACGCAAGCAACGGGATTGTACTTGCTACGATAGAGCAGCGCATGCTCGCGAATGCCATCAAGCCAGACGCCGCGACCGGCATAGCGATATCCCTCTCCCATCGGGATGAGGCGCACTGGCGTCGCGTGTCGCGGCGACAGATGCAGATGCCCCGTGACGACATCCCCCGGCGCAATGACCGGCCCTGACGTCAAGCGGTAAACCGACCCGTTCTGGCAGTCGATCGAGAATGCGCCGACGGGCAAGCCGCCTGCCTGAACGGCAACGACACTGCCGACCGTTCCGATTGCCAAAACCAATCCAAAGACAGCAAATTTCGCGCGCATTATTTCCCCCCGATCCCGAACCTGGTCCGCATTAAGAGCGCAACTACCAGTTAAGTACAAGGTCGCGAGAACGGGAAACTGAACCAGACAAGCTATTTTGGCCCAGTGTTGCAGGGCGCACTCAGAACACCAGCGGAAGCGTCGTACCGCCTCCCGAACCATTGGCCGCAGCGGCGGGCATCACGTCCGCTTCGCTTTCATGAGGAGCGCGCTCGGCATAGGGAGCCGCAAAGAGGCTGACGCCGGTCCCGTCGATCGCGAAGAGCGGCATGAAATGCGGCAGGTCCTGCGACTCGGAAAGGCCGGAATAGCGATTGTCGAGAATCATCCAGCGACCGTCGATACGGACCGCAAGTACCGCGTGGTCCTGGCGCACGGCCCGGTCGCGGACCAGCAGCATTTTGATGCTGCTCTCCGGAACTCCCGCGGCCGAAAGCATCGCATATTTGGCGATCGCATAGTCTTCGCAATCGCCTGCACCTGCCGACAGTGTTTCGAGCGGCGAACTCCACAGGTCGGCCACCCCATGCTGCTGATAGTCGCTGGCATAGCGAACCGCATTGTTCAGACCGCGATTGACCAACTCGACGCGCGCCCGCGTGCTCATATCCGCGCCTTCGTTGACCAGAGACAGGAATTTGCGAGCGCCGGCAGGACAATGCTCACCATCGGCTTCGCAATCGGCGATGGATTTCAACTCGACGCGCATGCGCGCCTGGACACTGCGCCACTTGGTCCAAAGCACCCCTTCCGGAGCGCGGAAGGTGAAAAGACCAAAGGGCTCGTCGCTCGTCACCGGCACCAGGCCGCCCAAAGCAGCAGTATCCCCAACGACCGCTGTACTTTGCGACGTAACAGCTGCGACCTCGATCGTGCCGGGCTTAGCGGTGGACTGGCCGGCCTGCCTGGCGAGAACCTGATTGATGGTGAAAAATCGTACTGGCGTCGTCGCGGTGGGAGCAACTGGCTCTTCCAGCGCGAGATGTGGCACCGGCGGTTTCTTGGCGCGCGCCTTGGCCAGCGCACTACTCGTGCCGCCGGTCAGAACCAGACCGGCCAGCACAATGCCCAGCACACGCGGGAAGGCCCGCGCCTGATCGATACGCAACATGACTGACGCCCCGTTGTCCGGTGCATCGGCCGACGTCTTTGCGTCGATCCCCGCCCGGATCTTGTGGCATCAGGAATAGAATGAGAGCAGCTGCAGGCCGGTTAAAAGCCGTCAACCAGCGCGAGCATCTCGTTGAACGCGCTCAATCGCATGGAAATGCATTTGCTCGCATTTTAGCAAATCGGGACTTTTAACGGTCTGTTGACTCTGATGGCTGCGCCGGTTTCTCGCGTCAGCGCGTAGCGGTGGCTCAACGTTCCCGCAGCGCTTCGTCGCGAAGCATACGTGCCGGCTTTACAAGATAGTCCAGCACCGACTTCTTGCCGGTCAATACCTCGACCGTCGCCACCATGCCCGGAATGATCGGCAGCGGATGCTCGCTCGTTCCAAGGTAATTCTTCTCGGTACGCACCATCACCCGATAGAAGGTTTCACCGCGCTCGTTTTTGTCGCCCTTCTCGTCAACGATCGTGTCGGCGCTGATGCGCTCGACCTTCCCATGTAGCGATCCATAAACGGAGGAGTCATATGCACTGAGCTTGACCACCGCTTCATGGTCAGGCCGGATGAAAGCGATATCCTGCGGACGGATACGGCCTTCCACCAGCAGCGTGTCTTCCAGCGGCACGATTTCCATCACGCTGGCGCCTGGCGCCACGACGGCACCGATGGTCGTCACGTTCAACTTGTTCACAATTCCATAGACCGGCGAGCGCAGCTCGGTGCGCCGAACGCGATCCTGCGCTGATTTGATGTTTTCATCGAGAACTGCGAGGTCCCCGCGCGACTTGGCGAGATCGTCTTCGGCCTGTGCACGGAATGCCGTGATGACATTGAGCAGGCGCGACTGCGCTTCCTTCACGGCTGCCTCGGTCTTCACGATGGTCGCCTGCACCACGGCCAACTGGCCGCGCATGTCGGTGGCCTGGCGATCGGCGCGGAGCATTTCGATTTCAGGGACCACCTTCTGCTCATAAAGCTTGCGCGTGAGCTGAACTTCCCTGGTCAGGAGCTTCAGGGTCTCGGCAAACCGCGTCTCCGACGCACGCAGCTCCTCGATCTCCTTATTCTTCTGTGTCTCCTGCTGGGCTATCACGTCGATGTCCTGCGCCAGCTTGCGCGCCTGTGCGTCAAATACGGCACGCTCGGCCTGGACCGCGCGCGGCGAGAGCTTGACGAGTTCATCCGGGAATTCGATTGTCGTCTTCCCCATCGCGCCGGCTTCGAGCCGGATGACGCGCGCCGCCATTGCGCTCCGTCGCTCGCGGATCTCGCCGAACTGCGCGGCAAAATTGGTATCTTCGATGCGCGCCAGCGGCTGGTCCTTCTTGACGATGGCCCCTTCCTGCACCAGCAGCTCGCTGATGATGCCGCCTTCCAGCGACTGCACCACCTGCGTCTGCCGCGACGGCACGACCTTGCCATTTCCGCGCTTCACCTCGTCGAGCACGGCGAAATGCGCCCAGATCACGAATACGGCGAGTAGACCAACAATTGTAAGCAGCAACATGCGGGACGTCCGCGGGGTGCGCATGGCGACCGCGGCGCGGATGTCGTTCGAAAACGCAAAATCAGACTGCGACATTCACCGGCCTCCCGGCAGCCGGGGCTGGCTGCACTTGCGAACGCAGGCGCGTCAGAATCTGTTCGGCAGGACCATCGGCAACGATCTTGCCGTTGTCGAAGACAAGAATGCGATCGACAAGCGCCAGAAGCGACGGCCGATGCGTCGAAACGATGATCGATATCTCGCCTTGCGCAAGAGATTTCAGACGTTCGAGGAACTCACCCTCGCTGCGCACATCGAAATGCGCGGTCGGCTCGTCGAGAAACAATACACGCGGCTTGCGGATCAGGACGCGCGCCAGGCCGATCGCCTGTTTCTGACCACCTGACAAACTGCGCCCACCCTCGGCAATCATCATGTCATAGCCCTGCGGGTGACCTGCGATGAACGTCTCGACGCCGGCGAGCCGCGCGGCTTCCAGGACATCCTCGTCAGAGGCATCTGTTCGGCCGAGCGTAATGTTGTCGCGAAGCTTGCCGTAGAACAGATCCGTATCCTGCAGAACAAAGCCGATGCCGGCCCGCAGATCAGCGGGGTCGTATTGCCGAATGTCGATCCCATCGATCAGGATGCTGCCCTCGCTCGGCGGATAAAAGGCGGTCGCGAGGCGACCGACCGTCGTCTTGCCTGAGCCGACCCGGCCGATGATGCCGATCTTTTCGCCCGGCCTCACATGGAAGGATACGCCGTCCAGCGCCTTGGTCGGGCTGTTCGGGTAGGAGAAGCTGACACTCTTGAATTCGATGCTTCCCTTGGTGATCTCGCGCGCGACAAAGATCTTTTCCGGCGGCCTTTCGCGCTCGAGCGTCATCAGGCGATCAATCGAACGCAACGCGGAGAGTGTCTGTGTGGCGCGCGTCATCACCGCTGCGATTCCCGCAATCGGCCCAAGGATGCGGCCCGACAACATATTCGCAGCAACCAGCGCGCCGACAGACAGTTTTCCATCAAGGATCAGGAATACGCCGACAACAACCAGCAACAGGCTGCAAAGCTGGGTGGCCACGCTGGCCGAGGTCATCGCCAGCGAGGACCAGAACTGAACGCCCTCACTGGAACGGGCGGTTGCCGCCACCGATCGTTCCCACACGGTCTGCACCCGGCTCTCGCCGGAGACGGCGCGGACGGTCTCGATACCATTCAGCGACTCAATGAGAATGCCGTGCCGCGCAGCGGATTCCGCCTGCAGGCGCTTCATGGCGCGATCGAGTGGCCGCTGCAGCAACAGACCGACGCCGATCATGATCGGCAACATAATCAGCGGAATCCATGCGAGCGGGCCTGCGATCACGAACAGGACTGCAATGAAGATGATCGCAAACAGCATATCGGTGGCCGACACCACCGTGCCCGAAGTGAAGAATTCCCGGACGGAATCGAAGTCGCGCATCTGATTTGCGAGAATGCCGACCGAGGGCGGACGCTTCTCCATCTTGAGCGACATCACGTGCTCAAAGATGTTGGACGCCAGGACGACGTCGATCTTCTTCCCGGTCATGTCGATAATTCGGCTGCGCACGACTTTCAGCAGAAAGTCAAAAGCGATGGCGAGCCCCAGCCCAATGCCGAGCGCAACGAGCGATGGAATGGCGCCATTCGGGATGACGCGGTCATAAACGCTCATCGTAAACAGCGGCGCTGCGAGCGCCAGCATGTTGACCACGAAAGCGGCGATCGCAACGTGGCTGTAATTTGCGCCGAATTGCGACACGACCGACCAGAACCAGTGGTTCTTGGGCAAATCGCCTGCCGCGGCGACGCGGGCATCACTGCCGCTTGCAGGCCGGACGAAATAGACAAAACCAGTGTAACTCGCCTCGACAGCCTCGATCCGCTCGATGGCGATCGCCCCATCGCCTGACGGGCTTGCAAGCGTCACCCGGCCACTCGCCAGATCGATACCACGCAGTATCCGCGCGGTGCCGTCATGAAACAACAGCACCGCGGGAAGCACGATCGCTGGAATTTCCTTCAGCGGACGCTCCTGCAACTGCGCTTCGAGGCTCGCGCGTTGTGCAGCGCGCTCGTAGAGTCCTGTCGTGAGCGTTCCGCGCTCAACTGGAAGTCCCGCAAGCAGTGCACTTCGGGTTACCGCGCGACCATGATGGGCTGCGAGATATAGAAGACTGTCCGCGAGAGGGTCGGCATGGGGATTCCGCTCATTCGCAAGCTGCGGATCGGGCGCACCTGCGGCGGGGACATCCGTTGCGATGTCGATTTTGGGCGAGCGAAGATTCAATGCAGCCTCGGAAATTCCAGGCGCCTTGGTGTGATCCGAACCGCGGATCTCCTGGCCTTTTACAAAAAATTCACCATGCCAGTCATACAGACGGCAATAGCGGCCCGCCTATCGCCAATTTGCCCGTCAGAGGCAGAAACTGAAATCACGGTAAAAATGAACACGGCCGCTTCCGGCCGCATTCACCATACTACTTCCCGATTGCCGCCCCGGCTGTCGGCCCTGGTGCCGGTTGTCCGGGAGCCCAGAACAGCGCGTTCAAATTTGCCAGGTCCTGCGAGGCCCAACGATCCCCAAACAGAACAGCCTTGGGTTCAAGCACAGGGGTAAAGGGTGAATTCCAGTTCTGGAAGGGGATCACCGCATTGAGAGGCTCCGACCCAGGTTCCGGCGCTGTCAGCAATATGGGAGGCAAGCGATACGGGATCAGGCCTGTTGCCCGTCCTTCGATCGGCTCCGACTCTGGCGGCCTGCCGGTCTTGAGATAAGACAGAAGCTGTCCCATCGCCGCCAGCAGCTGGTAATCGGCGAACACGGTGACACCGCGCGCGGACACCAGCGAGACATTCGCATTAAAGTACTGGTTCTGCGAGTTGAGCAGATCAATCAGCGTGCGCTGGCCGAGCTCATATTCCTTGTTATAGGCAATGAAGGTCTTGCGTGCGGCTTCCACCTCGCGCGTCAGCGAGGCCACACGGTCGGTCGTGATTGTGCGTGCTGCCCAAGCCTTATCGAGCGATTCCAGCGCATCGCGCTGCAAGCGTGCATGCCGCTGCTGCTGCTCGATCATCCGCTCGCCAGCCTCGACGCGCTTCCACGAGTCCTGACCACCACGGAAGATGTCCCAGCTGACAACGACCTTACCGCTCACTTCGTCACGGTTGCCAGGATAGACGATCGAATCCTTGCCACGCAGCGCGCGACCTTCGATCGCGACATTCGGCACGAATGCACCGGCCGTCGAGTCGAATGCACGTTTCGCCGCATCCACATCGGCGCCAGCTGCACGGATCGTCGGATTGAACTTGAACGCGACGTCCAGTGACTCATTCTTCGACTTCGGCATATCCGGAAGACGTCCGGGGAAGCGCAGATTGAACGGCTCGAGCCCCACGGTTTTCCTGAACTTCGCACGCGCGAAATCGAGGCTCAGGCGGAAATCCGACAGCACCGCCTCGGCCGCAGCTACACGCTCTTCGGCCTGCTGCATGTCGCCCTCGCCGGCGCGACCGCCGGAGAAGCGCGCACGCACATTCGCACGCAGCTCGCGATGAACCTTCAGATTCTGCTCGGCTAGCCCGACCAGACGCAGATATCGCGTCATGTCCACATAGGCCTCGGCCGCATCGAGCGCGATCAGCTCGGTGCGCTCCAGCACACGGAATGCCGCAGCATCGACTCGCGCGGCTTGACGCCAGATTTCGTTGACCGACGAAAAACCGTCGAACACCAGCTGGCGCACCGTCACCGAGGCTTCCCGCCCGTTGACATAGGCACCATTGCCCGCCGGCGCCGGCAGAATATCGCGGTTCAGCATTTCCGGGCCGGCATTCGCCTGCAACCGGACCTGAGGCAACAATACGCCTTGAGACTGACGCAATTCAGCTTCGGTAGCACGGCGATTGGCGGAGGCCTCGCCGACGCCAGGATTTGTTTTGACGGCCTGATTGATGGCGTCAACGATCGAAAACGACTCCGCCGCTGGCGCGACATTTGCGCTCGACGTCAAAAATACAACCAGAAGGAAATTCTTCACAATCTGCTTCATGTGGGAGCGGTAACAAGAATTGGAACCCGGCGCAATCTGAAAGCCACAATGTTGAACGAATACTGACTAGATGTTGCACGACTGCATTACCCCATCATGCAATCCGACGACATCTAATCGCGTGCAGAATAGAAATATTAACTAGCAATATCAATTCGATAAGTCACTTCATAAGCAGCAGTAAGATCAGCTGATTTTCCGCCCGCCTTCCCGGCCAGCGAATTCTGCACCGTTAGGTTGACTAATTAAGGCGCGAAGGCTCAGTCTCGATAAGACGGTTCCAGCCCTGCAAGATACACTCAAAGGGTGTCAAATTTTTAGAATCCATCATCTACATCTTTTGCGTGCAGTCCCGCTTTAGCTCCGCCCCAGCCACCGGCGACCAGAACGGCCTGCCCCGGCGCCATCGCGCGCAACATCCTGCAGCCAGCCCGCTGGGAGCGAACGAAATACTGTTGGAGGAATAACGACCGCTCTGCCGGTCGCCGCGATCTATTCGGGCTGAACGATCGTCACGACCATTCCGTCGATCGGAACCAGAAACGCCATGGTCGGCCCATCCGACCGCCCGGCCCCCGTCATGGCACGATTGAAGGCCAAGATTTCGGTCGCCGTGGCATCGCGTGCCGCAAACACGGCGACGTCGCCAAACAGCGGCCTGCCGTGCCGCTTCAACTCGCCGATATCAGCGCGAAACTCGGGCAAGGCACAGATGCCTTGCGCCTCCTCGAGGCTGTCGGCATCGAAGACCATGGTCGGCTGACCATCGATTTCGAGGGTAAAAACTTTCAACGGAATGGCTCAGGCAACAAAGGAACACATTCACGAAGTTTACGCGGCCCAAAGCCGGTTATCCATTAAATTTGGGAAAGCCGGACGAAAGGCCGTGCCGGTAACCTTGATCGGTTAGGTTAAGTGCAGGTCGGAATTGAACAATTCGGCATGCTGCGCGCAACTGTGGAGATCCGAACGCCGAGATCGCCATGTTCGCCCACAGTCACAATCATCTGCGTATCCTGAAACTCAAGCCGCGCGCCGACTGGGCCACGGTCTGGCACCTGTGGACGGTGCTGATCCCGCGGCGATCGATCACCGGGCGTCTCGTGCGCGGACAGGTGTGGCGGCGGTACGACGGCCGTCGCTGGATCTACAAGAAGTTCACCCAATATCGCTAGGCGCTGGCGCCGTGCGCTGCGCCTCACCTCAGGTCCGCTTGTAGTCGTCCTCGATGCGAATGATGTCGTCCTCGCCGAGATAGCTGCCGGTCTGCACTTCGATGAGTTCGAGCGGAATCTTGCCGGGATTTTCCAGACGATGCGTGGCGCCGATCGGAATATAGATCGACTCGTTTTCCTGCATCACTTTCACCTCGTCGTTCAGCGTCACCCTGGCGGTGCCGCGCACGACGATCCAATGTTCGGAGCGATGATGATGCATCTGCAGCGACATCCGTTCGCCCGCCTTCACGACGAGGCGCTTGACCTGATAGCGCTCGCCGGTCTCCAGCGCCTGCACAGAGCCCCATGGACGATGGGTCTTGAGATGATCTTCGGTGACGTGCGGCGCCGTGACCTTCAGCTTCGCCACCAGACGCTTCAGATTGTTGGCGTCCTTCTGCCGTGACACCAGCACCGCGTCCTGCGTGGCGACCACGACGAGATCGTCCACGCCCTCCAGCGCCACAACTGGCCCGTCGCTGGCGACGTTGCAGTTGCGGCTGTCTTCGAAAACAGCGAGGCCTTGCGCGGCGTTGCCCTGCGCGTCCTTGTCGGACAATTCCCATACCGCAAGCCAGGAGCCGACATCCGACCAGCCGCAGGAGACCGGCACGACCGCAGCCTTCGTCGTCTTCTCCATCACCGCATAATCGACTGAAATTGCCCGTGCCTGCTTGAACGCGTCGGCATCCAGCGTGAAGAAACCGAGATCGCGGCCCGCATTTGTCACCGCACGCGAGATCGTTGCGACGCTGTCCGTATCGACACCGCGATATTCATCGAGCAGAGCTGACGCGCGGAACATGAAGTTGCCGCTGTTCCAGAGATAGCCGGCTTCGACATAACGCGTCGCGGTCGGCAGATCGGGCTTCTCGACGAATTTGGCGACGCGCTTCACATTGCCGGACAGTCCGTCGCCCGGCGAGATATAGCCATACTCGACCGCAGGCCGCTCCGGCGTGACGCCGAAGGTGACGATATGGCCGTTATCGGCCTCGACGAGGCCCGCGCGGCAAGCAGCCACGAAGGCTGGAACGTCGCGCACCACATGATCCGCGGCCAGCGCCAGTACTACGGCCTCGGGATCGCGCGTGAGCGCGAAAGCGGCGCCAGCGGCGATGGCCGGGCCGGAATCGCGGCGCGCAGGCTCCAGCAGAATATCGGCGTCATAGCCGATCTCCGCCAACTGCTCGCGCACCATGAAGCGATACGCTTCGCTGGTAATCACGATCGGCCTGTCAAACAGGACGGGATCAGCGATGCGCAGGATAGTGTCCTGAAAGGTCGAGCGTGGCCCGAACAGTGGCAGGAACTGCTTGGGCCGCCCCTCGCGCGAGGACGGCCAAAGCCGCGTGCCCGCACCGCCGCACATGATGAGGGGAATGATGCGCTTGCTCATGGCGTGCTCGACCTCTTTCGTCCGTTATTGCTTTAGCGGCTTGCGCCGAGATTGCCGTAGTGGCCGCGATACCAGGCGACGAACTGCCGGATACCGTCCTCGATGCTGGTGTCCGGCTTGAAGCCGACATCGCGCATCAAATCATCCACATCGGCAAAGGTTTCAGGCACGTCACCGGGCTGCATCGGCAGCAAGGTCTTGATCGCATCCAGTCCGAGCTCCTTCTCAAGAACCTCGACCACATGCAGGAGATGCTCGGGTTTGTGGTTGCCGACATTGTAGATGCGCGCTGGCGCCTCATCGCTGCTGCCGGACGGAACATTGTCGATCAGCCTGCCGATTACGCCCACTACGTCATCGACATAGGTAAAGTCGCGCCGCATGTCGCCATGATTGAACAGCTTGATCGGCGTCTTCTCGATGATCGCCTTCGTGAACAGGAAGATCGCCATGTCCGGGCGGCCCCATGGACCGTAGACCGTGAAGAAACGCAGGCCGGTCGTCGGTAGCCGGTAGAGATGGCTATAGGAATGCGCCATCAGCTCGTTGGCCTTCTTGGTGGCAGCATAGAGGCTGATGGGATTGTCGACCCGATCGCTGACGGAGAACGGCTTCTTCTTGTTCGCACCATAGACCGAGGAAGACGAAGCGTAGAGCAGATGCTTGCAGCCATTGTGGCGGCAGCCTTCCAGGATGTTCAGGAAGCCCTCGAGATTGGCATCGGCATAGGCATGCGGATTGTCGATGGAGTAACGCACGCCGGCCTGGGCAGCGAGATGGATCACCACCGGAAACTTGTGCTCGGCCATCAGCGCCTGCAGGGCAGCCCGGTCCGCCAGATTGGCCTTGATGAAGGTGAAATTCGGCTGGCCCGCCAGTTGTGCCAGCCGGGCCTCTTTCAACGCGGGATCGTAATAGTCGTTGACGCTATCGAGCCCGACGACAGCACGGCCCTCGGCCAGTAACTGACGCGCGACGTGAAAGCCGATGAAGCCCGCGGCGCCGGTGACGAGGATGGAAGGTTCAGACATCATTTCCCCAGATTTGCGAAATGGCCGCCCTGCACAACCGATGGCGCCGTACCCTACGAGCCGTCAGATCGACAACACCGCAGCATTTCCGCATCGCAGCATCCGATTACGTCAGAACCGCGACGAGGTGACGATTCCTTCCCCATGAAGGCGACCCGCTCGCCAAATCTGGCCAAAGCCTGGTCGTCTTGTCATACAGATGTCTCATCGCCGGAATGTATCGACAAATACGAGACAAGAGGCCCATCGTCGCATGTTTCGGCAGAAAGTCGACTTTGCATTTGCTCAATCTGCAAACACATACTTCTCCGCGACGAACCGGCCCGCTAGGACGTAGACCGCTTAGCCAATTCCAGCGACGTTCGTTGCAATATGATAGAACATCGCTCTGAGATCTCAGAGCTGCCGCAACAATAACAAGCGTACCATTCGTAAACGGAGCCGGGGGCAGCGATCGGATGCTAACGCGCTTCTACCTGATATTCCGGCACCGCAGACTTCAGCGTTGCGACGACCACGTCCTGCTGATCCGTTTCAATGGCAGACTTCAACGTTTCGAGCCATCCGTTGATCGTATCTAGCGGAAGCTCGTGCGGTCGCGCCGCCATGACGCCGGCAACTCCGATATCGCTGGTGGGTTCCTGCTTCGCGAACAGGATCTCGTGCATGCGCTCTCCCGGCCGAACACCGGTGAAAACCACATCGATATCGTAGCCGGGCTGCAGGCCCGACAAACGAATCATGCGGTCGGCAAGATCGACGATCTTCACGGGCTGTCCCATGCTAAGCACATAAACCGAGGCATCGGCGTGTTGAGAACTCATCGCATGAGTGGCCGCAGTCACGACCAAATCGCAAGCCTCACGAATAGTCATGAAGTAACGCACCATGTCGGGGTGTGTCACCGTCACCGGACCTCCGGCCTCGATCTGCGCCTTGAACTTCGGGACCACCGATCCGTTCGACGCCAGAACGTTGCCAAAGCGCACCGAGATCAAGCGCATCGGAGGCTTTCCAGCGGATCGGTCCGGCAGAGCGCCATCGAGCGCCTGGCAATACATCTCGGCAAATCGCTTGGTGAGACCGAGCATGGATACCGGCTCGATGGCCTTATCGGTCGAGATCATCACCATGGCTTCGGCGCCCGAAGCCAAGGCCGCATCCGCGACGTTCACAGAGCCAAAGATATTGGTTTTGACACCCTCGCCCCAATCACGCTCAAGGATAGGTACGTGCTTGAGCGCAGCTGCATGAAAAACCGCATCCGGCTTAAACGCCATAAGTAGTTGATGAATGCGGGCGCGATCGCGGACGTCGGCAATACGCCCCTCGATATTCGCGGTCTTCACCTTCTCCGCAAGCTTCTCCATCGCGGCATGAAGAGCAGGTTCGGAATTTTCGATGACAAGCAGACGCGACGCGCCAAACGTCACCACGCGATCGCACATCTCGTAGCCGATCGAACCGCCGCCCCCTGTCACCGCAATGGCTTTGCCGCGAATGAACTTTTCAAGACGTTCATAGTCAATCTTCACGCTAGGACGCAGCAGCAAATCCTCGACCGCCACCGGCGCCAGTTGAGGCCGGTCACGGCTTTCTTCCAGCGAAGGAATTCGGCTAACCTCGAGGCCAAGCTTGCGTGCACGCATGAGGATGGCTTCAGGTTGAGCGTCCTCGGTAAAAGCGGAGGGCGTCATCACCACGCGGTGAATAGCGCGATCGCGGCGCGCAAAATCATCGACCACATTTGCGAGGTCGTCGATCCCGCCGAGTACCGGCAAACCACGAATCGTCTGACCGCGATCCGAGGAAGCTGGCGACAGAACGCCCACCGGCCACAATCGTTTGACCGCCCCGCTCTCTATACCACGCAGGAACACTTCAGCGTCGGCAGCCCGACCGATCAACAGTGCTGGCGCTGCGTTGGTCGTCCGCGCCTGATTTCGCGTCCGGGTGTAGCGAAAATAGCGATATGCCAACCGCGTACCGCTCAACAAAAAGACTTCCACAAACCAGTAGATGACGATCGTCGTCTTCCCCAGGAAGAAAGCGCCATACACATTCGGTGCGAGAAAAATGTAGTCGAGGATAAGCAACGCGACCGTCAGTACCGACGCAACGCGGAGAATATTGAGGAGGTCGGGAAGCGAAATGAAGCGCCATTTCGTCGTCGTCAGATTGAATACGTAACACACGGCCACGCTAAATATGACGAAGTAAGGCAATATCTTCAGGAGGAGCGGCAGCCGATCAAAAAGATTCTCCCCATCAAATCGAAGCATAAAGCTGAAGACGACAGCCAACGCCGTCACGATCGCGTCGTGGAGGGCAATCAGCAAATTTCGCCAAGATAGTTGCGTCAAGCGATTCATTTATGCACCGTTTGCGAGCAGATGGACCGCTCAGGAGTTGCCGCGTCTAGCACGCTCGACGAGAGATGTCGTGCTGAAACCCTGCAAAATATCAACAATGACCACTTCGCCGCCGTTTGCGGCGACGATCTCGTGGCCGACCACCTGTTCGCGGGTGTAGTCACCGCCCTTCACCAAAGTCGATGGCAAGACCTGCTCGATCAGTTCGATCGGCGTGTCTTCCTCGAAGATGACGACAAGATCCACCGCCTCGAGCGCCGCCAGTACCTCGGCGCGGGCGCGCTCGTTCTGAACGGGACGATCCGGACCTTTGAGACGCTTGACCGAGGCGTCGCTGTTGAGACCGACAATGAGGCGGTCGCAGGTCGCGCGCGCTGCGGTGAGCACCTTTACATGGCCGGGATGCAGGATATCGAAGCAGCCATTGGTGAAGCCGATCCGCAATTGGTCGCGGCGCCATGCATCCAGCCGAACGGCCAGATCGGCAGCGGTGGCGATCTTGTCTTCGGCGGCAAGCGTCGCATGCGGCAGCATCTTTCGACGCAACTCCTGCGGCGAAACGACCGCCGTCCCCTTCTTGCCGACGGCCACGGCGGCGGCAGCGGCGGCCAGACGGAGCACCACCTCCCAGTCCGCGCCCGCTGCCAGCGCAACCGCAAGCATCGCAGCGACAGTATCGCCAGCGCCGGAGACGTCGCGCACCTTCACTGGCAGCGCCGGCACATGGATGGCATCGCCATCGCGCGCGACAAGGGTCATGCCGTGCTCGCTCTGGGTCACCAGCATGGCGGCGCAATCGGCGAGGATCATCGCCTCCTGAGCTGCGGCAATATTGATCACGGTATCGGCGCGGCTGCGCGTCGCCTCAGCAAATTCCTTGCGGTTGGGCGTGAGCAGTGTGGCGCCACGATAGATGGCGAAATTTGCGCTCTTGGGATCGACGATCACGCGCTTGCCGAGTTTCTTCGCCGCATCGATCACGTTGCGGATCACCCGCGCGGTCAGCACGCCCTTGGCATAGTCCGACAGCAGCACGATATCGGTACGGGCGATCTGCGGCAGGATGGTATCGAGCAACTGCTGCTCGATCTCGGTCGATGCCGGCGCCGCGAGCTCCCAATCGGCGCGCAGCATATGCGTGGAAAAATGTTCGGAAACGAAACGCACTTTTCGTGTGGTCGGGCGTGACGCATCGGTCACCAGCAACGCCTCGATGCCGCTCTCTTGCGAGAGATGTCGCTTCAGTGTCTCCGCCGCATCGTCAGCGCCAATAAGCCCGACGAAAATGCATTTGGCGCCGAGCGCCGCGATGTTGCGCGCCACATTGCCGGCGCCGCCGACCACGATCTCGCTGCGCTGGGCGGCGATCACCGGCGCCGGCGCTTCCGGCGAGATCCGCGAGACCTCGCCATAGACGAATTCGTCCAGCATGAGATCGCCGATGCAGAGAACCGTCTGCTTCGGAAATGCATGAGACAGAGCGTCAAAGTCGAACATCACACCGGTACCTGGGCGTCAGCGAAAGCGATCGGGCGTATCGAGATAATGCGTCACATAGTGCTTCACCGCATCCTCCAGACCGGTGAAGCCGCCATTGTAGCCAGCAGCGCGCAGCCGATCGGCTTCGCTCTGCGTGAAATACTGATAGCTGTCGCGAATCTGCTCGGGCATATCGATATATGTGATACCGGGTGCAGCGCCGAGCGCCGTGTAAGCAGCCAGCATCAGATCCTTGAAGCTGCGCGCGGTGCCGGTTCCGACATTATAGATGCCGCTCACGCGGGGCGTCGCCAGCAACCACAGGATGACACGAACGACATCCTCGACATAAATGAAGTCGCGGCGCTGATCGCCATCGGCGATGCCCTCGCGATGCGACTTGAACAACTGAATGCCCCGCCCGGTCTTGATGTCGTCGAAGCGCCGGGTCAGCACGCTCATCATGCCGCCCTTATGATACTCGTTCGGGCCGAACACGTTGAAGAATTTCAACCCCACCCATTGCGGGGGCATCTGTCCGCCTTTGGCGACGCGCTCGGCCACAGCGAGATCGAACAGGTGCTTGCTCCAGCCGTAGAGGTTCATCGGCCGCAGCGTCTTGAGTTCCGGCACCGTATCGGCATCGCAGAACCCCTGCGTGCCGTCGCCATAGGTCGCCGCCGAGGACGCATAGATCAACGGCACGCCATGGGTGGTGCACCAGTCGAGCAGCCGCATGGAGAGGCGGAAATTGGTCTCGACGACCAGATCGCCGTCCGTCGCCGTGGTCTCGGAGATCGCCCCCATATGGATGACGGCGTCGAGCCGGCGGCCCTTGAGCCATTCCATCAACTCGCCGGGCGGCACCACATCGGCAAGCTGCCGCTTGGCCAGATTCCGCCATTTGCCGTCATGGCCGAGAAAATCGGACACGGCGACATCGGCGCGGCCGGCGTCATTCAGCGCCGCCACCACATTCGATCCGATAAAACCGGCCCCTCCGGTCACCAGCAGCATGAAATCCCCGTTTTGCGTCTTGCGCCGCCACCTTTGCCTCAGTCCCGCCCGGCAGGCAACTTGGGCCGCCGGATCTGGTCAACCCGATGGGGACATTTCCGGACAGGTTTCCAAACCGCTTGTCTGGCCCGGGCGGACCGGCTACCGACTGCCTTAAGCCATACGCGAAGTCTTTGAAACCATGATCCAAAATTCCCCATATCCGGGCGTGACGGTGGAAGCGGCGGACACCCGCCCAATCCTGATCGTGCCCTATATGTGGATCGGCGACTTCGTCCGCGGTCATACGGTGGTGCGGGTCCTGAAGCAGCGCTGGCCCAACCGGCCAATCGACATTCTGGTAACCAAACTGGTGGCGCCGCTGGTGGACTACATGCCCGGCGTCCGCTCCGGGATCGTCTGGGACCTGCCACGCAGCCGTCTGGCGCTTGCAAAACAGTGGGAACTCGCCGCGCTGATGCGCGAGCGGAACTACGGCACCGCCCTGATCATGCCGCGGACGTGGAAATCCGCCCTTGCCCCGGCCCTCGCGGGCATTCCGGAGCGCGTCGGCTTTGTCGGCGAAGTCCGCTTCGGCTTGCTCAATGACTGGCGCTGGGGGGAAAAGAAGCTCTCGCGCATGATCGACCGCAAATGCGCACTGGCACTGCCGCCGGGCACCGAATTGCCCGCCGACTGGCCAGTCCCGGATTTCCGGGTTCCCGCGGACGAAATCGCCCGCTGGCGACAGGCCAACGGGCTCGGAACCGGCCCGGCTGTGGCCCTCGGCCCCGGCTCGGTCGGCTCGTCCAAGCGCTGGACCTATTATGCCGAGGCGGCAAAGCTGCTGGTGGAGCGTGGCTATGACGTCTGGGTGATCGGTGGCCCCGGTGAAAAAGACCTCGCCAACGAGATCGTCGCCGCTGCCGGTCCACGGGCGCGTGACCTCACCACGAACGACCTGCGCAACGGCGTGATCGGCATGGCCGCCGCCAAGGTCGCCGTCGCCAATGATTCCGGCCTGATGCATATCGCCGCCGCGGTGGGCACACCGACCGTGGGCATTTTCGGCCCCACCAGCCCGCAGCTGTGGGGTCCGCTCAATCCCCTCGCCGCCACCGTACAGACCAAGACTATCGTCCCGTGCCAGCCCTGCCACACGCCGGTCTGCCACCAGAACAATCATGCCTGCATGCGCGACATCCCGGCCACGGATGTCACCGACATCATCCAGACCATCATGGCGAAAGCCGAAACCGCCGGCATGCACTGATGACTTCGATCAAGCAGCATAAGCCAGCCGCCTTTCTCGACCGCGATGGCGTGCTCAACTACGACGACAACTATGTCGGACACCCGTCAAAAATTCGCTGGATGCCGAATGCGGCGAAAGCAGTGAAGCGGCTCAACGAGGCCGGCTATCACGTCTTCGTCTTCACCAACCAGTCCGGTGTCGCACGCGGCTATTTCACCGAGGCCGAGCTCAACGAGCTGCTCGACTGGATGCGAAGAGAACTGGCCAGGAAAGGCGCCGTCATCGACGACGTCCGCTACTGCCCGCATCATCCGAGCGGCATCGTCGAGGGATATCTTGAAGATCATCCGTGGCGTAAACCGAAACCCGGCATGATCCTCGATCTGATGCAGCACTGGGCGGTCATTCGTGAAGGCAGTTTCGTGATCGGCGACCGCGACAGCGATATCGAGGCGGCAACGGCGGCGCATCTCCCCGGCTACCTGTTTGCGGGCGGTGATCTCGATGCCTTCGTGGCGGATATCCTGAAAGGTCAGACGAGCTTGCGATAGACCGCGGCGATACTGCGCGCTTCGGCATCGAGACTGAATTGATCGAGCACTCGCTGGCGTCCACGCTCGCCCATGGCGCGTGCAGCTTCCGGATCGCGCATCAACGGCTCGATCGCATCTGCCAGAGCGTTCGCATCGCCCGTAGGCACCAGGGTTCCGGTGACGCCATCCTCCACGGCAATCTCGGCAGCGCCGGCACGCGCCGCGACGAGCGCCGCACCAACCGACATCGCTTCGATCAGAGTCAGGCCAAAGCCTTCATTGCGCGAGGTAAACGCATAGATCGTCAGTCGACGATACCAGCGCTCGACCTCCTCGATCGGCAACTCGCCGGTGATGACGATGCGATCCTGCAGGCCGGCGTCGGCGATCTTCCTGCGCAGCTCGCTTGCGAAACCGATCTGGTCCGGCGTGATCGCGCCGACAATGACCGCGCTGAAATCCGGATAGCGCGGCAGGAGCGCGCACATGGCGTCGACGAACAGATCGGTGCCCTTCTGCGCGCGCACGCGACCGAAGCAGCCGATCGCATAGCGTCCCGGCAGCTTCGCCTCGGCGAAGGCGGCCGCACGATCGGCCGGCGGCGCATAGCGATCCGTATCGACGCCATGCGTTACCACCGTTGCTTCACGCTTGAGATATGATGCCGACGCGTCCGATGTTGCGATGATCGCGTCCATGCGGCGGATCAGCCAGCGGGTGATCCAGCTGTGATGACGCTGTGCAGCCGAGGTGAACAGCAGTTTCAACGGCCAGCCGAGCGCGCGGAGAAGAACACCGACGATCATCTCGTTGTTGCGCCGCGCATGCCAGATAACGGGCATTCGTCGCATCCACAATGTCAGCAACGTGCCAAAGCCCATGCGCCGGATGCCATGGGGCGCATCTGTACCCAGCCACGCGGCATCGATCATGGCAGCGAGTTTCGGCGCCACCATGCGGTTGGTTGCGGTCACACCGGAGTAGCGCCAATGCAGATTGGTGATGATCAGCTGCAATTTTTCGGCTGTTTTGCCCGCAATCGGCACAGAGAACTCCATTTCGCTCCGGTTCCTATACGCAACATTAAGCATAGAGACCAGTAACCACGCGGCGAAACCCGCTCTTCATCGCGAAACGTCTATCGTCTCCGGAAACGGGAGAGTGAGACAATCCAAATGACGGTTCTGGTCACCGGCGGCGCCGGTTATATCGGAAGTCACATGGTGCATGCGCTGGTGGAAGCCGGCGAGAATGTCGTTGTCATCGACAATCTGTCCACCGGCTTCTCCACCTATCTGCCCGAAGGCGTGCCGCTGTTCATCGGCGATGTGGCCGACGAAAATCTCGTCGAGGGCGTGATCAACGCCCATGGCGTCGATGCCATCATTCATTTCGCCGGCTCCGTCGTGGTGCCGGAATCGATGCGCGATCCGCTCGCCTATTATCGCAACAACACCATGACCTCGCGCAACCTGCTCAACGCAGCGGTTAAATGCGGCGTCAAGCGCTTCATCTTCTCGTCGACGGCTGCCGTCTATGGCAATCCGGATTTCACACCGGTCGCCGAAGATGCCGCAACGCGGCCGTTGTCGCCTTACGGCTCGTCCAAGCTGATGACCGAGATCATGCTGCACGACATCGCCCCAGCCTACGGCATGGAATTCGTCGTGCTGCGCTACTTCAACGTCGCCGGCGCCGATCCCCAGGGACGAACCGGCCTCGCCACCATGGGCGCCACGCATCTGCTGAAGATCGCCGTGGAAGCCGCCACCGGCCAGCGTAGCAAGATTGACGTCTACGGCACCGATTATCCGACGCCTGACGGCAGTTGCATCCGCGACTTCATCCATGTCAGCGATCTCGTCCAGGCGCATCGCGCCGCGCTCGCCTATCTGCGCGAAGGCGGCACCTCGACCACGCTGAATTGCGGCTATGGCCGTGGCTATTCGGTGCTGGAGACGATCGAAGCCGTGCGTCGCGCATCGGGCCGCAATTTCGCCGTCCAATACGCCCCGCGGCGCGACGGCGATATCATGACCATGATCGCCGATACGTCCCGGATTCGCGCCACCTTGAACTGGACGCCTGTCTACGACGACCTGGAAACCATCGCCCGCCATGCGCTCGCCTGGGAGGAGAAACTCGCGCGAGAGCGCCATGGCATCGAATTATTGGCGCGCTCGGCATAAGGCTCAGCGTCGCGACTGCTTCGGCGTCTCGCCGAAACGACGGCGATAGCGCTGGTTGAAGTAGGATATCTCGTTGAATCCGCTAGCCAGCGCGATCTCGCCGATCTTCATCCGATCCCCGGCCTCGCTGGTCAGGAGCTGCATCGCATGTTGCAGTCGCCGCTCCAGCAGACGCTCGGTGAAGCTCAATCCGGTTTCCTGCAACAGGTCCTGCAGATAGCGCGGCGACAGTCCGAGCCGCTGTGCGATCTGTCCGATGGAGAAGCCGGGATCGGAAAACCTTCGATCGATCTCCGCAATGATCTCCTGCGTACGTGACGCGCGCAGGCCGCGCATCGAGGCCTGTTCGGCAGCATCGCCGCGCGCGCCGAGCGCGAGCGCCGTCAGGTCCAGCAGCGTCGTCACGATATGTGCATCGAGCTGCGCGTCGTGGGTATCGCGCTGCAGATCGACGGCGATGTCGATGCTCCGCCGCAGATGTGCGACCGCAGGGCTGCTCTCGTCGAGCGGCTTTACCAGCAAAGCGTCCGCATCGCCGACGAGCGGGAGCAAGCGTGCGCGGCTCACCGTCAGCGTCGTCGAACGAAAACCCGCGTCCGAACGTATATCGGCGGGCAGTCCGTTGGTGCCGAGAAACGCGCGCTGGGACGGCAACACCATCTCGCGTCCCACATGGTCGATGCTGAAGGTACCACTGCCGCGGTGAAACATAAGACAGAAATCATCGTCGGGTCCGCGCGAAATCGCGGTCTTCGAGCGCCGTATCCGGCTGAACGTGCCGCCGAAACGCGACACCTGAAGGCTACCGAAATCGGACCAGTGCACGAAGGCGGAGAACCGCCGATCCTCGTTGCGCGTGATGTCCACGCAACAGGTCAGCGCCTCCATGTTGTCGCACCAGTGTGCGAACTTCTCGCGATCGTCGAGGTCGGGATCGAAGTCGTCAGAGACGAAACTGGCCTGCTGCATGCGCTCACTCGCTTCTTGCGGGAGTGTAGCAGTGCCTTTCGATTTCACCACGCGTAAAAGTGCGGGCCCCGCTGCGACTTCTCAACGCGCAATGCGCATATGTGCTGTTGCGAGACCGCCACAGCGCCACGAAGTTCAGCAGCACTGCGCGTGAACTAAATTCCGCTACGCCAACCAACAAGACCTTCGCCTGGTTTCTGTCATCGTGAGCGCATGCAATCGCGCAGCAGCGGCGACTCGATAGCCGTATATCGCGCCAGAAACTGAGGAATGAGACGATGAAGCGAACCACAATCGGCGCAGCGCTTGCTCTCTGCATGACTGTAGCTCCCGCCGCTGCAGCCGACATGGCCTACCCGGTGAAGGTGCCGATTGCGCCCGTCCAGGTATTCTCCTGGACCGGCTTCTATATCGGCGCCAATGTTGGCTTCGGCGGCGACAAGTTCGACTATCCGTTCAGCGCGACGCAGCGGCAGTTGCAGGCGGAAGCGCCGGCGCTGGTCACCAGCACGGCCGGCAAGTTCAGCCTGACCTCGAGCGGCTTCTTCGGCGGCGGCCAGGTCGGCTACAACTATCAATTCTCGAACCGGTTCGTGACTGGTATCGAGGCGGACATCCAGTGGTCCGATATCAAGGGCCGGTTCGAAGGCAACCAGACCCTCAACAACAACGGCGTCGTCACCTCCGCGACTTTCGGCACCGGCTCGCAGGTCGAATGGTTCGGCACCGTCCGTGGCCGCCTCGGCTATGCTTGGGACCGCCTGTTCCTCTATGGCACTGGCGGTGGCGCCTATGGGCAGGTCAACACGTCAGGCAACTTCACCCTGACCGGGCCGAACGGCGTCATCGGCCAGGTGGCAACCGCCTCCACTGGCAGCACCCAGTGGGGCTGGACCGCTGGCGCCGGTCTCGAATACGCCTTCGCCCCGCAATGGTCGTTCAAGACCGAATATCTCTATGTGGATCTGGGCCGCAGCAGGCTGGCCGCGACCAATGTAAACGACGTCGCCAATGGCTTCTTCGCCAGTTCGCTGCTCGAGGTGGAAACCAGGTTCCACACCATGAAAGCGGGCGTGAACTACCGCTTCTGACCCGGCAGTTCAGACCAACCGGAAGCCCCGTTCGCGCGGTCGCGGGCCGTGCGTCCGGGGGATTCCACGTCAAAAACTCCCGAATCCGGCGGCTTACCCCGCCGGATTCCTCTGGTTAACAATGTCTTGGCAAGCCCGATTTTGGCTTGAAAAACCGCGATTTAACGGGCAATCAGGCGGCTGTTTCGCAACGCCGAACGGGCGCCACGGCAGACCCCTGCCCGGCCGCCCGTCCTGCGCCTTCTGGACCGCGGATGGCCAAAGTTACACGCAAAGTCACTGACGATCCCCATGGCGCCTGGACGCTGATCCGCCGCCTGGTCACGGAACAGGCGAAGACCTATTGGCGCCAGTATCTGGCCGCCTTCCTGCTGATGGCCATCGCCGCCGCCACCACCGCGCTGTCCGCCTATATGCTCGGCGAAGTCATCAACCAGGCCTATGTGGACAAGAGCATCGAGCGCATCGCGCTGTTCTCCGGTTTCGTGGTCATCATCTTCCTTGTGAAGGGTGCGGCGACCTATGGTCATACGGTGATCCTGTCGAAAATCTCCAACGCCATCGTCGCCAACAACCAGCGCCGGCTGTTCGCCAAGCTGATGAGCGAGAGCATCGGCTTTTTCTCCGAGCGCCACTCCTCCGAATTCCTGCAGCGTCTCACGGCCGGCGCCAATTCGGTGACGCAGGTGCTGAACCTGCTGATCAATGCCATCGGCCGCGATCTCTTGTCGCTCATCGCGCTGGTCGGCGTGATGGTGATGCAGGACCCCTATATGGCGATCACCGGCTTCCTGGTGGCGCCGCCCGCGATCCTGGTGCTGCGAAAACTGGTTCGCCGCATCAAGGGCCTCGCGCGCAACCAGTTCACCGGCACTGCCGAAATCCTCGAGGTGATGCAGGAGTCCTTGCAGGGCATCCGCACCGTCAAAGCCTTCACGCTCGAGCAGACGATGCAGGCGCGCATGGAGGCCAGCATCACCTCCGTCGAGAAGAACGCCAACAAGATGGCCCGCGTCTCCAGCCGCTCCTCGCCGCTGATGGAAAGCCTCGGCGGCTTCGCCATTGCCGGCGCGCTGATGTATGGCGGCTACCGCGTGGTGGCGATGGGCGCGACACCGGGCCAGTTCTTCTCCTTCATCACCGCCTTCCTGCTCGCTTACGAGCCGGCCAAGCGTCTCGCGCGGCTGAACATCGATCTGAATAGCCAGCTCATCGGCGCCCATACGCTGCTGGAGATCGTCGACAGCCCGGCCACCGAGCCCAATGACGACCACAAGCCGGCGCTGAAGCTCACCGACGCCCGGGTCGAGCTGCGCGACGTCACCTTCCGCTATCGCCCGAGCGAGATCGTGCTCAATCGCATGAGTTTCGTCGCCGAGCCCGGCAAGATGACCGCCCTCGTCGGCCCCTCCGGCGGCGGCAAGTCCACCGTGCTGGCGCTGCTGCTGCGCATGTATGAGGTTTCCGAAGGCCAGATCGTCATCGACGGCCAGAACACCGCCGATATCTCGCGCCACTCGCTGCGCAGCCAGACAGCCTATGTCGGCCAGGACGTCTATCTGTTCCGCGGCACCATTCGCGACAACATCGCCTTCGGCAAGCCCGGCGCGTCGGAAGACGAGATCGTCGCCGCCGCCAAGGCTGCCTGCGCGCATGATTTCATCCTCGGCTTTCCGCAGGGCTACGACACGCCGGTCGGCGAGCACGGCGCGCAGCTCTCCGGCGGCCAGCGCCAGCGCATCGCCATCGCCCGCGCGCTGGTGAAGAACGCCCCGCTGATCCTGCTGGACGAGGCTACTGCCGCGCTCGATTCCGAGTCGGAAAAGGCGGTTCAGGAGGCCATTGAGCATCTCTGCCAGAACCGCACCACCATCGTCATCGCCCATCGCCTGCACACCATCATGCATGCCGACGCCATTCTGGTGGTCGAGGGTGGCGAGATCGTCGAGCGCGGTCGCCATGACGATCTGCTGCGGCGGGATGGCCGCTATGCCTCATTCTTCCGCTTGCAGCATCGCGAGGCATCTCCGCTGGCGCCCCTCGACGCATCGGCGTAAGACGACGTTGCCGGGGCCGCCTCACGGCGGATCGAAGTCATCTGTAACCAGTCCGAGACCTCTTCATGACCGCTTCCTATGTGATCACTCCGCCGCCGCAGGCCGCCATCGCCGTCCAGGGCGAGACCGCCAAATTCCCGGTTCGCCGCGTCTGGTGTGTCGGCCGCAACTATCTCGAACACATCCGAGAGCTCGGCAATGACGAGCGCAACCCGCCCTTCTTCTTCGCCAAACATGCCGACATGGCCGTGGCCGATGGCAGCGTGATCCCCTATCCAACGCTGACCAAGGACATGCAGCACGAAGTCGAGCTGCTGGTGGCGCTGAAGAGCGGCGGCCTCAACATCTCGCCCGAACAGGCACTCGATCACGTCTGGGGCTACGGCGTCAGCGTCGACCTCACCCGCCGCGACCTGCAGACCATCTCGCGCAAAAAAGAGCAGCCCTGGGAGATCGGCAAGTCGTTCGACATGTCCGCTCCGACCGGCGCACTGATCCCCGCCTCGAAGTCGGGCCACCCCTCGAAGGGCAAGATCTGGCTGTCGGTGAATGGCACCGAGCGCCAGAAAGGCGACCTGTCGGAAATGATCTGGAACATCGCCGAGATCATCTCGAAGCTCTCGCTGCAGGTCGAACTCGGCGCCGGCGACGTCATACTCACCGGCACCCCGGCGGGCGTGGCCGCGCTCAATCCCGGCGACAAGGTCGAGTGCGGGGTGGACGGCATCGGCACCTTGAAGTTCGAAATCAGCGAACCCAAGTAAGCGCCAGCAAAGCTGGACGAGCAAAGGCCGCGCATCCTGCGCGGCCTTTGTCGTTTTCAGCCCAGGATACATCACATGGCACTCGAACTCGGTCTCGATACTTTTGGCGACGTCACGCGTGGCCCCGACGGCGAAATGCTGCCGCACGCGCAGGTCATCCGTAACGTCATCGACGAAGCCGTGCTCGCCGACCGGCTCGGTGTGGATTTCTTCGGCGTCGGCGAACATCATCGCGCGGATTTTGCCGTGTCCGCACCGGAAGTCGTGCTCGCCGCCATCGCTGCGCGCACCAACCGCATCCGCTTGGGATCCGCTGTCACGGTGCTGAGCTCTGACGATCCGATCCGCGTCTTCCAGCGCTTTGCCACTGTAGACGCGGCTTCGAACGGCCGTGCCGAAGTCATTCTCGGCCGCGGCTCGTTCACCGAGTCCTTTCCGCTGTTCGGCTTCAAGCTCGATCAATACGAGACGCTGTTCGAGGACAAGCTGGACCTGTTCGCAGAACTCGTGAACGCCGAAGAAGTTACCTGGAGTGGCACCACGCGGCCGCCTTTGACCAATCAGCGCGTCTATCCGCCGATCGAGACCGGCAATCTCATGACCTGGATCGGCGTCGGTGGCAGCCCGCAATCGGTGGTGCGCGCGGTGCGCTACGACATGCCGTTGATGCTGGCCATCATTGGCGGCGATCCCGAACGCTTCAAACCCTATGTCGATCTCTATCACCGCGCTTACGCAGAGATGAAGCGCCCGGTAAAGCCCATCGGCGTGCACTCGCCAGGTTACGTCGCCGCCACCGACGCGCAGGCGCGCGAAGATATTTGGGCCGACTACAAGCAGATGCGCGACCGCATCGGCAAGGAGCGCGGCTGGCCGCCGATGGAGCGACGCGAATTCGACCAGGAAGTCGATCACGGCTCGCTCTATGTGGGATCGCCGGAGACCGTGGCGAAGAAGATCGCGAAAACGGCGAAGACGCTTGGCCTTACGCGCTTCGATCTGAAATATAGCGCGGGTCCGATGCCACATGAGAAGCTGATGGCGTGCATCGAGCTTTATGGGACCAAGGTAATCCCGATGGTGCGGGAGATGCTGGGATCGAACGCGCCATAACCACACCCCCTCATGGTGAGGAGCGCGCCTCTTGGCGCGCGTCTCGAACCATGAGTTGATGGAGCTCTAC